>JBAUTZ010000320.1:0-1805 GCA_049582445.1 Burkholderiales bacterium
ACAACTGCGCCTCCGGCGGCACCATGGACACGATGACGGTGCTCGGCGCCATACTCGACGCGGGGCTGGAGAACGCCGCCGCGTTCGCCATCTGCGACCCGCAGGCCGCCGAGCAGATGAAGCGGGCCGGCCGCGGCGCGCGCGTCACGCTTCAGCTGGGAGGCAAGAGCGACATGCCGAGCCTCGGCTTGAAGGGCACGCCGCGCCAGGTGAGCGGCACGGTGAAGCGGATCATCGACGGCGCCTACCGCAACGAGGGTCCGATGGCGCGCGGCGAGCAGATGGACATGGGGCTATCGGCGGTGCTCGACACCGGCAAGGTCGAGATCGCGGTGATCACGCGCCACACCGAGCCCTACGACATCGGCGCGTTCCGCGCGCTCGGCATGGACCCGGCGAAGAAGAAGTACCTGATGCTCAAGAGCCGCGTCCACTGGCGTGCCGGCCTCGGGCCGCTCGCCAAGAGCGTGATCGAGTGCGCGGGCACCGGGGTTTGCACCTCGGACTACTCGCAGCTCGACTTCAAACGCGTGCGGCGGCCGATCTACCCACTCGATCCGCTTTAGCTACAATACGGACCATGCCGATCTACGAATACGCCTGCAAGAAGTGCGGGCACGAGTTCGAAACCCTGGTGCGCTCGGGGAGCACGCCCGACTGCCCGACCTGCAAGTCGACGGAGCTCGAGAAGAAGCTGTCCGTCTTCGCTACCGCCGGATCGACCGCCGAAACCGCACCTGCCGCAGGTCCCTGCGGATCCTGCGGTCACCCGGGCGGACCGGGAGCCTGCGCGCTCAACTGAGCCGCCGCGGCGCCGATGCGGGCGGTCACCTTTTCGGGGCCGTCGTTCGCCGCTTACCGTCGCACATTACTTAGGCGTCGTCCGTTTGATCTTACTCAAACGGATTACGGGGCGTTGTCTGACACTTAGCCGGGACAGCATCCTCGTCTACGGCATTGAAGGAGAGCCCTGTATGAAAATCCGAACAGCATGGATGTTTGCGCTGACCGCAGCGATGATCTGCGATGCGAGCGCGCAGCAGATCGTCTATCCCGCCAAGGGGCAGACACCTGAACAGCAGAAAAGCGACGAGACGGCGTGCCTGGAGGGGCGCGGGTACACGGTCAAGTGAGAATCAACCCCCTGCTGAAGGAGATCCGCCGTAACCCGCTGCTCTGGCTGCTGGCCTTCGTGCCGGTGGTGTTTGCGGCCGCGAAGCTAAAGCCGGAAGCGCACACGCTGCTCTTCGTGCTCTCCGTGCTCGCGATCGTGCCGCTGGCTGCGCTGCTGAGTCACGCCACGGAATCGGTCGCCGCGAAGACGGGCGACGCGGCCGGCGGACTGCTCAACGCCACGCTGGGAAATCTAACCGAGCTGGTGATCGCGCTGGCCGCCCTGCGCGCCGGGCAGTACATGCTGGTGAAGGCGTCGATCGCCGGCGCGATCGTCACCAACGCGCTGTTCATGCTCGGCGCGTCGTTTCTGCTCGGGGGACTCAAGCACCACATCCAGGAATACAACCGGGTGAGCGCCCGCGTGCAGGCGGGTTTGCTGTTCCTGGCGACGGTCGCCCTGATGATTCCGTCCGCGGTCGGCACGGCCGACTCGGCGGCATCGACAGCGTTCACGCAGAAGCTCAGCGTCGGCCTAGCGGTACTCCTCATCGTCGCCTACGGGCTGGGCATGCTGTTCTCGCTCAAGACGCACCGCGAGCTGTTCGCCAGCGCGGCGCACGGCGAGGAGGGAGAGGCGCCCTGGCCCATCGGCCTGGCGCTGGCCACGCTCGCCGGCGTCACGGTGCTGG
>JBAUTZ010000321.1:0-37282 GCA_049582445.1 Burkholderiales bacterium
AGGGCATACGAAGGCCGATTGCGTCGCGCATGTTGCTCATTTGGTTCTCCTTCCCCGATTAAAGAGCCCCCGAAACGAGGGCGGATCCGGCGCCGCCCGGGTCCGGCGCCATGCCGACCCCAAGGCTTCACGAGCCAATTAAACGCCCGAACGTAAACGTGTGCAATGTTTCATGGGCCGGAAAAGTGTGACAAATTAGGCTTATTGTCCGAATTCCTAAGATGGTTTCGATGCCCCGTATTGGACGCGAGCGACCCGAATGGGGGCATTGGCGGGCCTTTTTGCAGAACGCGGGCCCTGTTTTCCGGCAGTTGCGCCACGGGCGCCAGAAGGCGCTAAGGCGTCCGAGATTGGCCGAAAATCGAAGGGGCGCTTGAATCGAGCGCACCTTCAATTCCGTGCACTCTTCGGGTGCCTCAGGTAACTCTTTTCAGATTCGTCAGCCGATCTGCTCCTGCCGGCGGAGTTGCAGCCTGACAGGAGCAGGGCGATGTGATGGCGCCCGGTAGGATTGCTCTGACCGATATGCGCGGCGGAGGTCCGGAGAACGTAGCCATGGAACTCGTTCGACGATCGAACCCGCTCCTCGCATCCTTGGTCCCTATGCAGCTTTCCCCGCGTGGCCACGGACCGGTGGGTTGCCGACTACGCGCATACGGCGTCGATCGAGATCCACGATTGGCCGCGCGATATCTGCGTTAGCGCAACTCTTCGTCACCGTGGGTTCTCTGGCGGACTCAGCGACGATCGGTTAGATTCAAGCCGAACGGCTTCGCGCGCAGGGGATTACGAAGGAGGCAACATGTACGCGATCGTCTACAAGACGGACGGCTTTCCGGTGTGCCGAAGGGTGCCTGGAGTGACACCCGATCCGGTGGTCACATGGAGTACCGAGAATGCAGCGATGAGCTTTATTGCCGCCAAGGGCGCGCAGGCCGAGTTCGCGGCCGTTCCGCTCACCGACGAGGTCATGGACCAGCTCGCGAGCGCGATGGGCTGCGCCGTCGAAGCCATGACGTTCGAGCCCTACCCGGGATAGTCACACCTCGACGTTGTCGATGAGCCGCGTTTCGCCCAGGCGCGCGGCTGCGAGCAGCACTAGGTCGCGATCTTCCGCTGAGGGTGCGGCCAGCGTGCGCCTCTCGCGCACTTCCACGTAATCAGGCTTCCAGCCCCTCGCGGCGAGTGACCGGATGGCCTCCGCGCCGATCGCAGCGAAGTCGCGCTCCGCTGCAGCGATGCGACCTCTTGCCCCGAGCAACGCTCGGAGTAAGTACGGGGCTTCGGTGCGCTCCGACGCGGACAGATAGGCATTGCGCGAGCTCATCGCAAGACCGTCCGGCTCGCGTACGGTCTCTCCCGGGATGATCTCGATCGGCAAATTGAATTGCCGCACCATGCCGCGCACGATCATCAGTTGCTGGTAGTCCTTCTTGCCGAATATTGCAGCCGACGGCTGCACGCAGTTGAACAGCTTGAGTACTACGGTAGCCACGCCGTGGAAGAAACGCGGCCGGAAGCGGCCTTCCAGCTCGTTCGCGATCGGCGGCGGGTCGACGATGTAGCGCTGCGGTTCTGGGTAGAGCACGGGCTCATCCGGGGCGAAAACCAGATCTACGTTCTCGCGTTCCAGTTTCTCGCAGTCGGCCTGGAAGGTTCGCGGATACCGCTCGAAATCCTCACCTGGCGCGAATTGAAGCCGATTGACGTAGATGCTGACCGCCACTCTGTCCGCTACGGTACGAGCCGTGCGGACTAAGGCCATATGACCCTCGTGCAGGTTCCCCATCGTGGGGACGAAGGCAAGCGTTCCCCCTCCGCGCGCTTGGCGGAGCGTGGCAATGTCGCGCACAATCCGCATCAACGCTTCAGCCCAGGTTGAAATACTCGCGGCGGCTTTTCATGCCACGCATGCGCTCGACGAGCAACTCAAAATCCGAGTCGCGCTCGACGAAATTCAGGTTCTCTGAGTTCACGATCAGCACCGGCGCGGCCGTGTAGCCGTAGAAGAAGCGCGCGTAACCCTCCGCGAGGAGCGCCAGGTACTCCTCGCTGATGCCGCGCTCGAACAAGGCCGCGCGTCGCTTCACCCGCTCGATCAGCGTATCGGGTTGCGCCTGCAGATAGATCACTAGATCGGGCGCCGGCGCGTGCGGGCGCAGAGCCCCGTAGATGCGGTCGTAGAGTGCAAGCTCGTCGCCCGCGAGCGTGACTCGCGCGAAGAGCGGATCCTTGTCGAGCAGGAAATCGGACACGGTGGCGCGGGAAAACATGTCGGGCTGCGCCAGTGGCTCGACTTGCCGGGCACGCTGGAAGAGGAAGAACAGCTGCGTCGGCAGAGCGTAGCGCGGCATGTCCTGATAGAAGCGCCCTAGAAACGGGTTGTCTCCCGGCTGCTCGAGGAGCAAGTCGGCGCCAAGGCGCGCGGCGAGCCGCCGCGCGAGGCTAGTCTTGCCCGCCCCGATCGGGCCCTCGACTACGATATAACGGAACTGCGCGCTCATGCGATGCGCTCCACCTTCTGACCGATGCAGCGGCTAAGCAGTTCGTCGATCCGGCCGTGGCCCGGAATCGCGGCTTGGGGATCGATCTCGGCGAGTGGCATCAACACGAAGGCACGCTCGTGCATGCGCGGATGCGGCACGGTCAGCTCGCGCGTAACGATCGCGGTCTCGGCGTAGAGCAGAAGATCCAGGTCGAGCGTTCGCGGGGCGGCGGGGAACGGGCGCTCGCGGCCGTGCCGCGCCTCGATCGCCTGCAGCGCGGCGAGCAAGCGCCGGGGTTCGAGGTCGGTCTGAAGCCGCGCGACGGCGTTCACGAAATCTGGCTGCTCCACGTTATCGAGCGGCGTGCTGCGGTAGAGGGCGGAGCGACGTACGAGCCGCGTGCTGGGAAGGCGATCGAGTTCCTCGAACGCGCGCAGCACCTGCTCGTGCGGAGCGTCGAGGTTGGAGCCCAGTCCGATGTAGGCGATGGCGCCGCTCACGGCGACTGCGGCGCGGGTGTAGCGCCGGGCCGCTTCTTGCGGCGCCGGCGGCGTTTTCGGGGTTCGTCTTCCGGAAGAAGCATGGCGGCACGCGTGTCGTGGTCAGCGCCCTGGAATGCCCGCCACCAGGCCTCCAGATCGGCGCTGACCTCGCCGCTCGCCGCGCGCAGCGCCAGGAAATCGTACGCCATGCGAAAACGCGGTGATTCAAGCAGGCGATAGGGGCGCTGACCCGAGCGCTGCTCGAATCGCGGCTGCATGGTCCAGACCTCGCGCATGGTGGCGGTGAGCTTCCGTGTGATGGCGAGCTTTTCGCATTGCGCGTCGAGAACCTCGTCCATTGCTGCCTCGATCGCTGGCAACGTGCGCTCGCCGTGCTTCTCACGTGCCTTCCACGCCGCGAGCACCTGATGCCACAGCAACGCCGCGAAAAGAAACGCAGGCGATACCGGGCGGTCGGTCTTGACACGCTCGTCGGTCTGCGCGAGCGCCAAGGTGACGAAGCGCTCGCCGAGCGGCTGCTCGAGTATGACGTCGAGCAGCGGGAGCACACCATGGTGGAGCCCTTCCTCGCGCAGCTGGCGCAGGCAGGCGCTGGCATGGCCAGAAAGGAGGAGTTTCAGCATTTCGTCGAATAGGCGTGCCGGTGGCACGACCTCCAGCAGGGAGGCCAGCCGGCGGATCGGGGCGCGTGTGGCCGGATCGAGCGTGAGGCCCAGCTTTGCCCCCAGACGGACGGCGCGGAGCATTCGGATCGGGTCCTCACGGAAGCGGACCTCCGGATCGCCGATCATGCGCAGAGAGCGCTTGCGCAGGTCGGCGAGTCCTCCGTGATAGTCGACGATCTCTTCGGTCGACGGGTCGTAGTACAGGGCGTTGATGGAGAAGTCGCGCCGCAGCGCGTCTTCTTCCTGGTTGCCGAAAACGTTGTCGCGCAGGACACGTCCATGTTCGTCTTTCTGCGCTGTTTCGGTATCGGTGGCGCGAAACGTCGACACCTCGACCGTCTCCTGGCCGATCACCACGTGCACCAATCTGAATCGACGTCCGATTAGGAGGGCGCGGCGGAACAGGGGTTTGACCTGCTCCGGCCGGGCATCGGTAGCCACGTCGAAGTCTTTCGGCTCGATCCCGAGGAGCAGATCGCGCACGGCCCCACCCACCACGTAAGCCGAGAAGCCGGCGTCACGCAAGGCATCGCATACCTTGAGAGCTCCAGCGCTCAAGTCATTGCGTGACAAGCCGTGCTTGTGGCTCGGTACGCGCAATGGAGCCTGCGAAGCGAGCCCCAAGACACGTCGGATGAAGCGTTTGATCATCGAGGGGCCGGATTTTACCCGCGCAGTGAGATTGTGGGCCACCCTCGGCCCACCGCCTCGGCAGCCAGTTGAGGGTCAGGGTCTACGGCAACCGGCCGGCTCACCCGCTCAAGCAATGGTAGGTCGTTGTGCGAATCACTGTAGAAAGTGCTTACCGCAAAGTCTTCCAGCCCGCGACCCTGTACGGCGAGCCACGAATCGACACGTCGAATCTTGCCTTCCCGAAAGCACGGTGTGCCGGCCACGCGCCCGGTGAAGCGCCCGCCACGTGACTCGGGCTCCGTAGCGATGAGGTGCGTAATGCCGAACTCGTGCGCAATAGGGGCGGTCACGAAGCTGTTGGTGGCGGTCACAATGGCGCACAGGTCGCCGGCATCGAGGTGCCTTTGGACCAGCGCGCGGGATCGAGCGCCGATCATCGGCAGGATGCGCTCGCGCATGAATGCGGCGTGCCAGCGTTTCAAATCCTCGGCAGTGTGCTCGGCGAGCGGTCGTAACGCAAACCCGAGGTATTCGTGAATGTCGAGCGTGCCTGCGACGTACTGGTCGTAGTACTGCTGGTTCTGGGCCTCGTAGGTCGCGCGATCGAGCACGCCGCGGTCGACCAAGTACTGTCCCCATTCGTAGTCGCTGTCGCCGGCCAGCAGCGTGTTGTCCAGGTCGAACAAGCTGAGGTTCATTTATCGTGCGCCTTGAGCGCTTCGCGCACCAGCGGCAATGTAATGTGGCGCTGCTCGGCGAGCGAATATCGGTCGAGCAACGCGATCACCGCGGCGAGCGAGGGCAGGTCGCGCGGCAGCCGGGTGAGAAGGTAGGAGACAACGTCCTCGCCGATTCTCAAACCGCGGCGCTGGGCTTCGACGCTGAGGTAGCGGACCTTGTCGTCGTCGGTGAGGGGTTTGAGCTGGTAGACAAGGCCCCACGCCAGCCGGGTGCGGAGATCCGGGCGCAGTGCGAGCTGCGCGGGTGGCGACGCGCCTGACGCTAGCACGGCACCGATCCCCTCTCTGGCTGCGTTGATGGCGTTGAACAGGGCCAGTTGCGCCGTCTCGTCCAGCGATTCCACGTCGTCGGTCACTGTGAGTCTCAGGCCGGGCCCGGCTGCATGCGCGGCGGACCGTAGCAGGTGGGTTCGCCCGGATCCCGGCGCGCCCCACAGGTAAACGACGGCCTCGCGCAGGCGGCCGGTTGCGAGGTCCCGCACGTGCTGGAGTGCTTCGACATTCTCGCCAGGAACGAAGTTGTCGAAGGTGGGCTCCGGCGTCGGAGAAATCGCGAGCGGCAGTTGTTTCATCGGAGGCTTGGAGGGATATGGCCGATCCCGCGGCTTCGCAGGCCGGAGAACCCGGTATTCCCTTTGAAGGGTAGAATTCCGGCAAACACGAAACTTTATCACGCTGCTGCGGCGCGCCGCCGAGCGGCCCACCTCCATGCCCGACAGTCTTTCCTATCGCGACGCAGGCGTCGATATCGATGCGGGGGACGCTCTCGTCGAGGCGATCAAGCCGTTCGCCAAGCGGACGATGCGTCCGGAAGTGCTTGCGGGCATCGGCGGGTTCGGTGCGCTGTGCGAGATCCCCGGAAAGTACCGGCACCCGGTGCTCGTGTCCGGGACCGACGGCGTTGGCACGAAGCTCAAGCTCGCCTTTGCGTTCGATCGCCACGATACGGTGGGCATCGATCTGGTTGCGATGAGCGTAAACGACGTGCTCGTGCAGGGCGCCGAGCCGCTGTTCTTTCTCGACTATTTCGCGTGTGGCCAGCTCGATCAGCGCATCGCCACGGAAGTAATCAGAGGAATCGCGCGCGGGTGCGAGCTTGCTGGGTGCGCGCTGATCGGGGGTGAGACCGCGGAAATGCCCGGGATGTACCCCGAGGGCGAGTACGACCTGGCCGGGTTCTGCGTTGGCGTGGTGGAGCGCGACCGCATCCTCGACGGCCGCTCGATATCGGCCGGCGATGCGATCCTCGGAATCGCGTCCAGCGGCGCGCATTCCAACGGTTACTCGCTCATTCGCAGAATACTGGAGCGCGCAAAGCCCGATGCCAGCATCGAGTTCCAGGGCGTTCCGCTGCGCGAGGCGGTGCTCGCTCCGACCAGGATCTACGTAAAGCCCGTGCTTTCGCTGCTCGACCGGGTGCCGGTCAAGGGGCTGGCGCACATCACCGGCGGCGGCATTACCGGAAATGTTCCGCGCATCCTGCCTCCGGGCATGCGCGCCGTGATTCGCGCGGGGGCTTGGCCACGTCCCCCGTTGTTCCAATGGCTGCAGGCGCAGGGCGGGGTGAGCGACGACGAAATGTACCGCGTGTTCAACTGCGGCATCGGGATGGTCGCCGTCGTCGCGAAAGAGCACGCGGCGCCCGCGGCCGCGGTGCTGCGTGCGGCGGGCGAGACTGTGTACGAAATCGGCGTAGTCGAGGCAGGCGACCCGGGCGAGCCGCAGGCGCTCGTGCGCTAGGCCGAAGCGCGCCGCGCGACGTAAATTCCCGCCAGCACGACGGCGCCGCCCGCCACCTGGACCGGGGTCAGCGGCTCGCCGAGCAGCACCCAGGCAAGGACGGCGGCCATCACGGGCTGAAACAGCAGGCTAACCGACGAGAAGGCGGCCGGCAGAGTCGCGAGCGCGTAGGCGATCAGTCCCTGGCCTGCGGCGTGCGAAACAAGCGCAAGTCCGATGAGTTTGAGCCAGCCCAAGCCAGTCTGGGGCAAGAACGGCTCGCCGGAGGCAAGCGCCACCGGTAGAAGGATCATCGCCGTCACGCTGCTGGTGATGGCCATCAACCGCAGCGCCGTCACACCCCTGTTGCGCAAGCCTTTGACCGTAAGCAGGTACCAGGCATAGAACATCGCCGTGACGATGCCTAGCGCGTCACCCGCGAGGCCGCTCGAGGACGTAGCTACGCTCGCGCGCACGAGCGTGGCCACGCCGGCGAGCGCGGCGGCGAGCCCGAACAGGAACAGCTTGCTCGGCCGTTGACGCCAGAGCAACCAGCTCGCCAGCGTGACAAAGATGGATGCGAGATTGGCAAGCAGAGTCGAGTTTGCGACCGACGTGAGCTTGATCGAGGTGTGCCAGAACGCCAGGTCGGCTGCGAAGGCGAAGCCGGCCGCAAGCAGCAGGGGCCACAGGCCGGTCGCATGAGCGCCCTTGTCTCGCGGCACGACGGCGACGACCAGCCAAAGGACCGGAACTGCAATGGCAACTCGCCAGAACGCGGTGGGGGTCGGGCCTGCCTCCGATACGCGCACGAAGATCGGCGACAGTGCGATGCATGTCGCTCCCAGCATCAGCGCAACGAGCGCGAGGCCGGGCGCGGCCAGCTTGGTCTGAGCGTCCGAAGATCGCATGGAACGCGCGATAGTACTCGCAATGGGCGAAGCGCTGGCGAATGCGCGTCGCACCACAGTGTTAGAATTTTTCGTTGCCATGACAGCGTCGCGCTTCGTCCATCTGCGTATGCACACCGAGTACTCGGTGACGGACGGAATCGTCCGCATCGACGACGTAGTCGCGCGTGCCGCCGCCGATGGAATGCCCGCGTTGGGCATCACCGACGCGGCCAATCTGTTCGGCATGGTGAAGTTCTACAAGGCGGCCCGCAGTGCGGGCGTCAAGCCCATCATCGGGGCCGATTGCTGGATACAGAACGAGGCCGACCGAGACAAGCCATTTCGTGTGGTTCTGCTTTGTGCATCCCACACTGGGTACCTTAGGCTATCCGAGTTGCTCACGCGGGCTTGGCTCAGAAACCAGCATCGGGCGCGTGCAGAAATCAGCCAGTCGTGGATCGAGGAGATCGGCGCCGAAGGATTGATCGCGCTTTCCGGGGCGTGGGGAAGTGACGTCGGGCAGGCGCTGCTCGCGGGCAATGCCCTTCTTGCGGAACGGCTTGCAGCCCGGTGGGCGAAATTGTTCCCTGGTCGCTACTACATCGAACTCCAGCGCGCCGGCGCGCCCCAGGGTGAGACGCTGATTGCGCGTTCGGCCGAGCTCGCCGCATCGCTCGCGCTGCCGGTGGTTGCCACACATCCGGTGCAGTTTCTCGCGGCCGAAGATTTCAAGGCGCACGAGGCGCGGGTGTGCATATCGCAGGGCTACGTCCTGGGAGACCGGCGCCGCCCGAAGCTGTTCACCGCTGAGCAGTACTTCAAGTCGCAGCTGGAGATGTCGCGCCTGTTCGCCGATATTCCTCAAGCGCTCGAGAACTCGGTGGAGATCGCGCGCCGCTGCAATCTCGAGATCGAGCTCGGCAAGAATCGCCTACCCGCATTTCCGACGCCACCGGGCGCGACACTGGAGCAGTTTCTGCGAGAGCAGGCTCAAGCCGGCCTCGAGCGCCGCTTGACGAAAGCCGCGCCGGAGGATGCCGCCCGCGCGCGGGACGCGGCCCGCTACCGGGAACGTCTGGCGTTCGAGCTGGAAACCATCCTCCAGATGGGATTCGCAGGCTATTTCCTGATCGTCGCCGACTTCATCAACTGGGCGAAGGCGAACGGCGTGCCGGTCGGCCCGGGGCGCGGATCCGGTGCCGGCTCCCTGGTCGCCTATTCCCTGGGCATCACCGATCTCGACCCGATCAGGTACGACCTGCTGTTCGAGCGATTCCTGAATCCGGAGCGTGTATCGATGCCGGATTTCGACATTGACTTCTGCCAGGACGGCCGCGACAAGGTCATCAACTACGTGCGCCAGCGTTACGGCGAGGACTGCGTCTCGCAGATCGCGACTTTCGGCACGATGGCGGCGCGAGCGGTTGTGCGCGATTGCGGGCGAGTGCTCGATCTCGGATACGGTTTTTGCGACCAGCTCGCAAAGCTCATTCCGTTTCAGCCCGGTAAGACGATCACGCTACGTGACGCGCGCGAGATGGAGCCACTGCTGGCCGAGCGTGAGCGCAACGAGGACGAGGTCAGGCAGTTGCTCGAGCTCGGCGAGAAGCTCGAAGGCCTGACCCGGAACGTCGGCATGCACGCGGGTGGCGTGCTCATCGCACCGGGCAAGCTCACCGACTTTTGCCCTCTCTACGCAGCGGAGGGGACGACGAACGTCATTTCGCAGCTCGACAAGGACGACGTCGAGGCGGTGGGGCTGGTGAAGTTCGACTTTCTCGGCTTGACGACGCTCACGGTGCTCGACTGGGCGGAACGGTATGTGCGCAGACTGGGCGAGGCGGAATTCTCGCTTGAGCGAATACCGCTGGATGACGTTGAAACGTATCGGCTGCTTGCCTCCGGAAACACGACGGCAGTGTTTCAGCTGGAATCGCGGGGCATGCGCGATCTGATCAGGCGTGCCCGGCCAGACCGATTCGAGGACATCATCGCTTTGGTGGCGCTCTACCGCCCCGGTCCGATGGACCTTATCCCGGATTTCATCGCGCGTAAGCACGGGCAGCAGCGAGTCGAGTATCTCGATCCGCGTCTCGAACTGATCCTGGGCCCGACGTACGGCATCATGATCTACCAGGAACAGGTGATGCAGATCGCGCAGGTGATCGGCGGCTATACGCTTGGGGGCGCGGACCTGCTGCGCAGGGCGATGGGCAAGAAGAAGCCCGAGGAAATGGCCGAGCACCGCGACATCTTCGTGGCCGGAGCCGAGAAAGGGGGGCTGTCGAAAGGCAAGGCGACACAGCTGTTTGACCTGATGGAGAAGTTCGCAGGCTATGGCTTCAACAAGTCGCATGCGGCCGCCTATGCGCTGATCGCCTACCAAACGGCATTCATGAAGGCGCATCATCCCTCGGCGTTCATGGCGGCGAACTTTTCCGCGGTCATGGACGACACTGACAAGGTTCGCGGAATACATGAGGACAGCATCGGCATTGGGCTCGCCGTGCTGTCACCGGACATCAATTCCTCCGAGTACCGATTCGTCCCCGTCGACGCAAGGACCATTCGGTACGGGCTGGGCGCGATTCGCGGTACGGGCGAGTCCGCCGTGAACGAGATCGTGCGTGCGCGTGAGTCGGGACCCTTCGGGAACCTGTTCGATTTCTGTTCGCGCGTAGACAAGCGCATCGTCAATCGCCGGGCGATCGAGGCACTGGTGCGTGCGGGGGCATTCGATTCAACCGACGCGAATCGAGCAAGCATGCTGGCGACGGTCGGTCGCGCCATGGAGGCCGCCGAACAGGCCGAGCGGCAGGCGGCACAGGTGAGCCTTTTCGGCGACTCCGATGCGGCGCCTGGGGCTGCGTTGCGGCCGGTCGAGGCGAAGCCCTGGGATCGGAAGCAGACGCTGACGGAGGAAAAGGCGGCGCTTGGGTTCTGCCTTTCGGGGCATCTCTTCTCCGTCTACGAACGGGAGCTCGCGGGTTTTCCGCGCGTGCTGCTCGCCAAGGTGCAGGCATCGGAGGGACGCCCATGGCTGGCGGGGATCGTCGCCTCGGCGCGCAGTCAGATGACGCGGCGCGGGAGGATGATGGTCGTCCTTCTGGACGACGGCACGGCTCAGCTCGAGATCACCGTGTTCAACGAGCTGTTCGAGAAGCACCGCGACAAGCTCAAGGAAGATACCCTTCTCCTGGTTCAGGGCAAGGTACAGAAGGACGAATTTTCGGGGGGCGTTCGCGTGATGGCCGAGGAACTGCTCGACCTTGCCGGCGTTCGTGAACGCTTTGGAGCGCGCCTGCGCATCGAGATGAACGGCCAAGCAGATGCGAGACGGCTGGCTGACCTGCTGGCTCCATATCGTGGAGCCGGTGACGGCACGTGCTCGGTACTCGTTCACTACAGGAATGGCTTCGCCTCCTGCGACGTCGAGCTTGGCAACGGCTGGCGGGTGCGTCCGGAGGCGAAGCTACTCGAGCAGCTCGCGGCTTGGCTTACCCCTGAGAACGTCCACCTGGTGTACGCCGGCGGCCGCGTCTAGCCTCAGTTCGACCATCGGACCGGGCAGATCTCACGGCTAAGCAAGCCGCGATAGTGAACGTACCAGGCGTTCTGCAGTCGCTCTTCCGGATCGCGGCGCCGCTTCTCGGCGAACACCGTCTTGAGCTCGGGGTAGAACGATTCCGCCTGCTCGCGGGACGCGTCAAACGTGCCGGCGATCGGGAAGCCGCCGCCGGCGGCGAGCGCGATGTCGATCAGCTCACGACGCAGTTGCACGGATCTTACGCTCCCGCCGATCGCGGGCGGAATCGGGAGGCCCAGGGTCAGCTCCGCACATTCGAATCGTGCCCAACGCAGCACGGTTTCCTGTTCCGGAAGGACGCGGCGTGCCGCGATTCCGGATATCGGGATACGCCAATCCGCGCAGCGTTCACGAATTTGCGGCAGCAGGGTGTCGAGCTTCTGAGGCGGCACGAGTAGCTTGAGCATGGATTGAGCTTCGGAATCGGCAGCCGGGAGTTCCAGAGTTGCGGGCAGCTTCTGGTCGCGCGCGCCGCGCGTGAGCGAGTCCAGGCGCAGCGTAACGCTATACGGCACGCCGAACAGGCCCTGGCCGCCGATGGCCAAGGCGAACAACTCCCTGTGCGCGAAGCGGCTGGTGCGTCGCAGCGCTCCGTCGGGAGTAACAAGGGCCAGGGATTCCACGTGCGCAACTATCGGGCGGCCGTCCGGTCCGGCCGCGTTCATGGCGACACATTCACCGATCGTGCGCGGCATTCCATTGGCATTCGCAAACGGTGCCAGGTCCGGCGCAGCGTCGGCCAGATATGAGCACAACACCGACCATGGTGTGCCCGCCTGAACTTCGACCAACTGGCGGGGCGCATCGAGCCGCAGGACCCGGTCAAGGTCGGACGGATCGAGTGTGATGGCGGCCCTGTCGGGATCGCGCATGGCTTGGCGCAGTTCGTCGGCCGAACGGGCTCGCACGGTACGCGACGGCGCGAAGTGGGGATCGTGCAGCGGGGGCAGCGACAGGGTTGCCAGCATGGTGTCCTCCCGGTTCGAGACGTGCGGTGAATTGTTGGTGTCTTGACAGGACCCAATCAATACCTATGAAAGAAGTATCGGAATCTGATACTTTGAGTCTCATGCCCGCATCTGGCCGATTCGTCGAGACGCTGAAGAAATGCCTGCGCTCGCGTGGCTTGACCTACGCCGACGTTGCCCGCGCGCTGCGCGTTTCGGAGCCCAGCGTGAAACGCATGTTCTCGCGTGGCAATTTCACTCTTGCCCGCATCGAGGAAATCCTCGCGTTGCTCGAGATGGATCTGTACGAGGTCGCGCGGATGAGCCACAGAGTACGGGAGGGGCCGGTCGAGTTGACGCGGGAGCAGGAGACGGCACTGGCCAAGGACGAGCGGCTGCTATCGGTGTTCTGGCTGGTGCTGAACGACTGGCACTTCGCCGAGATTCTCGCGGCGTTCTCGATTTCGAAGAGCGAGTTGACGCTCGCTTATGCGCGTCTTGCGCGCCTGAAGTTAATCGTTTGGGGCCCCGGAGAGCGCGCGCGGCTAATTGTGCCCAAGAATTTCCGGTGGCGCGCCGGAGGCCCGGTCAAGAAGGCCTACGGGCGGCGCGTGACCCAGGAGTTCCTGAACGGGCGCTTTGATGAGCCGCTCGAATTGTTGCGCTTCGAGACGCGCGAGATGTCGGCGGAATCCGCGGTGGTGCTGAAGCGGCGGCTGGAGAAGCTAGTCGCCGAATTCAACGAACTGGCCGAGGTGGATACCAGCGCGGGGCCGGAGCATCGCATGGGTGTCGCATTGCTGGTTGCGTGCCGACCATGGCGGTTCTCGGTGGTCAACGCCCTGAAGCGACGAGGCGTGCGACAGGCGGGCTAGGTCGTGGGCAGGCGCTTGAATCCGCTGTGGTCGCGCGGCAGCAGCCCTGCGGCGTTCCGCACCGTTAGGCCGGATACGATCGCGGTTGGCGGGCCGGTACGTGCCCATTGCACCAGAGCTTCGAGTGCCTCGCGCCGACCCTGGATCACCGCTTCCACTGTTCCGTCGGCGCGGTTGCGCACCCAGCCGGTCACGCCGAGTCTTTCCGCCTCCAGGCGCAGCCCGTCGCGGTAGCCGACCCCCTGAACCCGGCCCCCGACACTGAGGTGGTAGGTGAGCAAGTCGTCCATCCGTGGTGTTGTTCCTACGCCCTGAATCTACTTTCACTCCATGATAGAGTTTCGGAAGAATAATGTTTGAAGTGTTCTGACATCAGTAGCTTGGCCGAGGACCGGCTTTCGGCATTCGGGGGAGGGAAAAATGAGAAACGTGCTCTTGGGCTTGGCGGTGCTAGCGCTCATCGGTTTTATCGTGGTTGCCGTAGTGCTGCCCAGAATGGCGGGTGCGGAGTCGCGAGCGGCGGCGGAAGCCTTGATCTCGGGCGCGGCAAGCGCCAAACAGCAGGTCGCCGCCGCGGCGGAAAAGGCCGGCAATCTTTCGGGAGCCGGAAAGGGCATTAAGCTTGCCGCAATCAATGATCCCAAGCATGGCGAGCTCAAATGGCTCGTCGAGGATAACGGCACGATTCGCGGCTGGAACGCACAAAACGCCATAGAAATTGCCATGACTCCCAGCTTGCAGGGCGGCAAGGCAAGCTGGAGCTGCAGGGGGTACCCGAACGACGCCATGCCTGCGTCCTGCGGTGGGAGCTGACGATCGAAGTGGCTCGGCGCTCCGCCGGGAGGCCGTCCAGTAACATTAAGCGCTAGCGCTTGCGCTGCACGGCAGTCAGGATGCCCTGCATGATCGCCACCGGGGGAGGGGGACAGCCCGGAACGGCAACGTCCACCGGGATGACGTTCGCGACGTGGCCGCAGCTGGCGTAGCCCTCACCGAAAATCCCGCCCGTGCAGCCGCAGTCACCGACCGCAACCACCAATTTCGGCTCGGGCACCGCATCGTAGGTCTGGCGCAGCGCCGACTCCATGTTGCGCGACACGGGCCCGGTCACGAGAAGCATGTCGGCATGCCTTGGGCTGGCGACGAAGCGAATTCCCAGCCCTTCGAGGTTGTAGTACGGATTGGTGACTGCGTGAATTTCGAGCTCGCAGCCATTGCACGATCCGGCGTCCACGTGGCGGATCGTGAGTGCCCTGCCGAGCAGGCGCAACACTTCGTCACTCAGGCGGTCGCTGCGCTGGCGTAGAGACTCATCCGGCCTGGGAGGCACCTCGGTCCTGATTCCGACCCTTGCAATCTGGCGCAGCAGCTTGTGCATCGTCAGAGATCCTGTCCCGCGTAGGAAAGGTTGAACGATTTGTTGATGAGCGGGAAGTCCGGCACGATGTTCCCGAGAATGGCATGCTCCAGGGCGGGCCAATTCTGCCAGGACGGATCGTGCGGGTGGCAGCGGCGGACTGTCCCGCGCGGACCCGCCTCGAGTGCGACAAATATTTCACCTCGCCAGCCCTCGATCCATCCCAATCCCAGCGAGCCCTCTGCAATGGCGGGCAGCGCTACGCGGCTCTCTCCAGTCGGCAGTTGCCGGAGGATACGTCGCTCGAGCCTGAGAGATTCAAGTATCTCCTCGAACCGCACATTGACACGTGCTGCGACGTCACCGTGCCGGCGCGTGCACATGCGTGGCTCGAGCGCGTCGTACGGGGCATAGGCTGGATAGACCCTTGCATCGAACGCCAGCCCGCTCGCACGCGCTGCCAGCCCGACAACCCCCAGCCGAGCGGCCGTCTCGGCAGTTAATTTTCCGCAGGCGACAAATCGGTCCTGCAGACCTGCGTGGTCGTCATAGATCGCACGCAGGCGGTCCAGTTCGCGCTCCAACCGCTCGGCCTCGTCCAGCAACAAGGCGATCGCCGCCGAATCGACGTCGACGGCTACTCCACCAGGCACGATCCGGTCCATCAGGTAGCGGTGGCCGAAGGTCCCCTCGTTGGCGCGAAGCAGATCCTCCTTCAGGCGTGAAAACTGCGCCAAGCCGAACGCGAGCCCGCCGTCGTTGCCCAGATGGCCGAGATCGCCAAGATGGTTGGCGATGCGCTCCCGCTCGAGCAGCAGCGCCCGAAGAAGCATTGCCCGCTCGCCGGGCTTCACCCCGGCCATGGACTCGAGCGCCATGGCATATCCCCACGCGTAGGCGACGGTGCTGTCGCCGGATATGCGCCCGGCCAGCCGAATCGCATCCTCGAGCCCCAATTGTTCAAACCGCTTCTCGACGCCCTTGTGCTTGTATCCGAGGCGCTCCTCGAGTTTCAAGACGCGCTCGCCGACGATCGAGAAACGGAAATGTCCCGGTTCGATCGTTCCGGCGTGCACGGGACCGACCGGAATCTCGTGCACGCCATCGCCTTCGACGGCCACGAAGGCGTAGCGGTCTTGACCGGCCGGCCAGACCGAGGCATTCGCGACGTCCCGGCGGAGCGGGAACACGTCTTGGGGCCAGGCGCCGTGCCGCAGCCATGGCCGCTCATCGGCAACGTTCCCGTCCGCGGTCACGGCGCGCACGCCGACGAGATCGTGGGCGGCGCGCTGCATGCGTGCCGCGCACGGGAACAGATCCGACAGGTCCGGAAATGCCGCAGCGATGTCCGGCAAGCGCAGCTCGATGCAAACGAGGCCTTCGAAACAGACAAGCAACGCCCGTACGCGAGAACCACCGCCAAGATCCCGCTCGTCGCTCGCCCATAGGGCACCGAGCCTGGCACCGGCAGACAACGCGGCCTCGGCTGTGTCGCGCCAGCCGCGGGCGTCTACCTCGACACGCCATGCCCGCACCATGCCCGGGACCGGAATTAGCTCCAAGCCGGCAAATGCAGGCTTCATGGTCACCCGATCAGGCGCGCGGCCTGGCGATACCAGCCGGCGAGGTAGGGCGGCATGTAGAGGCCGAGTAGCAGGACGATGGCGAGATGGGTAAAGACCGGCAGCAGCGCGGGCGGGTGAGGCAGGCGCCGCGCGGTCGTGTCGCCGAACACCATCGGCTGAACCTTGCCGAAAATGGCTGCGAACGCTACTCCCAGCGCGCCAAGCAGGATCGGAGCGGCCCAGGGGTGCAGCGCAATCGCCTGCGTAAGGATCAGAAATTCGCTGGCGAAGACTCCAAATGGCGGCATGCCCAGAATCGCCACCGTGCCAAGCATCAGACCCCATCCGACGGTGGGGTTGATGCGGATGAGTCCCCGAATGTCTTCCATCAACTGGGTGCCCGTCTTCTGCGCGGCGTGGCCAACGGCGAAGAAGATTGCGCTCTTGGTCAGCGAATGCACCGTCATGTGCAGCAACCCGGCGAAGCTCGCCACCGGCCCGCCCATGCCGAATGCGAAAGTGATCAGGCCCATATGCTCGATGGAAGAATACGCAAACATGCGCTTGATATCGCGCTGTCGTGAAAGGAAGAACGCTGCGACCACGACCGACAGGAGCCCGAACCCCATCATCAGCGAGCTCGCGAACGGCATGCCGCCAACTTCGATGAGCGATCCGTCGGTGATCACCTTACAGCGGATCAGCGCATAGAGCGCGACGTTGAGCAGAAGACCCGAGAGCACGGCGGACACGGGCGTCGGGCCTTCGGCGTGTGCGTCAGGGAGCCAGTTGTGCAGCGGCACAAGTCCCACCTTGGTGCCGTAGCCCACCAGCAGGAACACGAAGGCGATCGACATCACGGTCGGCTCGAGGCTGCCCTTGACTGCGTCGAGATGCGTCCACAGAAGGGAATTGACGCCGGGCCCCAACACCTTTTCGGCGGCGAAGTAGACGAGAATCGTGCCGAACAGCGCCTGTGCGATGCCAACTCCACAGAGAATGAAGTACTTCCACGCGGCTTCAAGTGACGCATGGGTCCGGTACAGTGCCACTAGCAGCACCGTCGTCAGCGTCGCCGCTTCCATCGCCACCCACATGATTCCGAGATTGTTGGTCGTCAGAACTAGCAGCATGGTGAAACTGAACATCTGATACATGCTGTGATACAGGCGCAACCCGGCCGCCGATACGCGTCCATGATCGCGCTCGATGCGCATGTACGGGCGCGAGAAGATTGCCGTGGTCATGCCGACGAACGCAGTGAGTGCCACGAGGAATACGTTCAGCGAATCGACGAAGAACTGCTGGTGGAGCACGCGCAGGGGGCCATGCTCGATGACGCGCTCGGTGAGCGCAGCCGCGCTGAGAAAGGTCAGCACGCTGAATGCCGCATTGAATTCGGCTGCTCGCTCGCGGTGACCGTACAGCGCGAGCACTGCCGCGCCAAGCAGCGGCGATCCCAGTAGCATGGCCATCTCCACCATCAGTGCTCCTTCAGCTTCTCGAGGTGACGGGTGTCGAGCGAGTCGAAGCGCTCTCGGATCTCGAAGATGAAGATGCCGAGGATCAGCGCCCCCACCAGTACGTCGAGGCCGACGCCGAGCTCGACAACCATCGGCATGCCATAGACCGCACCTGTGGCCGCGAAGACGAGGCCGTTTTCCATCGCAAGGAAGCCGATCACCTGCGGGATGGCTTTGGAGCGCGTGATCATCATGAGAAACGAGAGCAGGACGGTGGCGAGCGCAATGCCGAGCGTCGCGCGGGTGACCGTTCCGGCGAGCTCCGAAATCGGCAGCGCGAGGTTGAACGCCAGCACCACGAGCACGATGCCGACGAGCATCGTTGTCGGAATGTTGATCAGCGTCTCCACATCCCATTTGACGTGGAGCCGCCGGATCAGCCGGTGCAAAATCCACGGCAGGAGCAGCACCTTGAGCAGTAGGGTTAGAAGCGCCGACCAGTAGAGATGGCTCTGGCCGGTGAGCGCGGCCACCAGGCTGGTTGTGAGAAAGAGTACGAATCCCTGAGCCGCGAATAGGTTGATCAGCGAAAGCATCCGGCGCTGCGCCAGCATCGCGAACGCCAACAGCAACAGAACGGCCGCGAACAGATTGATCAACTGCGAGCCGTAGTGAGCCAGCATGTCAAGTTTCCAGCAGCACGTGCACGAGCATGGCGAGCACCGCGAACACGAACGCAGTGCCGAGGAATTCCGGGGCGCGAAAGATGCGCATCTTTGCGTTCAGGGTTTCTATCAGAGCCAGTGCCGCGCCCCCGAGCGCAAGCTTCACCAGCATTACCGGCAGCGCGAGGACGATCCCGAACCAGTCGCCGCCTTGCGCGACCCCGAAAGGAAAGAACACAGCGAGGCCCATGCAGGAATAGACGAACAGCTTGAGGCTCGCCGCCCATTCGATCATCGCGAGGTGGCGTCCCGAGTACTCGAGGACCATCGCCTCGTGGATCATGGTGAGCTCGAGGTGAGTGGCGGGATTGTCGACCGGGATGCGCGCGTTTTCCGCGAGCGACACCATGGTGAAGGCCACGCCGGCGAAAGCCATGCTCGGGTAGATCACGAATTCCTTGTGCGCGAGAGTCTCCACGATCGTGGAGAGCGAGGTGGAGCCGGAAATGAGAGAAGCCGTAAAAAGCACCATGAGCAGTGCCGGCTCGGCGAGAAATCCCACCATCATCTCGCGGCGGGCGCCTAGTGAGCCGAACGCCGTGCCCACATCCATGCCTGCTAGGGCGATGAAGAACCGCGCCAGCGCCAGCAGGCCCACGAGGGCGATCGCGTCCGCTGCTGCGTTGAGCGGCAGGTCGGTATCCAGCGTCGGCACAATGGCGGCGGCGAGCGCCAGGCTGCCGAAGATGAGATAAGGGGCGATCCGGAACAGCGGACTCGCGCTTCGGGCGAGCACCACTTCCTTCTGGAACAGCTTGTTGAGGGAGCGGTACGGCTGGAGCAGCCCCGGAGCACTCTTGTTCTGTAGCCAGGCACGGCACTGATTGACCCACCCCGTCAGCAGGGGGGCAAGCAGTGCCGCGAGCACGAGCTCCGTGAATTGCGCTGCGATCCCGGGAAGATTCATCATCGCACGAGGAACAGCAGCACGAGCAGCGTGGCGAAGCTGTACATCAGGTAAACGGCGATGCGCCCACGTTGCAGCACGGTGATGAGGGACGTGACTCTGTCGACCGCACGGGCGACGGGGAGGTAGAGCCAGCTCCATAAGCGGTCCTCGACCACTTCACGGTAGCGCGGCTGCGCGTCGTACGGTGTCGGCGCCGACTGCTCGACACGGAAGAATGGCTCGAATATCTGCCTGACCGGTTGGCCGAACCCCTCGGCCGTATCTTGCATGCGAGAATCGAGGCGAGGAAATCCGCAATCCCATGGGCCCGTTCGCCGGACGCGCCCGTGGTAGAAGGCGCGTACCGAGAACCACGCCAGCCCGACCAGAACGGCGGTGAGCACGAAGAACAGCAACGGGCTGTAACTTGCGCGCTGCGGCTCGATCGGCGCGAGGAAGAGCCAGCCCTGCGCCAGGCTCGCCACGCCGTGGCCGGTGAGTGCTCTGGTCGTCGGATCGAGCATTCCGATCACGAGTGCGGGCACAAGCCCGAGGACAACGCAGGCTGCGGCGAGCAACAGCAAGCCGACGCGCTCCCAGGCCCCGGCGTCGTGTGCGTCCACGAGTTTCGCCTCGCGCGGCTGGCCGAGGAACACGACGCCGTAGAACTTCACCATTACGTAGCCCGAGAGCGCCGCGGTCAGCGCAATCGACGCGGCGGCGATCGGCACCAGCATGTTCAGGTAGGAATGGGGCAGTCCCGGGCTGAACAGAAAAGCCTGCAGCAGCAACCATTCGGAAACGAAGCCGTTAAGCGGCGGCAGCCCGGCGATCGCCACGGTGCCGACGAGAGCGGTCCACGCGACGAAGGGCATGCTGTGAATCAGCCCGCCAAGCTTGCCGAGGCTGCGTTCGCGCGTCGCATGCAGAACGGAGCCGGTGGCCAGGAACAGCAGGCTCTTGAAGAATGCATGATTGAGGCAGTGGTAGAGGGTCGCTGTGAGCGCAAGCGCGGCGAGTGTGTTCATGCCGAAGCCGCGGAACAGGATCGTCAGCCCGAACCCGGCTACGATCAGGCCCAGGTTTTCGATCGACGAGTAGGCGAGCAGCCGCTTCATGTCGGTTTGCACCGCCGCGTAAATCGCGCCGAACAGCGCCGATATGAGACCTGCGGCAAGTGCCACCACGCCCCACCACCAAAGCGGAAATCCGATCAGATCGAAGGTGACGCGCAGCATTCCGTACACGGCAGTCTTCAGCATCACCGCGCTCATCAGCGCAGATACTGGGGAGGGCGCCGCGGGGTGCGCCTCGGGCAGCCAGGCGTGCAGCGGCAGCAGTCCTGCCTTGGCGCCGAAACCGACCAGCGCCAGCAGGAAGGCGACGGTCGCCCACCCGGATGATGGCGCGATTTCCCGCATGCCGGCGAAGCTATAGTCGCCGCTGCCACTCTGCAGCGCGCCGAAGCAAAGCAGAATCGCCATTGCGCCCAGGTGCGCGAGCAGCAGGTAGAGGTAGCCGGCGCGCCGGATTTCCGCAAGGCGGTGATCGCTGGTGACGAGAAAGTAGGACGAAAGCGCCATGGATTCCCAGCCCACCATGAAGAAGTAGGCGTCGTCGGCGATGAGCACGATCGCCATGCTGGCGAGGAAGATGTGGTAGTAGAGGCCCTGCAATCCGGGCGGAGTGCCTTCGCCCTTGCGAAAATAGCCGGAAGCGAATACCGATACGGCTGCCGACACCGCTCCGAGAATTAGCAGGAACACGGCCGAAAGCGAGTCTAGACGCGCATGGAAGGGCAGGTCCGGCAGTCCCAGCGGCAGCACGCGAGCCTGTGGCTGGTCGAACATAGCGGAAAGCGCTACCAGCGCGAGGGCGAGGCCGACAAGCGCGCCGGCCGGGAACAGCACGCGGCTGGCGAGGCGGATGTTCCCTGGCGCCAGGAGACCGCAAAGCCCAATCGCGAGCCAGGCGCAGGCCAGCGCAAGGGTGGCGTTCAGCGAGCCTATGTGAGGGAGATACATCTGCGGCTGGCGGTGCGACTGTAAGCGCGAGTCCTACTCAACGCGCTTCCCCCTTACGATCCCGCGCGCCACCAAGGCCCCAAGCAGTCCGGCGATGCCCACTACCAGCCAGTCGCGCCGCCGCCAGCCGCGGCGCTCAGGCTTGGGCACCGACCTGAGGATCTGCGTGGCGGTCAGCGTCTGCTCTCCAGATTCTTCGCTCGGTTGAAGCCCGGTGAGAGCGGCGAGATGCTGGGTTGCTTCGGCGGAATCGAAGCTGCGCGACATTCCGCGCGTCAGCGTTTCGGTGGTCGGAACACTGTCGGTGTCCTCGTAACGCGTACGGTCGAACGTGCGCTCTAGGATGCTCGATCTGGCGTCGTCGCTTACGATCGACGCCTGCGGGCCGGTCGACAATGCTGCCGACGGGCGTTGCGGCGGGGGCGGCACCCCCTCTCGCGCGGCCAGCAGGCGCTCGCATTCGTGAAGGTCACGCGCGAGGTCGACTGCTGTCTGATAGCGTTCCTCGAGCGATTTGGCAAGCATCTTGGCCACGATGTAGTCGAGCAGCTCCGGGACGTCGAAATTGAGCACGCTCGGGGCGGGCGGGGCGAGATTGACGATCTGATACATCAGGGCGGTGACGTTCTCCCCCCCAAAGGGGCCCGTGCCGGCAAGCATCTCGTAGAGGATGATCCCGAGGGAGAAGATGTCGGAACGGACATCGGCACGCTTCCCGAGCACCTGCTCAGGGGACATGTATTTCGGAGAGCCGAGCATCATTCCGGTCTGCGTCAGCGACTCGGAGGCCCGCATGCGCGCAATGCCGAAGTCGGTGATCTTCACCACGCCGTTGGACATGATCATGATGTTCGGCGGCTTGATGTCGCGGTGGACGATGCCGCGCTGGTGGGCGTAGGCAAGGCCTTCGGCTACCTGCACCGCGATCGACACGGCCTGTGGCACCGGCAGCGGTCGCCCCTCGCCGATCAGAGAGCGCAGTTCGACGCCTTCGATGAATTCCATCGCCATGTAGGCGATCTCGCCACTCTTGCCGATGTCGTAGATGGTGACGATGTTGGGGTGGCTTAGCCCGCCAGCCGCGCGCGCCTCCTGGTAGAAGCGCGCCTCGTAGCGCTCGATGCCGTCTCGCTCGAGCGCCATGTTCACCGTCTTGATGGCGACGGCGCGCTCGAGCAGCGGGTCGTTGGCCTTGTAGACCACTCCCATGGCACCACGCCCAAGCTCCGATACGATCTTGTAACGCCCGATCGACGTTGTTTCGGCGGCAGTTGTCATTCGCGACGGGTCAGTGCCCGGCCTTCACCGACCGGAACACGGGCCCCCAAATCGGGTGACCGGCTTCGGCAGGCTCGAGCTTCATCGATGGGTCGATATCCAACGCCGCACGGAACTCATCCCGGCACATGCGCTCGCGTCCATCGGCGCAGTAGATAAAGGCGAGATACTTGTGCGCCTTGACCCGGTCGTCCTTCGACAACCCCTGTTCGAGCGCCAACTGAAGGCTCCTCGTCGCCTGCGCGTAGTTGCCGTCGTCGTATTGCCGAAGCCCCTTCGCCAGGGAAGGCTCACCCTTATACTCGAACACCCGGTTGATCGAGCGCTGAATTTCGCGCATCGGCTCGGACTGGCATGATGTAAGGAGGATCAGCGCAGTCAAAGCCAACAGGATCCGGGGCGTGCCTTCCCTTCGTCTCCGGCTTGCATCGCGCGGCGTCGGCAGGACCATCTCAGCGAAACCTGTGGCGAAGCCGGACCGACTCGCCCGAGCGGACGGTGATGTTCTCGATCCGGCTCGGGAATGTGGTATTGCGTATCTCAACGGTGTGCCTTCCCGGCGGCAACTCCAGCTCACGAAGTGGCGGGCTGACTCCCCGGCTCGCGCCGTCGACAACGATTTCTCCCCACGGGCTGACCGCAAGCTGAATCGTACCTGAGGCCGGGACGGCGGACCCCGGCGGGGTTGCTTCCGCCGCCGTGGCGGCTGGCTTGCGGGCGACCGTCTTGGGAGGCTTGTGGCCGGGTACCGGCGTCGCCGAAGCGGAATTCTCTGCCGAGTGCAAAGCCGGCGCCGGCAGTTCCGGTTTCGGGCGCGGGGGCTCAATCGGCGCGGGAGGCCTTGAATCGGCGGCGCCCGGCGCGGCGGATGTCTGTACCGGCTCTCCCGGAGGAGGTGAAGTGTCCCGTGCGGGGCTCGAAGGCGCCGGTTTGGCGGTGCCGGCGTCGAGGGATTGGTCGTCCGGCGGTTTCGCCGCACTGCGCTCGAGCGCCGCCCGCATTCCGATGCCAGATCCGGCGAACAGCAAGAACACCATAGGGGCGGCGATCAGCGCCGCGCGGTGCAGCCCGAGCGGACCCGGCCGCGAGAACCAGCCGCCGTTTCGGTGCGTGCGCCTGACACGCGTCACGGTTTCCTCCACGCGGCGCGAAGCAGTCGCCCCGGACATGATCGCGTACACCTCGTGCTCGCGAACGTGCTTGTCGGTGCGCAGGCCCGCGTGTGTGAACAGCTTCGTATAGTCCCGAGACAGCCGCGATACCACCTCGTAGAAGGAGCGCGACACGAGCAACTGACCCGGATAAGCGAAGCCCATCACGCGCTGCGCGACGTTGATGCCGTCGCCGATGATGTTCATCTGGCCATTGAGGTCCTTAAGCAGCCGCACGGGCCCCAAATTGACGCCGATCCGAACCGGAAGCGAGCCGATCGAGTCGCGGATCGACATCGCGGCGAAGAGGGCATCCTCGGGGTCGCCCAGGAAGGTGATGGCCGCGCCATCGCCCGTGTCGAGAATGATGCGGTCACGCGCCGGTACCTGTGCGACGGCGCCGGCCAGGATCGCGTTGAAGGCCTGCTTGAGCTGCAGCTGCTCGCTTACGGGTTTCTTGGAATACTCGACGATATCCAGGAATACTACGCAGCAAACCAGCGTGCGGCTGGATGTTTCCATCAATCAGCGTGGGACCATGGCGGCCCTTGAAGCCGCGACGCGTTCATTTTACGCGCATGCCTGCTCTGGCTCCCGCGTCGGGCGCGACGAGGAAGATTCCCGGTCCATCCCCCGAAGCTGCAAGCACCATCCCCTCGGATACCCCGAAACGCATTTTGCGCGGTGCCAGGTTGGCGACCATCACCGTATAGCGTCCCTTGAGCGCTTCGGGCGCGTAGGCAGACTTAATACCCGCGAAAACCGTACGCCTCTCGGTGCCGATGTCGAGCGTGAGTTTTACCAGCTTGTCGGCGCCTTCCACCTGCTCGGCATCGACGATCTGCGCCACGCGAAGGTCGATCCTGCCGAATTCCTCGATGGAGATCGTTTCGTTCATCGCGCCCTCCTTGGCGGCGTGCTGCTGGTGCTCGGCATGACGTTGCGGCGAGTGCGGCTGTGCGGCGGGCTGCAAGCTCTCCACGTTGGCCTGTACCAAGGACGTAACCAGCTTTGCGTCAAGCCGCGTCATCAGGTGCTCGTAGGCTCCGATGCGTGCCGGCCTGGCGGCAAGCGCCCCCCAGTCGCCGGCACCCGTCCCGAGGAAGACCTCCGCCCTCTGCGCGAGCGACGGCAGGACGGGCTTGAGCATGACGGTCAGACGGTGAAAAGCCGTGATCGCCTCGCTGCAGACACGATGCAGCCTTTCCCGCATATCCGCGCGCTTGGCAAGATCCCAGGGCTTGTTCGAATCGAAGTACTGGTTGACCCTGTCTGCGTAGGCCATCACGGCGCGAATAGCCCTGCTGTATTCGCGCCGCTCGTAGGCCTCCGCCACTTCCTTGGCCGTCTGCGCCGCTTCGCTCGTCGACAACTCCTGATCATCGCCCGGCGCAACCTCGCCCCCGAAGTACCTGAGCAGGAAGCTGGATGCGCGGCTCGCGATATTTACGTACTTTCCGACCAGGTCGCTGTTCACGCGCGCGACGAAATCCTCGAGGTTGAGGTCGATATCCTCCATTGTCGGCCCGAGCTTGGCCGCGTAGTAGTAGCGCAGCCACTCCGGATTGAGCCCCAGCGCGAGATAGCTGTCCGCAGTGATGAAGGTGCCACGGCTCTTGGACATTTTTTCGCCGTTCACCGTGAGAAAGCCGTGGGCGAATATTTTCGACGGCGTGCGATAGCCCGAGTGCTCGAGCATGGCTGGCCAGAACAGGGCGTGGAAATACAGAATGTCCTTGCCGATGAAATGCACCAGCTCGGTGGCGCTACCCGAACGCAGGAAATCGTCCTGCGCGAGTGGCTCGCCTACGGCGTGGCGGCGTGCGGCGTAATTCGCGAAGCTGCCGAAGTAGCCTACCGGGGCGTCGAGCCAGACGTAAAAAAACTTCTTGCCTTCGGTACCAGGTATTGGAAATCCGAAATATGGAGGGTCACGGGAGATGTCCCAGTCGGCCAGGCGATTGTCGCCCGGGTCGCCCAGCCACTCTTTCATTTTGTTGGCTGCTTCCGACTGCAGGCGCCCCTCGCCCTGGGTGAACCGACGCAGGAACTGCTCGCAGCGTGCGTCGGAAAGCCTGAAGAAATGATGCTCGGAGGAGCGACGTTCGGGTTTCGCGCCGGACACCACCGAATACGGATCTTTCAAGTCAGTGGGTGCGTAGGTCGAGCCACAGACCTCGCAGGAATCTCCGTATTGATCACGCGCGCCGCATTTCGGGCATTCCCCCTTGATGTATCGGTCCGGCAGGAACATCGACTTCACGGGGTCGTAGAACTGCTCCACCGACCGGACCGCGATCAGGTCGCGCTTTTTGAGCTGCTCGTAGATGTCCTCGCAAAGCGATTGGTTCTCGGGCGAGTCGGTCGTGTAGTAGTTGTCGAAGCCGATGTGAAAGCCGTCGAAATCGCGCTTGTGCTCGTGCCACACCCGCTCAATCAGCTGCCTGGGTGAGATGCCTTCCGCCTCGGCGCGCAACATGATGGGCGTGCCGTGCGTGTCGTCCGCGCACACGTAGTGCACCTCGTGGCCGCGCATCTTCTGGAAACGCACCCAGATGTCGGTCTGAACGTACTCGACCAAGTGGCCGAGGTGGATTGCACCGTTGGCATACGGCAGGGCGGAGGTGACGAGGATCCTGCGGCGTGGCATCGGCGGGCCTGAAGCGAAGCGCACGATTCTAGCAAAGGGAGCATGGTTTCTGCGCCCCGCACGCACCGATTTCGGTACACTTACGGGCTTTTCTCGCGGCACCCAACACGCGGGACGAGGAATGAGACATGGCCCTAAGCGAAGCGCAAGTCCAGACGGTCCTGAAACAGCTCGTCGATCCAAACACGACGAAAGACTTCATTGCGACCCGCTCGGTCAAGAACATCAAGGTCGCTGGCGACGACGTGTCACTCGAGATCGAGCTCGGCTATCCCGGGAAGAGCCAATTCGAGCCGATCCGCAGGCAGGTGGTGCAGGCGCTCAAGCAGGCCGGCGCTGCCGGCGTTACGGTCAAGGTGGCCTCTAGGGTCGTGCCGCACGCCGTGCAACGCGGGGTGAAGCTGATCCCGAGTATCAAGAACATCATCGCTGTCGCTTCGGGCAAGGGCGGAGTCGGCAAGTCGACGACGGCCGTCAACCTCGCCCTCGCGCTTGCAGCGGAAGGCGCCGCGGTCGGCATGCTCGACGCGGACATCTACGGCCCTTCGCAGCCCACGATGCTCGGTATCGCGGGCCGGCCGGAATCGAAGGACGGCAAGAGCCTGGAGCCGATGGAGGGCCACGGCATCCAGGCCATCTCGATCGGCTTCCTGATCGACGTCGATACCCCGATGGTGTGGCGGGGGCCGATGGTCACCCAGGCGCTGGAGCAGCTACTGAAGGACACCCGCTGGCGCGACCTGGACTATCTCGTGGTCGACCTGCCACCAGGAACCGGTGATATCCAGCTGACGCTCGCGCAAAAAGTTCCCGTGACCGGCGCCGTCATTGTCACCACGCCCCAGGACATCGCCCTGATTGACGCCAGAAAGGGACTGAAGATGTTCGAGAAGGTGGGCATCCCGATCCTGGGCGTGGTCGAGAACATGTCGACCTATGTCTGCCCGAACTGCGGGCACGAGAGCCACATCTTTGGCTCGGGCGGCGCGGACAAGATGTGCCGGGACTATGGCACCGAGCTGCTCGGACAGTTGCCGCTCGACGCCGGCATTCGCGAGCAGGCCGATTCGGGGCGACCCACGGTGGTTGCCGATCCCGAGGGGAAGGTGGCCGACATCTACCGGCGTATCGCGCGACGGTGCGCGGTCAAGATCGCCGAGTCGCAGAAGGACATGAGCGCCAAGTTTCCGAACATCGTGGTGCAGAACACCTGAAGCGATGACCATCAAGTCGGACAAGTGGATCCGCCGCATGGCGGCGGCTCAACGCATGATCGAGCCCTTCGAGCCCGGCCAGGTCAAGGAGTTTGCCGGCCGAAAGATCGTGTCCTACGGGACCTCGAGCTATGGCTACGACATTCGCTGCTCGAACGAATTCAAGATCTTCACCAACATCAACTCCACCATCGTGGATCCCAAGGCGTTCGACGAGAAGTCGTTTGTCGACTTCCGCGGCGACGTCTGCATCATCCCGCCCAACTCGTTCGCCCTGGCGCGCACGGTAGAGTACTTCCGTATTCCAAGGAACGTTCTCACGATCTGCCTTGGCAAGTCCACGTACGCACGTTGCGGCATCATCGTAAACGTGACGCCGCTCGAGCCCGAGTGGGAGGGCCACGTCACGCTGGAGTTCTCCAACACCACGCCACTGCCGGCCAAGATCTACGCCAACGAAGGCGTGGCGCAGGTCATCTTCATCGAGTCCGACGAGGTCTGTGAGACTTCCTATAAGGATCGCGGTGGCAAGTACCTCGGCCAGCAGGGCGTCACGCTGCCTCGCATCTGAGCCGCCCGGCGGCTGCGCGGTTGAAAAAAAGCGTTCGTAAGCCCTTGACTCCTTGGGGGTCGTCCCTATAATCGGCGCAGGTTTTGGACAACGCTTGACCCATGGGAAGGAGGTCATCATGACAGGCAAGAGGAACTCGGTGGCGCGTTCCGACGTTCGCGTAATGGAAGTACCGGAGACTTAGTGACCCTGGGAGACATGAATGGGCGCTCGCCCCACCAGCATCGCTCGTAACAAGCAAACCGACCTAGTCCAAGAACCACTCGTTGATACCCATCCCGAAGTCAGCCTCGACTTCGAGATCGTCCGCCAAGCCGCGCGTGCCAAGTACACGCGGCCTTTCCTGATCCTCGACACTGCTATCGTGCGCGAAAAGGCACGGCGCTTGCGCGCGGTGATGCCTCGCGTAAGGCCTCATTACGCGGTCAAGGCGAACCCGGACCGCCGCGTGCTAAAGGTCCTCGTGCAGGAGGGCGTCGGATTCGAGATTGCGTCCACCGATGAGCTCGAGCTTCTGCTCGTGCTCGGAGTGCCCGCGGCAGAGGTGTTCTACTCGAACCCGGTGAAGTCACGGGATTCGATTGCCTATGCTGCCCGCATGGGCGTCGAGTGGTACGTGGTCGACAGCATCGACGAGCTGCGCAAGGTGTTCGAGGTCAAGCCCGACGCGAAGCAATACCTTCGGATCGCCACGCCGAACATCGGAAGCGACTGGCCCCTTTCGGGCAAATTCGGGGCGGGCGTTGCCGATACGCGAGAAATTATCGCCAGTGCGGTCAAGTTGGGCGCAGATCTGGCCGGCGTCACGTTCCATGTCGGTTCCCAGTGCCGCAACCCTGCGAACTGGCGGGTCGGCATCGAGAAGGCGCGGGCCGTGTTTGACGCGATGACAAAGGCGGGGCTGAAGCCGCGGTTGCTTGACATCGGTGGCGGGTTCCCGGTGCGCCACGTGAAGCCGATTCCTTCGATCGAGGTCATCGGCGAGGTGATCAATGAAGCGCTGAAGGCGTTTCCGGCCGACGTGCGGGTGATCGCCGAGCCGGGCCGGTTCCTGGTCTCCGACGCAGGCTACTTCGTTTGCCGCGTACTGGGCACGACCATGCGCGCCGGCAAGCGCTGGATGCACTGGGATGCAGGGGTCTTTGGAGGCGTCATCGAGACTACGGAGGGACTCAAGTACCGGATCCGGACCGATCGGTCCGGGCCCGACATCCCGTGGAACGTGGGCGGACCGACCTGCGATTCGGTGGATGTCGTGCTGCGCGACGAGCCGCTGCCGTCGGACCTGCAGGAGGGCGATTTCATCTACCTGCACAATGCCGGGGCGTACACGACGGCCTACGCGAGTCGCTTTAACGGCTTCCCGCTGCCGGAAGTCCGCATCTTCGAAAGCAAGCACTAGCCGATGCTGCCCCTGGGTGGCCGCTGGCCACCCAGGTCTCTGTATATCAAGCCTTTTCGTACAGCACGAAGTCAAACCGCATCCCGTCGGCGGTCGTGTGCTGCTCGCGCTGGGTCTCGCGCCAGGCGCGGCGGTCGTATTCTGGAAAGCGTGTGTCGCCCTGGAATTCGCGCTGGATTTCCGTAAGAACGAGTCCGTCGGCGCAACGTAGCGCGGCGGCATAGAGTTCGCTTCCGCCGATCACGAATGCAAAGCGCGCTCCCGCGCAAAGCGCGAGAGCCGCTTCGAGCGAAGATGCAATGCTGGCGCCAGGCGCCGCATAATCACGCCTGCGGGTCACGACAATGTTTTCTCGCCCGCGAAGCGGTTGACCGATCGATTCCCAGGTGCGCCGTCCCATGATGACCGGATGTCCCAAGGTGAGCGACTTAAAATGCTTCAGATCCTCTGGCAGATGCCAGGGCATCTTGCCCTGGACCCCGATGACTCGATTGGCGGCGATGGCTGCGACAAGGAATACGCGAGGCGCGATCTCGGCATCGTCATTGGTTCGTGACATTCGCCCTGTTCCACACACAAGTTTGCGTGAAATTATAGACATATGAGCGCCGAGACGTCCCCGGCGGCTACCGCGCTTCCGTATCCGCGCTCGTTTCTCGGGCTGCTGCTCGCTGGCTTCACGCTGGTTGCGCTGCCTCTGATCGGGGCGCTCGCATATTCGGCCTGGCACACGGAACGCTTGGCCGAGCAAAGCGGTACCGCGGTATTCAATGCCGCACAGGCGGCCCGCGCCAGCCGCTCGCTCGTGAACCGCATTGGTTCGATCGAGCGACTCGCGCAGCAGATCGCCGTGACCTCGGATAAGGAGCTGATGGAAGATTTCGCCAAAGTGCACGCCAGCTTCGAGCAGGTTGCGAAGGAACTCGCGCGCCTGCCGCTGGATAAAGTTCAGCTGGCCGCTCTGAATCGCACGGTCGAGCAGGAACAAGCGTTGTATGGCACCTTGACTGCGGACCCGCGCCCGGTGCTCGATCCCCGCACCGTCGCCGAGAAGACGGGGCAACTCGCGGAGAACGCCTACCAGACGCTGGCGATCAGTTACCTGGTCGCCGACCGCGAGGTCGAGCGTCTGCGGGCGAACGCCGAGTCGGTCGAGCAGCGTCTGATCCTCCTGGTGATTTTCAGTACGGCGCTGGCGTTGAGTATCGCCTTGGCGCTCACGCGCTTCATCGTTCGGCCAATCGCCCAGCTCGACGCCTCGATTAGGCAGCTGGGTAGTGCCGATTTCTCGCGTCCGATCAGCGTCCGGGGCCCGGCCGACCTGCAGTTTCTCGGCGAACGCTTGGACTGGCTACGCAGGCGCCTCACCGAATTGGAGGCCGAGAAGAACCGTTTCCTGCGTAACCTGTCTCACGAGCTTAAGACGCCACTGACGGCGCTGCGCGAGGGAGCCGAGCTGCTCAATGACCAGGTTGCCGGCCCGCTCACGCCGGGGCAGCGCCAGGTGGTTGGCATCATGCGCGACAACAGCCTGAAGCTACAGCGGATGATCGAGGACCTGCTCGATTACCAGCGTGCGCTACACGCTGCGGCGTCGCTCGACGTGAAGCCTGTGGCTCTGCAGGACTTGGTGCGCGAGGCCGCGCGGGCGCACCAGCTAGCGGCAAGAGTGAAGAACCAGCGAGTAGCGCTTGAATTGGAGCCCGTGATCCTGCTCGCGGACGCCGAAAAGCTGCGCTCGATCGTCGACAATCTGCTTGGAAACGCGGTGAAGTTCACCCCCGAGGGCGGGACCATTTCAGTCGTGGCGCGCGCAAGCGAAGGCGAGGCAACCATCGAGGTGATCGATTCTGGACCGGGCGTGCCATCCGAGGAGCGAGAGTCAATCTTCGACAGCTTCTTCCGCGGCCGCGCCAAGGCGAGCGGACGTGTCGAAGGGAGCGGGCTCGGGCTTGCCGTGGCACGCGAGTATGTCGAGGCGCACGGCGGGCGCATCATGGTCGTGGCGGGAGGGGGTGGCGGGCACTTCCGCGTGTCGCTGCCGCACAAACCGACGGCGCGGGTCGCGGAGGCTGCGTGAAGGCGCTTGCGATTCTCCTTGCCACGCTGCTCGGGGGATGCGCGCTGCTTTCCACCGAGGCGAATGAATCGGTCCAGGTGAGTAGGATCACCTCCGAGACGGTGACGGCGGCGCGTTCTCCGGCCGGCGCTCAGCGCCAGTCGCTTGAGCGGGCGAGACGGGACTTTCAGCACGACGCAAGCGACGTGAACCGGCTGCGCCTTGCCGCCCTGCTCATCACCTTGCCCGACCCGCTGCGCGACGAGGCACGTGGGGCGGCCCTTATCAAGCCGCTCGCGGCGCGCGACGCCGCGTCGCCCTATGGCAGCATTGCGGTCTTGCTGAGCTCACAGCTCGCGGAGCGTCAGCGCATCGCCCGAGATGCCGAGCGTGCCGTGAAGGAGTCCGAGCGCACGGCCCGCGAGGGAGAGAAGCGCGAAGAAGCGCTGCAACAGCAACTCGATGCCCTCAAATCCATCGAGCGCGGCATAATCGAGCGTGAGGAGAAATTGCGCGCCAACCGGAGATAAAGTCATGAGCAGCCCCGAAGCCCCGAAAATTCTGCTGGTTGATGACGACAAGGACCTGTTGCAACTCATTGCGATGCGCCTCACCGCGGCAGGGTACGCGGTGGTCACGGCCGACTCGGGCGAAAGCGCGCTGGCCAGTCTGACCGTGTCCCGGCCACAGCTCGTCATCACCGATCTGCGCATGCAGGGCATGGATGGCCTGGGGTTATTCGACGCGATCCATCGCGACGCACCTTCGCTGCCAGTAGTCATCCTCACGGCGCACGGCACCATCCCGGAGGCCGTCGCTGCGACGCGCCGCGGTGTCTTCAGCTTTCTCACAAAGCCATTCGAAAGCAAGGTGTTGCTCGACACCGTGTCCGACGCGCTACGGTTGTCGAGTGCGCCATCGGGGGGGCAGGGCGAGGACTGGCGCTCGGGAATCATTACCCGCTCGCCCGCGATGGAGGACTTGCTGGCACAGGCTCGTCGGGTTGCCGCCTCGGATGCCAGCGTATGCATCTACGGCCAGAGCGGCACCGGCAAGGAGCTTCTGGCGCGCGCCATCCACCGATCCAGCCGGCGCGCGGACGCTCCGTTCGTCGCCGTGAATTGCAGCGCAATCCCAGAGGGTCTGCTCGAATCCGAGCTCTTCGGGCACAAGAAAGGCTCGTTCACTGGCGCCACGCAGGACCGACGGGGGCTTTTTCAGGCTGCCGAGGGTGGGACCCTGTTCCTGGACGAAGTTGGCGACATGCCGCTCGCGATCCAGGTGAAGCTGCTCCGGGCGCTGGAAGAGCGGGTCGTGCGACCGGTTGGCTCGAATGAGGCGATCGCGGTCGACGTGCGTATCGTCTCTGCGACACACCGCCGCCTCGAGGAGCGCATCGCGGCCGGCGAATTTCGCGAAGACCTCTACTACCGATTAAACGTCGTCAAGCTGTCGCTCCCCGCGCTCAGCGAGCGTAGGGAGGATATCCCTTTGCTCGCGAGCCACTTCCTGGAGCGCATGGCCGAGCGCTATGGCCGGACGAGGCTCGCGTTCTCGCCAGAGGCGATGCAGCGGCTGGTGTCGGCCTCCTGGCCTGGCAACGTGCGCCAGCTGCTCAATGTCGTCGAGCAGTCGGTGGCTCTCTCCGCCACCGACGTCGTCCCGGTTTCGTTGGTCAGCCAAGCGCTCGACGTACGTGACTCGGGCCTTACGCCGTTGGACGAGGCGCGGCGCGCGTTCGAGCGCGATTATCTCGTACGCATCCTGAAGATTACGAGCGGCAACGTTACGCAGGCAGCGAGGCTCGCCGGACGCAATCGCACGGAGTTCTACCGCCTGCTCGAGCGACACGCCCTCGAGCCGGGAATGTTCAAGGGAGCGGCGCAGGTTCACTGAGCCGATCGAGGATCGGCCCTGGCCCTCCGCAAGCGACTAATGCAGTGCAGCATAGGGCGCGGGCGGTTGGTTTCGCTGGTCGTGCTCGGGGCCTGCTCCGTCCCCCTGCATGCCTCTGCCGCGCCATGCATTGCGAAGTCGCCCCCACAGGCCTCCGCGCTGGTCGAGCTCTACACCTCTGAGGGATGCAGCAGCTGCCCGCCTGCCGACAGGTGGCTGTCAGGGCTCGGCAAGGCGCACGCGATGTCTGGGGCCGTCGTTCCGATCGCCCTGCACGTCGATTACTGGGATTACATCGGCTGGAAAGATCCTTATGCGCGGCGGGTGTTCTCGCTACGGCAGAGAGAGCTCGCCGCGCTGGGCGGTGCCGCACTGGTCTACACGCCGCAGGTGCGGCTCCAGGGTCGTGATTTCCGCGCCTGGGGTTCGCAGGCGTTCGATGCAGAAGTGGCGCGGATAAATGCGCAACCGGCGAGGGCGGAAATCAGCCTCGTCGTCGCGCCGCCGCGCGACGACGCGCTCGCGGTGCACGTCGCGGCACGATTGCTCGACCCCGCCGAGCGCGGGAGCGCGGCCCTGTACCTCGCCACATACGAGAACAAGCTCGTTTCAAAGGTCGCGGCCGGAGAGAACCGCGGCAGGACCCTCAGGCACGATTTTGTCGCGCTCGATTGGGTCGGGCCGATCGACTTCGACGAGGACGGGCGCGTCCTCGCGCAGCGGCGCCTGAACCTGGTCCCGAAGTCGGTCGCGGCCGATTCGGGGGTGATAGCCTTTGTCCAGAACCGGCGCACGGCCGCGGTGCTTCAGGCGCTCATGCTGCCCTCCTGCCCTGGCTAACCCCCAGGCACGGGAAGGCGAATTCCCCCCAATGTTCCCCCTGCAGTCGGGTATATTTCCGGGCTAGGGTTGCAGCGGCAAGAAAAACCAGGGAGGAACGGTCGTGCACGCGACGCAAATCCGGCAAAAGGACGGGGTCTTCTACTTTGCGAGCTACCGGGCGCGTGACCTGCTCGCCAAGGTGAGATTCATCAGCCGCTTTTACGGCGAGGGAGAGGAAATCGCGCCGGGGCGCATTGCGCACGATGACGACGTCGCGCAGTTCATCGCCCGGATCGAGCGAACCGACGAGGCTTTCCAGCGGTCGCTCTCCCGCGCCAAGGTCAAGGCGCTGCGCAACTTCTACGAAACAGCGGTGTCGCAGCCCCCTATCCCCGGGACCGTGCTGCTTTTCACCTCCGAGCGGCTCACCTTCCGGGGGGGCGGCGAGGGGGGTATCGGCAACCTGGGCGAGCCAGGATCGAAGTACCTGATTATCGACGGTCAGCATCGGCTGGCGGCGCTGCATTTTTACCTTCAGGACCGGCCACAGGACGCTGAGACGATAAACGTCCCCTGCGTCATATTCGATGGTCGAAGCGAGGACTTTGCGGCCGAGATGTTCGTCATCATCAATTCCACGCCGACCCGCATCAACAAGAGTCACCTGGTCGATCTATACGAGCGCGTGTCCTGGGCCGCGCCGGACCGCAAGTTTGCGGCGCGCCTGGTCGAGAAGCTTTACGGCGAGGGCGACAGCCCGCTGCGTTACCGTATCAACAGGCTGGGCGGCCGCAGCCAGCGAGACAAGTGGATCCTCCAGGCCGAGCTGTTCAACGAGTTACACCGCTGGGTGCGCGCTCGCTGGCGCAGCATCCAGGTTTCGGGCGGTAGCGCACACGAGGTGCCGCGGTATTACGCAATGGTGCGCGACTTCCTGAAAGCTGCGCGCGCGGTGTGGGGCGACGCCTGGGGCAAGGATAACTACATGGTTAGCAAGTCGGTGACGATCAAGGCCCTGATCCGCGTGTGTGCCGATTTGGCGCGCGAGGACGCCGAGCCGGAAGAGGGGCGTACGGCGCGCTGGCAGGCGCGCCTTGCGCCCTGGAGCCAGCTGACGCGCGAATTTCGCGACGACGGGTTCTACGAGCGCTTCGCGGCGAAGGGAGAGGTCGAGCGCGTGGCGCGGATTCACCGCGAACTCGCGCGCGCCGCGAAAATCGAGGTCAGCCGGACGAAGAGCTGAGTGCGCCGGAAGCGACGAGCCGGTCGATTTCCGCCTGGTTGAATCCCAATTCCGCGAGCAGGCCGGTGCTGTGCTCCCCGAGCGCGGGCACCGGATCCATTCTGGGCTCGAATTCCGAAAGGTTGAACGGCGGCAGTAGTGCCTTCAGCGGGCCGGCCGGCGAGCCTACCTCGCGCCACCGGTCTCGGGCGACAAGCTGGGGATGCACCCAGAATTCCTCCATCGTATTCAGGCGCGCGTTGGCGATGTCCGCGCGTTCCAGGCGTTCGATAACCTGCGCCGCGGTGAGCTTGGCGAATGCTCCCTCAATCAAGGCGTGCGCCGCTTCGCGGTTAGCGTAGCGCGCCGGTCCGGTGGAGAAGCGGGCATCGGCGGCGAGGGCGGCGTCGCCAAGGACGATCTCGCAAAAACGCGCGAACTCTCGGTCGTTCTGGATGCTCAGGAAAACGGTGCCACCGTCACCCGCATGAAATGGCCCATAGGGGACGATGGTCGCGTGGTAAGCGCCGCGGCGTGGCGGCGGGGTACCGCCGTAATGCGCGAAGTAGGCAGGAAAGCCCATCCACTCTCCGAGCGCCTCGAACATGGTGATATCTATGGTTGCCCCGACCCCTTCGCGCTCGCGCCGCAGCAGCGCTGCGAGAATCGACGAGCAGGCGTACATGCCGGCGGCGATGTCGGCCACGGGGATGCCCGCCTTGGCCGGCGCCTCCTCGGTGCCGGTGACCGAAAGCAGGCCCGCCTCGCATTGCACCAGCAGGTCGTAGGCTTTCTTTTCGGCATAAGGACCCGCGGGGCCATAGCCCGAGATGCCGCACCAGATGAGCCGCGGGTGCCTCGCGCGCAACTCCGCGGCGCCCAAGCCGAGCCGCTCGGCGGCGCCCGGCGCCAGATTCTGCAGGAACACGTCGGCGCGGGCGAGTAGCCGCTCGAGGACCGGCCGCGCCTGCGGGTGCTTGACGTCCAGCGCTAGACTGTTCTTCGAGCGGTTGACCCAGACGAAATGCGATGACAGGCCCTTTACGGTCGTGTCGTAGCTACGTGCGGCATCCCCCACCTCGGGACGCTCGATCTTGATCACGCGCGCACCGAGTTCGGCGAGGTGCCGGGTGGCGAACGGCCCTGCAATGACCTGCTCGAGCGCAACGACCGTGATTCCCTCGAGCGGACGCCTCACACGAAGCTCACTTCCAGCCCCTTGAGCGGCAGGCCTTCGAACGAGGTGCGCCAAGTCTCGCCGGGAGCGACCGGGTGGGCATCGGTGAGTGTGCCGGTGCTGACGATCTCGCCCGTCGCCAAGGGCGGCGCTTCGGCCTGCCGGGACAGTACCTCAACCAGAAAGGCGAGCGCCTCGAGCGGGCTCCCCAGCACGTTGGCGCCCGCGCCGCGGTCCACCAGCGTGTCGCCCTTTCGCAACTCGACTTTCAGTCCCGGCAAGCTCGCGGCGAGCGCGGGCAGCTCGCTGACCGGGACAGGCGTTCCCAGCACCAGCCGACCATGCAGGCCGTTGTCCGCCGTGCAGTCGGCGATCTTCAGCTTCCAATCGGGATGGTGGCACTGGACGATCTCGATCGAGTGCGCCACCCATTCGATCGTCTCGAGCAGCACCTGTGCGTCGTGCGTAACCGGCGGCGAAGCCTTCAGGCCGAAGCAGATCTCTGGCTCGATACGTGGCTGAGCCAGGCCCGTGAGCGGCACCGTCGCTCGGTCCGACCGCGCGAAAATTACGGTCCTGTTGTATACGAATCCCCACATCGGCTCGTACACGCCGTAGCGGGACCAGATGGTGCGGTTGGTGAAGCCGATCTTGCGTCCGAGCGGCTTCCAGCCACGCGCCACGCGCACGGCGTGCAGCCTGGCCGCGGCGCGATAACCCGCCTCGGCCGTAAGGTCCGGATAGCGCGCGCTGAGGGGGGCGACGATGCC
>JBAUTZ010000322.1:0-1789 GCA_049582445.1 Burkholderiales bacterium
GGATAGCCCGGCCAAAGAGGTCTTCGACGCGCGCAATCAGTTGCTGCTGCCGGGCTTTGTGGATTGTCACACCCACGCGCTGTATGCCGGCGACCGCATGGCCGAGCATGTACTGAAGATGAACGGCGCAAGTTACGCCGAAATCGCGCGCGCGGGCGGCGGCATCCAGACCACGGTCGCCGCGGTACGTGCCGCCAGCGAACAGCAGCTGGTGGAACAGACCCTGCCCCGCCTGCAGGCCTTGCGCGCGGAAGGTGTGAGCTGCGTCGAGATCAAGAGCGGCTACGGACTGGATACCGAAACCGAACTCAAGATGCTGCGTGCGATCCGCAGTCTGCGTCGTCATATAGATATGGATATCGCCGTCACGTTTCTCGGCGCCCACGCGGTACCGAAAGACCGCAGCCGCGAAGATTATCTCAGCGAAGTAATCGAGAAGATGCTGCCGGCAGTGGCCGACGAGAAACTCGCCGACACGGTGGATATCTTTGTCGAGCACATCGCCTTCACGACCGATGACCTGCAGCGCCTGTTCGAACGTGCCCGCAAACTGGGATTGCAACTGCGCGCACACAGCGACCAGCTTTCCAACATGGGTGCAACCACCCTTGCCGCCGAATCCGGTGCGCTGTCCTGCGATCACCTGGAATACAGCGACGAGACCGACGTGGCCGCCATGGCGATGCACGGTACGGTTGCGGTGTTGCTGCCTGCCGCATTCTATTTTCTGCGCGAAACCCGCAAACCGCCGGTTGAATTGCTGCGCAAACACCGGGTGCCGATGGCGGTGGCGACCGATCTCAATCCGGGCTCGGCACCGGTTGCCAGCCTGCTGACCGCCATGCACATGGCCGGCATCCTGTTCGGCATGACGCCGGCGGAAATTCTGCTGGGCGTTACCCGGCATGCCGCCAAAGCACTCGGACGCTCGGGTAAAATCGGCGGCCTTGCGCCGGGCCATCACGCCGATTTCAGCGTCTGGGACCTGCCGGCACCGGAATTTCTCACCTATCAGCTGGGCGGTCTGATGCCCACCGCGTTGTTCTTCAAAGGAAAACGTTCATGACTGCCAGCCTGTTGCTTACCGGCGCCGATCTCGATCTCGACACGATGGCCGCCTTCGAACAGAACCGGCTGCAAGTTGTGCTGTCGGACGACGCGCGCCGACAGATGCAGGCCAGCGTCGATACGGTACGGCGGGTGATCGAGACCGAACGGGTCTGTTACGGCATCAACACCGGCTTCGGCGCCCTGGCGCGCAAACACATCTCGCGCGACAAACTGATCCAGTTGCAGTACAACCTGGTGCGCAGTCATGCCTGCGGGGTCGGCGAAGCGTTACCGGCTGCCGTGGTACGCCGGATCATGCTGCTGAAGGCCAACAGTCTCGCCATCGGTGTGTCCGGCATCCGCCCGCAAGTGGTGGACACGCTGCTTGCATTGTTGAATCACGACGTGCTGCCGGTCATCCCCGCCAAAGGCTCGGTGGGCGCATCAGGCGATCTGGCGCCGCTGGCGCACCTGGCGTTAGCGCTTATCGGCGAGGGTGAAGCACAGTGCAACGGCAAACTGTTGCAGGGTGCCGAGGTGTTGAGCGCTGCCGGCCAAAAACCGGTGCAGCTGGAAGCCAAGGAAGGGCTGGCATTGCTGAACGGCACCCAGCTTTCGGCCGCGCTGGCCATCGAAGGCTGGCTGCGTGCCAGAATGGCGTTGCACTCGTCAATCGTGATCGGCGCGCTGACTGTGGAAGCCATGGCCGGCAGCTACAGCCCGTTCGATACCCGTATCC
>JBAUTZ010000323.1:0-1527 GCA_049582445.1 Burkholderiales bacterium
GAAGTAGGCATGGCGCGCGGCGCTCACGCCATAGCCGAGCCAGGCCTCGCCGCGCCGCGCGCACGCCAGCCCGAGCCGGAGCTCGCCGTCCGCACCGGTTTCGAGCGCAATATTGCGCGCTGCATCCTCGAGCAGCGAGCTTTCCTGCTCCAGCAGCCTGCCGTTCTCGATCACCGCGCGCCCGCGAACGCCCTGCCCCGCATCGCGCCATTCGGCCTCGACCCGCAGCTCGGGGAACTCGGACGAAGCGGTGGCGAATGCCGGGAAGGGAATGCCTTTTTCGCGTTCGAAACGGTATTCCAGCGCGCCCTCGGCAAGCTGCTCGAGATAGTGCCGGGCATCGATGTCGCGCACCATCAGCCAGCGGACACGCTCACGAAATTCCTCCAGACGCCCGGGACCGGCGACCCTGATGACGGCGGTAAACGCCGGCTCGCCCCGGGACATCGCTCAGGATCCGTACTTGAACGACAGCAGCAGGCGCGTGCGAAACGCCGCGATCTTGCCGTTTTCCACCTTGACGTCCAGCTTGGTCACTTCGGCGATGCGCAAGTCGCGCAGCGTCTTGGCCGCCGCCCTGACCGCATTGCGCGCTGCGTCTTCCCACGATTCGGTGCTGGTGCCGATGACTTCGGTGACGCGGTAGACTGCCTCGGCGCTTTTCTTCGCCATGTTCGCCTCCTCGCGATTGTGGTGCGGAGAATTCCGCTCGGGGATTATATGCCGCGCCAGTAGCGCGCCCGGCGGCTGCGCTCGGCCTCGACACGCACGCCCGATGCGTCCATCCGGATGTCGACCGCGCCGTCCAGATCGGTGCGCAGCAGCGCCGCACCGGCGGCTGCGTAGCGTTCCACGACCTGCGCGCTCGGGTGGCCGAACCGGTTGCGGTATCCGGCCGCGACCACGGCCCAGCGCGGCGCCACGGCGGCGATGAACGAAACGTCCGAAGAGCTGCGGCTGCCGTGATGCGGCACGAGCAGCACCTCGGCGCGCAGTCGCCCTGCCTCGCGCTCGAGCAGCGCCGCCTCGGCAGCGCGCTCGATGTCGGCGGTAAGCAGCGTCGCGTGTCCGCCCGCGGTCACGCGCAAGACGCAGCTCAGGTCGTTATTCCGGTGCACGGCCCCATAGTCGTCGGCGGCGGGATGCAGCAGGGCGAACTGCACCCCGTCCCAGTTCCAGTGCAGGCCGCGCGCGCAGCGCTGCGCGTATCCGGCGAACGCCGGCGCGGCGTGATCCGGCGGGAGCGACGACAGCAGGAGATCCGTCTCCAGGTTCTCCATGACCGAGACCGCGCCGCCGGTGTGGTCGCTGTCCTCGTGGCTCAGCACCAGCGCGTCGAGGCGCTGGATCCCCGCCGCCTGCAGCAGCGGCACCACGATTCGCTCGCCGCTGTCGGATTGCGTGCCGTACGCCGGCCCGGCGTCGTAGAGCAGCGCCCGGCCCGCGGTGCGCACGAGCACCGCCAGCCCCTGCCCGACGTCGAGCACGCTCAGCCAGGCCTCGCCCGGCCGCGGAGCCGGCGCGGGA
>JBAUTZ010000324.1:0-3114 GCA_049582445.1 Burkholderiales bacterium
TGGGGCAATGGCGTGGTGGCGCGCCTGGACGGCATGTTCGCCTTTGCCCTCTGGGATGCGCGTGAGCGCAAGCTTTTCGCCGCGCGCGACCGGCTCGGCATCAAGCCGCTCTTTTTCTCGAGCCAAAAGGGCCTGGCGCTCGCTTCGACGCTCGCCCCGTTCCTCGCGCTGGAGGGCTTTCCGCGCGAGCTCGACTACGAGGCGCTGCGCGACTATCTCGCGTTCCAGACGCCGCTCGCGCCCGCGAGCTTTCTCGCCGCGGTGCGCCAGCTCCCGCCCGCGCACTGGCTCGAGTGGCGAGCCGATGGTGGCGCGGCACGGATCGAGCCGTACTGGAAGATCCCGGCTCCGCCGAAATCGAATTCCAAGTCATCCCTTGAAGAGCTCGATGCGCTGCTCCGGCGCACCGTCGAAGCGCAGCTCGTGTCCGACGTGCCGCTGGGCGCGTTCCTCTCGGGCGGCATCGACAGCAGCCTCATCGTGCACTACATGGCCGAGGCGCGCGCGAAGCCGCTGCTCACCTTCAGCGTGCGCTTCGCCGAGGAAGGCTACGACGAATCCGACGCCGCGCTCGCGGTGGCGCGCCGTTACGGCACCGAGCACCACGTGCTCGATGCGCCGCGGATCGGCGCCGACGAGCTCGGGCGCGCTCTCGGCGCGCTCGACCAGCCGCTCGCCGATCCCGCCTACGTGCCGACCTACGAGCTCGCGCAGCTCACGCGCCGCCACGTCACGGTCGCGCTCTCGGGCGACGGCGGCGATGAGCTGTTCGGAGGCTACGACCGCTTCCTCGATAGCGAAGACCTGCATCCCGACAACGCGGGACGGCGCCTGTTGCGCGCGCTCATTCGCGCGCGACTCGCTCCGGGCGCGCTGCTGCGCCGCAGCCTCGCCGGCCAGGACCTGCTCCTCTACCGGCGCGTCGAGCTGGGCCCCTGGCCGGTCTCGCGCAAAAGCCTCGCACGCTACCTCGCCCCCGAGGCACTGGCACGCAGCCGGCCCGAGGCGACCCTCGGCCGCTGGCGCGAGCTCGCGCGCGGCTTCGGAGGAAGGATGGACGGCGCCGCGCTGATGCGCGCCGACCTGTGGACCTATCTAAGCGAGAACTGCCTGGTCAAGACGGACCGCGCGAGCATGGCGCACGGGCTGGAGGTGCGCGTGCCACTGCTCGGCAACGACCTGGCGGACTTCGCGCTGGCCCAGCCCGCCACGAGCCATCTGCGGCCCGAGCCGAAGGCGCTGCTGCGCGCGCTCGCGCGCGACAAGCTGCCGAGGGAGGCGTGGGACCGGCCCAAGCACGGCTTCTCGGTGCCGCTGCTTGCCAATTTCAACGGGCCCTGGCGCGAACTGTGCGAGCACGCGGTGTCGCGCACGCGCGAGATCGCGCCGTTCCTCAACGCGGGCGCGGTCGAGAAGCTCTGGCGTGGGGCGCGCGAAGGACAAGCCTCGCGCAGGCTCGCCTACACCTTCATCGTGCTGCTGCTGTGGCTCGAGCGGCACCGCCTGTCCTGACGCCGCATGTTCGACACCTGCGTCCAGATCAACCTGCAGCGCAGCTTCGGCGGCGGCGAGGTGTATACCGCGGCCTTCGCGCGCGCGCTGCAGGCGACGGGCGTCGCGACGCGGCTCTTCATCGATCCGCTGGCGCAGAGCTGGGGCGCGCTCTCGATGCCGCAGGCGCGCATCGAAACGCTGGCGCGCGTGGAGAACATCGTCGAGCGGCTGAGCGGCGAGCCGCCGCGCTGGCTCGCGTTTCACACCTTCGCGCCGCCTGAAGTGGTCGAGGCGCTGCGCGCGCAAGGGCACCTGGTCACCGCGTTCGCGCACATGCCGCTCTACGACCGCGATCCCACCCCGCTGCGGCCCTTCGAGGTGATCCTCGCGGTGTCGCGCCACGTGATCGCGAGCGTGCGCGCCGCCGGCATCGACTGGGTGTACGGCGAGCCCCTCTACGGGGTCGCAGACCTCGCGCCCAGGGGCGCGGACGGCGGGGCACTGCGAGCCCGCTCGCGCTACGACTGGGACCGCAGGAAATTCCGCGACCGGGTGCTCGGCCTGCTCGAGCCGATCGCCGAGCCGCTTCGGTCGCGGCCGCCCTACGAGCGCCGACCGGGACTGACGCTCGGCGTCGTGTCGCGCCTGACGCCGATCAAGCAGTTTCCGCAGCTCTTCGCGCTGCTCGCGCCGGTGATCGCGCGGCTGCCCCAGGTGAATCTCGAGATCTTCGGCAGCGGCGGCTACGCCTCGGTGCGCGACCTGGTGCTCGCGCTGGAGCCGATCCGGGACCGCGTGCGCTTCTGGGGCCAGCAAAGCGACGTCGCCGCCGCCTATCGCGGTATCGACTTCCTTCTCACCGGACTGCCGGAGAAGGAGGCCTTGGGCCTCAACGTCATCGAGGCGCAGGCCTGCGGGACGGCGGTGCTCGCCCCGGACGCGCCGCCGTTCGACGAGACCGTCGAGCACGGCGTCACCGGCCTGCGCTACCGCGACCCGCGCCAGGACGCGGGCGAGGACTTCGAGCGCAGGCTGCGCGAGATCCTCGCCGGCCGATTCCGCTTCGATGCCGAGTCGGCCGGGGCGCACCTCGCGCAGTTCACGGACGCTGCGTTCGTCGAGCGCGCCCGGGCGCTCATCGATTTTCTGTCCACGCTCGAAGCATGAACCTTGCGCTCGACCCGCAAGCGCGCATCCTGGTGATCCGCCGCGACAACATCGGCGACCTGGTATGCACCACGCCGCTCATCGCCGCGCTGCGCGCGCGCTATCCTCGGGCGCATATCGCCGCCCTGGTCAATTCCTACAACGCCGACGTGCTGGAGGGCAATCCGGCGCTCGACGCGGTGCACGTCTATACCAAGCTCAAGCACCGTGGAACATCGGAATCCGCGCTTGCTGTGATTTCCGGAAAACTCAGGCTGTTCGCGACTCTGCGCCGGCCGCGCTTCGATTGCGTGCTGCTTGCGAAATCCGGCTTCGACCGCCAGGGGCTCGCGCTCGCACGCTGGATTCGGCCACGCACCGTCGTCGGATTCGCGCTTGACGACGGCCGCCGAGTGTCCGGCCTTACTCACGCCGTGCCGCCCGCGCCGGCGGCCGAGCTGCACGAAGTCGAGG
>JBAUTZ010000325.1:0-2751 GCA_049582445.1 Burkholderiales bacterium
CGGCGGTCTCGGGTTCGAGCGTCGCGACCGCCGCGACGATCGGCACGGTGGCGGTCGAGCAGATCGACAAGTACGGCTACAACGAGCGGCTGTACCTCGGGACCATCGCCGCGGGCGGCACGCTCGGCATCCTCATCCCGCCCTCAATCCCGATGATCGTCTACGGCGCGCTTACCGACACGTCGATTCCCAAGCTCTACCTCGCAGGCATCGTGCCTGGGCTGGTGCTCGCGGTGCTGTTCAGCGTCACGGTGGTGATCGCGTGCCTCGCGCGGCCGCGCTGGGGCGGCAGGCGCCTGGAGACCGACTGGCGGGCGCGCTGGGCGTCGTTGCCCGACCTGGTTCCGCCGCTGCTGATCTTCATCGTGGTGATCGGCTCGATCTACGCCGGCATCGCCACGCCCACCGAATCGGCGGCGCTCGGCGTGGTGGCTGCAATCGGCCTCGCGGCCTGGCGCGGGCGCCTGTCCTGGCGCATGCTGCGCGACACCTTCGAGGGCACGATGAAGACCACCGCGATGATCATGGCGATCCTGATCGCGGCCTACTTCGTCAATTTCATCATCACCTCGATCGGGCTGTCGGGCAAAGTGATGGGCTACGTCACCGGGTTCGGCCTGTCGCCGACCGGCACGATCGTCGTGATCGTGCTCTTTTACGTGGTGCTCGGCATGTTCATGGAGTCCCTGTCGATGTTGGTGGCGACGGTGCCGATCATCACGCCGGTGGTGACGGGCGTGGGCTTCGATCCGGTGTGGTTCGGCATCCTCATGATGCTGCTGATCGAGACCGCGCTGATCACCCCGCCGGTGGGCTTCAACCTGTTCGTGGTGCAGGGCGTGCGCTCGCGCGGCCAGATCTACGACGTGATCGTCGGGTCCCTGCCTTTCGTGATCACGCTCATGGTGATGATCGCACTGCTGGTCGCGTTCCCGCAGATCGCGATGTGGCTGCCCGCCCGGCTTTCCTGAGCTCAGAACCCGTATAGCTTCGCGGGATTGTCGGCCAGAATGCGCCGGCGCAGCGCCTCGTCCGGCACCCATTGCGCGAACTGCGCGAGCATCCCGGCGTCGTCGGGCGATACCGCCTTGCTGCGGATGTGGGGATGCGGCCAGTCGCTGCCCCAGAGGATGCGGTCCGGACGCGCCGCGACCAGCTCGCGTGCGAAGGGGGCGACATCGTCGTAGGGCATCGCGCTGCGCGCGGTGATACGGTAGGGGGCGCTCAGCTTGACCCAGCAGCGTCCGGCGCGTACCACCTCGAGAAAGGCGCGCCAGGCGGGATGCGCAACGCCCAGCTCGGCGGGCATGTAGCCGAGGTGGCCGACCACGACGTCCAGCGGCAGGCGCTCGAAGACGTCGCGCCAGGCGTCCAGCTGGTGCACGTGCACCAGCAGCTCGACGTGCCAGCCAAGCGGTGCTATGCGCGCGGCGGTGCGTTCGAGATCGGCCGGCGAGGCGAACGGATTGCCGCCCTTGTCGGCGAGGTTGACGCGAATCCCGCGCGCGCCGGCGGCGTGCAGGCGCTCGAGCTCGGCGTCGGAGACCTCGGCGCCGACCGCGACCACCGCGCGCAGCCGTCCCGGGTGCAGCGCCACCGCGTCCAGGATCGCGCGGTTGTCGGTCCCGTAGACGCTCGGCTGGACCAGGACGCCGCGTCCGATGCCGAGCTTTGCGTGCAGCGCGAGCCAGGCCTCGAGCGGGGCGTCGGGCGGGGTGTAGGCGCGGGCCGGGTTGTAGGGGTATCGTTGCTCGGGCCCGAACACGTGCGCGTGCGTGTCGCAAAATGCGCTTGCGATGACGGTCATAGGGGGTGTGGCGATGCTCGAGCCAAGGGGATTCTACGGTATGCGGCCCGGGGTAGACCAATGAGCGCGCCGCCGGCGCAGCCGTTCGCCTGGCCTCACGTCCGTGTGTTCGGCATGGACGCGCCAGGGCGCTGGCTGCGCGCAGGACTCGCCGATCTTTTTGCCGCACCGCGGGCGAGCCTCTTTTACGGCGGCGTGCTGGCGGTAATGGGCTTTCTGCTGACGCACTACTACTCGGGTGCGGTGGGCCTCGCGCTCACCACCGGCTTCCTGCTGGTGGGGCCGTTCCTGGTGATGGGCCTGTATGACGTCAGCCGGCGGCTCGAGCGGGGCGAGGCGCCGCGCCTCGGGCCCACGCTCGCCGCCTGGCGCGCGAACGCGCCGGCAATCGGGTTCTACGCGCTCATCCTCACGCTCACGCTCGCGGTGTGGATACGCGTCTCGGTGGTGGTCGTGGCGCTGTTCTTCCCGGAGGGCGTGCCGAGCGCTGCCGGCTTTCTCGCCGAGCTCACTCGCTCGCCCGACGCGTGGCTGTTCGTGCTCGTCTACGTCGTCGCCGGGGCAGGCCTCGCCCTGCTGGTGTACGCGACCTCGGCGATGTCGCTGCCGATGCTGCTCGACCGCGACAACATGGACGTCGTCTCGGCGATGATCGTCAGCTTCACCGTGCTGCGCAGGAATTTCGCGCCGATGATGCTTTGGGCGGCGATGATCGTCGCGCTTGCCGGACTCGGTTTCGCTTCGTGGTACTTCGGGCTGGTGGTGACGCTACCCTGGATCGGCCACGCGGCGTGGCATGCGTACCGCGAAGCGGTCGAGCCCGCCTGAGAGCTAGGGGGCGCGGCGTTTTCTGGCGGCCAGCATCGAAATCAGTCCGCCCGGAAGGTCGATGCCGGCGACGACGTAGTCGCGCACATTGATGTTTCGCAGGATCGGCCACTGAT
>JBAUTZ010000326.1:0-5889 GCA_049582445.1 Burkholderiales bacterium
TGCCGGGCACGCGCTTCACCGCGCGCACGACGTACACTCCGCCGAGGATCGGCCACCAGCGCGCCCCGGCGCGCTCCATGAACGCGAAGCGTTCGAGCCACTTGGTTTGGTCGAAGGGCGGCGGGTAGCAGCCGAACACGCCGCCGTTCAGCTCGAAGCCGAGCAGCCTGAGCCAGTCGCGCAGCCGGAGCAGACTGATGAAGCGCGCGTCCCAGGGCGCGCCGGGATGGCGTCCGGCGAACGCCTGCCGCACGCGCCACAGCGACATCGGGTTGAACCCCGAGACCACCAGCTGCCCCTCGGGCATCAGCACGCGCTCGGCCTCGCGCAGCACCTGGTGCGGATCGTTGTGCGTCTCGAGCACGTGCGGCAGCACGACCAGATCGATGCTCTGCGCGGCCAGCGGAAGTTGCAGCGGGTCCGCGGCCAGCGCAGCGCCGGGCTCGAGGGCCAGGGTGAACCGGAAAGGGATCCTGTTCTGGCGCAGGAAGTCCGCCTCGGGCAGCCCCGCCTGCACGGCGCGGAAACCGAACACGTCGACCACCGCGTTGTCGAACTGGGCCAGCTCCCAGTCCAGGACGTAGCGGCCCTGCGGGGATGCGAACCATTCCGAAAGCGAGGAGCGGACGCCCCCGTTATACTTGGGCGTGCCTTCCGGTGCAAAGGACTGCCGATCCATGCTCGAGATCGTTCCAATAAACGCGTTCAGGGACAACTACATCTGGACGCTGCGCAATGCCACCCACGCGGCCGTCGTCGACCCGGGCGAAGCTCGTCCGGTGAAGGACTACCTCGCCCGCGAAAAGCTGCGCCTCACCGCGATCCTCGCGACGCACCACCATCCGGACCACGTCGGCGGCGTCGCCGAGCTGCTCGCGGCGCACAGCGTGCCGGTATACGGACCGAAGAACGAGCCGATCGCGACGCTGACGCACCCGGTCTCCGAAGGCGATACCGTGGATATCCCGGAGCTCGGGGTCCGCTTCGCGGTGCTCGACATCCCAGGTCACACGCGCGCGCACGTGGCCTATTATGGCGCGGATTCGCTGTTCTGTGGCGACACGCTGTTCGCCTGCGGCTGCGGGCGCGTGTTCGAAGGCACGCCTGAGCAGATGTACGCCTCGCTCGCCAAGCTGGCATCGCTGCCGAACGACACCAAGGTCTATTGCGGTCACGAATACACGCTCGCGAACATCAAGTTCGCGCGCACGGTGGACCCGGGCAACGCCGCGCTCGCCGCGCTCGAAGTCCGCGCCCGGCGCCTGCGCGACGCGGGCCAGCCAACGCTGCCCACCACGATGGGGGACGAGAAGGCGGCCAACCCCTTCCTGCGCTGCCTCGAGCCGGCCGTGGTCGATTCCGCCAACAAGTACCTGGGCGCGCGCCTGGCCGACCCGGTGCGCGTATTCTCCGCCATCAGGGAGTGGAAGAACCGCTCGTGAGCCGGCTGACCGGAGTCCTTCGCAGAGGTCTGGCCACGGCCGCGCTTGCGCTCGCCGCCTGCACCACGCAGCCGCTGGCTCCGGCGTCGATTCCCGTGCCGCCGCTTCCCGGGGCGAAGGCGGACACCCAGGCCGGCGCCTCGATCGCGGTGGCAGACGAGCAGGCCGCCCGCACCGAGCTGGCGGTGCGCGAGCTGGCGAGGCCGCTGGACGCCTCGCGCCTGCCGCCGTTCGACGGCGACCATCAGACCGTGCGCGAGCCGCTGAGCGATCTCCCGGTCATCGATCTGACCGTTCCGCCGGACGACTTGTGGCAGCGGGTGCGTCTCGGGTTCGGCATCCCCGACGTCGACGACGACGCTCGCGTTCGGCGCAACATGGCGTACTACCTCGCACGCCCGGAGTACCTGCAGCGGGTGTTCGAGCGCAGCCGGCTATACCTGTATCACATCGTCGACGAAGTGGAGAAGCGCGGCATGCCGACCGAGCTCGCGCTGTTGCCGATCGTCGAAAGCGCGTTCAACCCGATGGCTTACTCGCGCGCGCATGCGTCCGGGCTGTGGCAGTTCATTCCCGGGACCGGAAGGCGCTACAGTCTCGAGCAGAACTGGTGGTACGACGCACGGCGCGACATCGTCGCTTCAACTGCCGCAGCGCTCGATCATCTTCAGGACCTGTACGACCAGTACGGTGACTGGCAGCTCGCCCTCGCCGCCTACAACTGGGGCTCGAACGGGGTCAACCGGTCGATCGAGAAGAACCGCGCCGCCGGCAAACCCACCGATTACTCACACCTGAAGATGCCGAAGGAAACGCGCGAGTACCTGCCCAAGCTGCAGGCGCTGAAGAACATCATCGCCGATCCCCAGCCTTTCGGCATCGTGCTGGACCCGATCCCGAACCGCCCATACTTCACTACCGTGGACGGCACGGGCGCGATTGACTTGCGGCTCGCGGCGAAGCTGGCGGAAATGCCGGTGGACGAGTTCGTCGCCCTCAATCCGGGCTTCAACCGGCCCCTGATCCCGAGTTCGTCCGACGCACGGATCGTGCTGCCGGCCGACAAGGTCGAGGCGTTCCACGCCAACCTGGAGAACTACGACAAAGATGAGCTGGTGTCGTGGAAGGTGTATCACCCGCAACGCGGCGAAAGCCTCGAGCACATCGCGCAGAAGTTCCACGTGCCGGTCGCCGAGCTGAGGCGCGTGAACGGCATCCGCTCGCGCTCGTCGCGCCCGCCGTCGCTGCTGGTGGTGCCGACCGACGGCGCCGCGGTGGGCAGCGTCGCCAGCCTGCCGATCATGTATGCGCCGCCGGTTCCGGCCGGCGGCCAGGTTCACGTGGTGAAGCGCGGCGAAACGCTCTGGAGCATCTCGCGGCGCTACGGGGTCACGGTCGCGGAGCTACGGCGCCTGAACCATGTCGGCGGCGAGCTGCATCCCGGCCAGCGACTCACCGTGTACCCAAAGACATCACATGTTCGAAAGAAGACTAAATACAAATAATCAAAGCGTTAGAAATTTTTTCTAATAAACTGATTTAGGTTTATTTGCGCCTAAGCATGTTCGCCGTCGCGGTAGAGCACGCAGGCCACGCCGCGTGTCGGCGAAACGACGACCGTCTGCGGATAGTCCCGCGCGCATTCGGGCCGGGCGCTCGGGCAGCGGGGATGGAAGTGGCAGCCTGCGGGCGGCCTCGCCGGCGAGGGCAACTCCCCGCTGAGGCGGATGAGCTCCCGGCCACCTTCGATCTCCGGCACCGCCGAGAGCAGCGCCCGCGTGTAGGGATGCTTCGGATCGTTCAGCACCTCCTCGACCGTGCCGTGCTCGACGATACGGCCGAGATACATCACGGCGACCTCGTGCGCCAGGTACTCGACGACCGATAGGTTGTGCGTGATGAAGAGGTAGGCCAGACCGAGCCTGTCCTGGAGCGACTTGAGCAGGTTGAGGATCTGCGCCTGCACCGAGACATCGAGCGCGCTCGTCGGCTCGTCGCACACGATGAGGCGCGGGTTCACCGCAAGCGCGCGCGCCACGGCAATCCTCTGGCGTTGTCCGCCGGAGAATTCGTGCGGGTAGCGGCCCTTGGCGCCCGCAGGGAGCCCCACCTGCTCAAGCAGCTCGTCGACCCGGCGCTCGCGCTCGGCGTCGTCGCGCCCGATGCCGAGGCTGCGCATGCCCTCGGCAAGGGCGTCGACTACGCGCATGCGCGGGTCGAGCGAGGCGTAAGGGTCCTGGAAGATGATCTGCAGCGTCGCGCGCCATGCGCGCAGCTCGCCGCGCGACAGCCGCGTCAGCTCGGTGTCCCCCGAGCGGACGGTCCCACCGGTGGGCCGAATCAGCTGCAGGATCGCCTTGCCGGCGGTCGTCTTGCCGCAGCCCGACTCCCCCACCAGCGCGAGCGTACGCCCCTCGTGGATGGTGAGGCTCACTCCGTCCACCGCCCGCACATGGCCGATGACCCGGCGCAACAGCCCGTAGCGGATCGGGAAGTGGACCTTCAGGTCCCGCGTCTCGAGCAGCCGCCGCGCCGAGGCGACGCCGGCGCTCGCCCCTTCTAGGCCACCCGAGGGCGGCGCCCGCGGCGCCTCCGGTCCCTGCTCGCGCAGGTGGCAGCGCGCCAGATGGCCGTTCGGCAACAAAATGAGACGCGGCGCTTCGCGGCGGCAGCGGTCGAACGCAAGATCGCAGCGGTCGGCGAAGCGGCAGCCCCTGAAGTCGGCCGTAATCGGCGGCACCTGTCCCCGGATCACCGCCAGGCCGGTGCCGCGCCTCTGCGGCGAGGGCAGCGCGTCGAACAGCTTCTGCGAGTACGGGTGCTGCGGCGCGCGGAAGAATTCGCCCCGGGCCGCCATCTCGACGATTTCCCCGGCGTACATGACGGCCACGCGGTCGGCGACCTGCGACACGATGCCGAGGTCGTGCGTGATGAGCAGCACCGCGGTGCCGTGCTGCTCCCTCAGCCTCGAAAGCACATCCAGGATCTGCGCCTGGATCGTCACGTCGAGCGCGGTGGTCGGCTCGTCCGCGATCAATACCTCGGGCTCGCACGCCAGGGCCGCCGCGATCATCGCGCGCTGCTTGAGTCCGCCCGAGAGCTGGAACGGGTACTCGTGGAAACGCCGCTCGCCGTCGGGGATACCGACATCCTCGAGCAGCGCGAGCGCGCGGCGCTGCGCCGCCGCGCCGCGCAGCGCCGTGTGGCGCTCGATCACCTCCACCACCTGGCGCCCGATGGTAAGAACCGGATTGAGCGAGGTGGCGGGCTCCTGGAAGATCATCCCCAGGCGGCGGCCCCGCACGGCCCGCATCGCCGCCTCGGGCAGTGCGAGCAGATCGCGCCCGCCGAGCAGCACCCTGCCCCCGGCGATGCGCGCGGCCTCGGGCAGCAGCCGCATGATCGACAGCGCCGTCATCGACTTGCCGCACCCCGACTCGCCGACCAGCGCGAGGCATTCCCCTTTGCGGATTTCGAGGTCGACCCCGTCGATGCAGTGCGTCGGCCCGTGCGGCGAGTCGAGCCGCGTCCGGAGTCCCTCGACCGAAAGCACGACCTCGTTCATGCCAGGCGCACCCGCGGATCGAAGCCGTCGCGCACCGCGTCGGCAAACATGTTCGCCGCCAGCACCAGCACGAACATGAAGCCGAACGCCGAGGCAAGCGACCACCAGACCGTCGGCTCGCGCGCCATTTCCAGGCGCGCGCCGTTGATCATGGTGCCGAAGCTCGTGGTGGAAGGATCCACGCCCACCCCCACGTACGACAGCACGGCTTCGGCGAGAACCAGCCCGGAAAAATCCATCACCATCGCGATGATGACGATGTGCGCAACATTGGGCACGATGTGGCGCAGCAAGATGCGCCGGTGCGATACGCCGAAGGCGTGCGCCGCCTGGATGAACTCCAGCTCGGAGAGCTTGAGCGCCTCGCCGCGCAGCAGGCGCGCGAGGCCGGTCCAGCTCGTGAACCCGAGAATCACGCACAAAAACAGCAGCCTCAGGTCGGCGCGCTGGGCCGTGGTGGGAAACAGCTGCGGATGGCTGTCGATGTACACCTGCATCATCAGCACCGCCGCCGCGATCAGCAGCACGGCAGGGATGGAATGAATCGTGGTGTAGACGTACTGGATCGCGTCGTCCACCCAGCCCTTGAAGTAACCGGCCATGACGCCCAGGCCCAGGCCGAGCGGCAACAGCACGAGCGTGGTGAGCGTGCCGATGATCAGGCTGGTACGGATCGACTTCAGCGCCTGGTAGAACACGTCCTGCCCGACCTTGTCGGTGCCGAGCACGTGGTACTCGGCCGATAGCCCGAGCAGCGGCACCATCACCGCCAGGACCGCGCCAAAGGTAAGCCACGCGGCGCCCCAGTGCACGCCCGGGTAGCGCCGCGCCACGGGACGCAGGGCCAGCCCCGCAATTCCCCACAGCGTCGCCGCGGCCAGC
>JBAUTZ010000327.1:0-1745 GCA_049582445.1 Burkholderiales bacterium
CGGCGAGCGCTGGTGCGGCGGACAGCGCGCCGACGAGCAGGGCGGCTGCGGCATAGCTTCGCATCGACCGGTTCACTGGCCCTTCTTCTTGTGGCGGACAATCTTCGTCTCACTTCGCCAAGCAGGGCGAGTATAGCGGGGCCGGGTCGCGCGCACGGACGCGCCCGAGACATGGCGAGGAGGAGGCGCGCCTGCTAGCCTATCGCCAAGCGTCCTTGAAAGCTTACATCAGTGGCTTCCAGATCCGACAAACGCAAGGCCGCTCCCGCCGCAGCCGCGGCGAAGAGCTGGCCGAAGGTCGTAGCGGCCGGCGTTACAGTGCTCCTCGTCGCCCTGGCGGTCGCGTCATGGTGGCTCCTCGACCGACCGCGCGCGACCCCGCGGCCCGCCGCGCCGCAGGCCCCGGCAAGCTTCGTCGGCAGCACCGCGTGCGAGTCGTGTCACGTCGCCGAGTACCGGGCGTGGAGGGGCTCGCAGCACGAGCGCGCCATGCAGCATGCGACTTCAGACACCGCGCTGGGCGACTTCGACGACGCGAAGTTTCGCTATGCGGGCGTCGAGTCGCGCTTTTTCAAGCGCGACGGCAAGTTCTTCGTGCACACGGACGGGCCCGACGGCAAGCTCGCCGATTTCGAGATCCAGTACACCTACGGCGTCTATCCGCTGCAGCAGTACCTGATCTCATTTCCGGACGGGCGCATCCAGGCCCTGTCGATCACCTGGGACGCGCGCCCGAAAGCCGAAGGCGGACAGCGCTGGTTCCACCAGTACCCGGACGAGAAGATCGACTATCGCGACGAGCTGCACTGGACCCGGCGCGCGCAGAACTGGAACTTCATGTGCGCCGACTGCCACTCGACCGACGTGCGCAAGAACTACGACGCGGCGGCGAACCGCTTCGACACCAAGTGGGCCGAGATCAGCGTCGGCTGCGAGGCCTGCCACGGCCCTGGCTCGAATCACCTTGCGTGGACGCGGGACAAGCCGGCCGATGCGACCAAGGGGCTCACGGTGACGTTCGACGAGCGCCGCGGCGTCAGCTGGCGCATCGATCCGGCCAGCGGCAACGCGGAACGCAGCGCACCGAAAGAGGGTGACGTTGAAATCGGAGTCTGCGCCCAGTGTCATGCGCGCCGGGCGCAGATCGCCGAGGGCTACCACGCGGGCGACCGCTTCCTCGACCATTATCTGCCGGCCGTGCTGACGCCGCCGCTGTATTACCCCGACGGCCAGCAGCGCGGCGAAGTCTACATATGGGGCTCGTTCCTGCAGAGCAAGATGTACGCGAAGGGCGTGACCTGCAGCGACTGCCACGATCCGCATAGCCAGAAGACGCGCCTGCCCGGCAACGACGTATGCGCGCAGTGCCACCTGCCGGCCAAGTACGATACGCCCGCGCACCATTTCCACGTCGCCGGCCAGCCGGGATCGCGCTGCGTCGACTGCCACATGCCGACGACCACCTACATGGTGATCGACCCGCGGCGGGACCACAGCATGCGCGTCCCGCGGCCCGACCTGAGCGCCAGCCTCGGCACGCCCAACGCCTGCAACGGCTGCCACAGGGACAAGGACGCTCAATGGGCCGAGGCCGCGTTGCAGAAGCGGTACGGCCACCCATCGCGCGGCTTTCAGCAGTTCGCCCACGCTTTCGATGCGGCCGAGCGCGGCGCGGCGCAGGCGGGCCCGGAGCTGGTGGCGCTGGTGAACGACCCCGCACAGCCTGCCATCGTGCGCGCCACGGC
>JBAUTZ010000328.1:0-19870 GCA_049582445.1 Burkholderiales bacterium
CCGGGGACAACATCAAGATGACGGTGACGCTGATTGCGCCCATTGCCATGGAGCAGGGCTTGCGCTTTGCTATCCGCGAGGGCGGCAAAACCGTCGGCGCCGGCGTCGTCGCTAAGGTCATCGAGTAAGGATCATGCAGAGCCAACGCATTCGAATCCGTCTTAAGGCGTACGACTACCGGTTGATCGATCAGTCGGCGCTCGAAATCGTCGACACGGCAAAGCGCACGGGGGCGGTCGTGCGTGGCCCGGTGCCGCTGCCGACGCGCAGGCAGCGCTTCGATTTGTTGCGCTCGCCCCACGTGAACAAGACTTCGCGCGATCAGCTCGAAATTCGCACGCATCTGCGGCTGATGGACATCATCGACCCGACTGACAAGACCGTCGATGCGCTGATGAAGCTCGATTTGCCGGCGGGCGTCGATGTCGAGATCAAGGTGCAGTAGGTACCGAATAGAGGAAGCAACTTTTCTTGCTTCGGCCACTTTTTTCGCCGAGGCGCAGGTTTCCCGGGAGACCGGGGTTTATTGACAAGGCCGGCCAATTGCAGCCGGCGCCTCAAGAGAGGTCAACAAAATGACTATTGGACTCGTCGGCCGCAAGGTCGGCATGACGCGTATCTTCACCGAGGACGGCGACACCCTCCCGGTGACGGTGCTCGACGTGTCCGACAACCGGATCGCCCAGATCAAGACGTCCGACAACGACGGCTACGCGGCCGTTCAGGTCGCTTTCGGCAAGCGGCGCGCGAGTCGCGTCATCAAGCCGCTTGCCGGCCATCTCGCCAAGGCCGCGGTCGAGGCGGGGCACACGCTGAAGGAATTCCGCGCGAAGCCAGAGGAACTCGCAGATCTCAAGGTGGGCGGCAAGATCGGCGTGGAGATCTTCAAGGTGGGCCAGAAGGTGGACGTCTCGGGCGTCACCATCGGAAAGGGATTTGCTGGCGTGATCAAGCGCCACCACTTCTCCTCCAACCGCGCCTCACACGGCAATTCGGTCTCGCACAATCGTCCCGGCTCGACGGGCCAGAACCAGGACCCGGGCCGCGTGTTCCCGGGCAAGCGCATGGCCGGACATCTGGGTAACGTACGCCGCACCGTGCAGAACCTCGTTGTCGTGAGGGTCGACGCGGAGCGCCAGCTTTTGCTGGTGAGGGGCGCGGTGCCGGGTTCCAACGGGCGCGACGTCGTCGTGCGTCCCGCGGTCAAGGGCTAAGGGGGCGCTCATGGAACTGAAGATGGTGAGCGACACGGGCGCTGCAGGGACGTTCAGCGCACCCGATACGCTGTTCGGGCGCGACTACAACGAGGCGCTCGTGCACCAGATCGTGGTGGCCTACCAGGCGAACGCGCGACTGGGGACTCGCAAACAGAAGGAGCGCAGCGAGGTTGCCAAGTCGACGCGCAAGCCCTGGCGTCAGAAGGGTACCGGCCGGGCTCGCGCGGGGATGGCTTCCAGCCCGCTGTGGCGCGGCGGCGGAAAGATCTTTGCCGCCAGCCCCGACGAGAATTTCTCCCACAAGGTCAATCGCAAGATGTACCGCGCGGGCATGGCGTCGATCCTGTCGCAACTCGCGCGGGAGGATCGCATCCGCGTCGTCGACGACTTCAGACTCGAAGCGCCGAAAACCAAGTTGCTGGCGCAGAAGGTGAAGTCAATGGGTTTTGACGGGCTGCTTCTGATCACCGACGAGGTCGATGAGAACTTGATGTTGTCTTCGCGCAACCTGCCGAACGTAATGGTGGTCGCGGCGCAGCATGCGAACCCCGTAGCGCTCGTGCGGTTTCCCAACGTGCTGCTCACGAAGAAGGCGGTGCAGAAGCTCGAGGAGATGCTGAAATGACGGCCTCGAAGAAATACAACGACGACCGGCTGATGAGAGTCGTGCTTGCCCCGGTGGTGTCGGAAAAGAGCACTATGCTTGCGGACCGCAACCGGCAGTACGTGTTTCGCGTGGCCGATGACGCCACCAAGTCTGAGATCAAGGCCGCCATCGAGTTGCTGTTCAAGGCAAAAGTCGAGGGCGTGACGGTGTCGAACGTGAAGGGCAAGGCAAAGCGCTTCGGCCGCTTCAACGGCCGCCGCCGCAACTGGAAGAAGGCGTTCGTTTGCCTCGCCCCGGGCCAGGAAATCAACTTCGGGGCGACGGAGTAAGCCATGCCACTTGTCAAAGTCAAACCCACTTCGCCCGGCCGCCGCGCGCTGGTCAAAGCGGTCAATCCGGACCTGCACAAAGGGGCCCCGCATTTCCCGCTGTTGTCCAAGCAGTCGAAGGGCAGTGGTCGCAACAATCAGGGCCGCATCACCATGCGGCACAAGGGCGGTGGCCACAAGCAGCACTATCGTCAGGTCGATTTCCGCCGTAACAAGGATGGCATTGCGGCGAAGGTTGAGCGTCTGGAGTACGACCCGAACCGCAGTGCGAATCTGGCACTGTTGTTGTACGCCGACGGCGAGCGGCGCTACGTGATCGCGCCGAAGGGCCTGACGCCCGGAACCCAGCTTGTTTCTGGCGCCGAGGCTCCGATCAAGACTGGTAACACGCTGCCTCTCAGGAATATCCCGGTCGGTACGACGATACATTGCATCGAGATGCTGCCCGGCAAGGGGGCGCAAATTGCCCGTTCCGCAGGGGCGAGCGCGCAATTGCTCGCGCGCGAGGGCTCCTATGCGCAGCTGCGCCTGCGCTCGGGCGAGATCCGCAAGGTCCACGTCGACTGTCGTGCAACGATCGGAGAGGTCGGCAACGAGGAGCACAATCTGGAGTCGATCGGCAAGGCCGGTCGCAAGCGCTGGCGCGGCGTTCGGCCGACCGTGCGCGGCGTTGCAATGAATCCGATTGATCACCCGCACGGCGGCGGAGAAGGTCGCACGGCGGCGGCGCAGCCCCCGGTATCACCCTGGGGCGTGCAAACCAAGGGCTACAAGACCAGACGCAACAAGCGGACGCAGAGCATGATCGTCCGTGACCGGCGGCGGTCATAACGCAGCGCGAGGCAGAGGATGGCGCGTTCAATCAAGAAGGGTCCATTCGTGGATCTGCATCTCATGAAGAAGGTCGATGCCGTACGCGGCACGAATGACAAGCGTCCGATCAAGACATGGTCGCGCCGCTCGACGATCGTGCCCGATTTCGTCGGCTTGACCATCGCCGTGCACAATGGAAAGCAGCACATACCCGTGTACGTCACCGAGAACATGGTCGGCCACAAGCTCGGCGAATTCGCGCTGACGCGGCAGTTCAAGGGACACTCGGCCGACCGCAAGACTGCGGTTGCTCCGTCGGGTACGCCGGCGCCCGCTGCGGCCCCTGCCGCGGCGGCGAAGAAATAAGGAGCCGACATGGAAACCCGGGCGATTCTTCGTGGCGCGCGGCTCTCGGCGCAGAAGGGGCGACTGGTTGCCGACCTCATCCGCGGCAAGCCAGTGGACAAGGCGCTGACCATCCTCGCGTTCACGCCCAACAAGGGCGCAGGCATCCTGAAAAAGGTACTTGAATCCGCGATCGCCAACGCCGAGCATAACGATGGTGCCGACGTCGACGAACTGAAGGTGAAGATCGTTCACGTAGAGCGCGGCACCTTTCTGAAGCGTTTTCAGGCCCGCGCCAAGGGGCGCGGCAACAGGGTGCTCAAGCACACCTGCCACATTTACATCACGGTCGGCGACTGAGAGAGACGCGAATGGGACAAAAGATCAATCCGATCGGATTCCGGCTTGCCGTCAACAGAAACTGGAGTTCGCGCTGGTACGCCAGCAGCCGTGCCTTTGCCGGCATGCTGGCCGACGACATCAAAGTCCGTGAGTTCCTGAAGCGCAAGCTGGCGCATGCGTCGGTGGGTCGCGTGGTGATCGAGCGACCGGCGAAGGACGCGCGAATCACCATTTTCTCGGCACGTCCCGGCGTGGTGATCGGAAAGAAAGGTGAGGAGATCGAGGCCCTCAAGGGCGAACTGCGCCGCCTGATGGGCGTGCAGCAGGTGCACGTGAACATCGAAGAGATCCGCAAGCCCGAGATCGACGCACAGTTGATAGCCGATTCGATCGCCCAGCAGCTTGAAAAACGGATCATGTTCCGCCGCGCGATGAAGCGTGCGATGCAGAATGCGATGCGTCTCGGTGCGCAGGGCATAAAGATTATGAGCGCGGGCCGACTCAACGGCATCGAGATTGCGCGTACGGAATGGTATCGCGAGGGGCGGGTGCCTCTGCACACGTTGCGTGCGGACATCGACTACGGTTTCGGCGAGGCGAAGACGAGCTACGGCGTGATCGGCATCAAGGTTTGGGTCTACAAAGGCGAGGTGGTGCAGAAAAGCGAGGCGCAGGCTGCGCTTCCTGGCGGCGCACCCGCCGTGCCGGAGGAGCCGGCTGCGCCGAAGAAGGCCAAGAAGCCCGTGCCGAGGCCCGGCGGGCGCAGGGCGCCGGCGAGGGACAAGCCCGAGGGCGAAGCCGCCGAGAAGCCAGCGAAACCGCGCATCGCCAAGAAGGAAGAGAAAGGCACGACCGCGGCCAAACCTAAGACGACCGTCAAGCGCACGCGCAAACCGGCCACCAAGGAAGGCGAAGCGCCCGGTGGCGGGGACAAGCAGGAATAGACAAGAGGTAACAGGCAATGCTTCAGCCAGCACGCACGAAGTACCGAAAGCAACAGAAAGGCCGCAACAAGGGCGTAGCGACTCGCGGCGCCAAGGTCTCGTTCGGCGAGTACGGCCTCAAAGCGATCAATCGCGGTCGCCTCACTGCGCGCCAGATCGAAGCGGGGCGTCGTGCCATGTCGCGCCACATCAAGCGCGGTGGCCGAATCTGGATTCGTATATTTCCGGACAAGCCGGTTTCACAGAAGCCTGCGGAGGTTCGCATGGGTAACGGCAAGGGCAATCCGGAGTTCTTCGTCGCGGAGATCCAGCCAGGCAAGGTTCTTTATGAGATGGACGGGGTTACCGAGGCGCTGGCGCGGGAGGCGTTTGCGCTCGCGGCGGCCAAGCTGCCTCTCAAGACCGCGTTCGTTCACCGGATGCTGGGATAAGTCATGAAGACTAGCGAGCTACGCGACAAGTCGGGCGAAGAGCTGCAGAAGGAGTTGCTGGGTCTGCTCAAGGCGCAGTTCGGGCTGCGCATGCAGCTGGCCACCCAGCAAACGAGCAATACCAGCCAGATGAAGAAGGTGCGCCGGGACATCGCCCGCGTGCGCACTATGCTGAACGAGAAGGCAGCCAAATGACCGAACAGACCACAACCCAAGCCGCTGCGAAGAACACACGGACGCTCGTCGGACGGGTAGTGAGCGACAAGATGCAGAAGACGGTGACCGTGCTGGTCGAGCGCCGGGTCAAGCACCCGGGGATCGGTAAGACCATCACCCGATCGAAGAAGTACCACGCGCACGTCGACTCGGGCGAGATCCGGCTCGGCGACCTGGTGGAAATCTCCGAGGGCCGGCCGATATCCAGAACCAAGTCATGGACGGTCACGCGGCTGATCGAGAAGTCGAAGGCGGTCTAGGGCCGCTCTTGTTGCCGCAAGAGCCGGATTTGGGATAAAATTTAACGCTTTTCAGCCTCTACCGTTCAACCGGTGAGGCATCGACCCGGACGGGATCCAAAACTGGCTGTGCCGTTACGTTACTGGTGGCGCAGAGGAAGTTGGATGGAGAACTAGCAATGATTCAGATGCAGTCGATTTTGGACGTCGCCGACAACACCGGCGCGCGTGCCGTAATGTGCATCAAGGTGCTGGGTGGTTCGAAACGCCGCTACGCCAGCATCGGCGATGTGATCAAGGTGAGCGTCAAGGACGCGGCGCCGCGGGGACGCGTGAAAAAGGGCGAGATCTATCACGCGGTTGTCGTGCGCACCGCCAAGGGCGTGCGTCGCGCCGACGGCTCCCTCATCCGGTTCGACTCCAACGCTGCAGTGCTGCTAACCGCGAAGTTCGAGCCAATCGGCACGCGGATCTTCGGGCCGGTGACTCGCGAGCTGCGCACTGAGCGATTCATGAAAATCGTGTCGCTCGCGCCAGAAGTGCTGTAGCCGGGCGCTGCAAGGGGACTGCCATGCTGAGGATCAAGAAGGGCGACGAAGTGGTCGTGATCGCCGGTCGCGACAAGGGGAAGCGCGGCACGGTGTTGCGCCGCGTGGACGACGAGCATGTCGTTGTCGAAGGTGTCAACCGCGTCAAGAAGCACCAGCGTCCCAATCCCATGAAAGGGATTACCGGTGGGGTCGTCGACAAGGATATGCCCATTCACGTGTCGAACATCGCGCTGTTCAATCCCGGCACGAAAAAGGCCGACCGCGTCGGGTTCAAGGATTTGGGCGACGGTCGCAAGGTGCGGGTATTCAAGTCGAATGGCGAGCAAGTCGACGCCTGAGGTCAGAGATATGGCGAAAGCGACAACTTCAGAGAAGCAAAAAGGCGCGGCGCCGGTTCCGCCGGCGCGGCTGCATGCCTATTACAGGGAAACCGTGGTGCCGGACCTCAGCAAAAAGTTCGGCTATAAGTCGGTGATGGAGGTGCCGCGGATCCAGAAGATCACCATCAATATGGGGGTCGGCGAGGCCACCGGCGACAAGAAGGTCCTGGACAACGCCGTTTCCGACATGACCAAGATCGCGGGCCAAAAGCCCGTCATCACCAAGGCGCGCAAATCGATTGCGACGTTCAAGGTCCGAGCGGGCTACCCGGTAGGCTGCATGGTGACGCTTCGCGGCGCGCGGATGTACGAATTCCTCGATCGCCTGGTCAACGTCGCCATTCCTCGCATCCGGGACTTCCGCGGCATTTCCAATCGCGCATTTGACGGCCGCGGTAACTACAGCCTGGGCATCAAGGAGCAGATCATTTTTCCGGAGATCGATTACGACAAGGTCGACGCGCTCCGGGGGATGGATATCAACATCACTACCACCGCAAAAACGGACGACGAGGCGCGCGCGTTGCTCGGCGCTTTTCGCTTCCCGTTCAAGACCTGAGGTTTATTCATGGCCAAGCTCGCTCTCAAAAACCGCGAACTCAAGCGCCGCAAGACCGTCGCGAAATTCAAGACGAAGCGAAGTGCAATCCTGGAAGTGCTGGAAAGCCCTTCGGCCTCCGATGAAGAGAAAGACGCCGCGCGCGAGCAGCTTCAGAAGCTGCCGCGGAACGCGTCACCGACGCGTTTGCGGAATCGTTGCGCGATTACCGGCCGCCCCCGCGGCGTTTACCGCAAATTCGGCCTCGGGCGCAACAAGCTGCGCGAGCTCGCCATGCGGGGGGAGGTTCCTGGCGTGATCAAGGCGAGCTGGTAAGGAGCACAGACAATGAGCATGAGCGACCCTATCGCGGACATGCTGACGCGCATCCGCAATGCCCAGATGATCGGGCATAGCGAAGTCGTCATTCCGTCGTCGAAGCTAAAGACCTCGATCGCCCAGGTGCTGAAGGACGAGGGCTATGTGGACGATTTTGCGATTCGCGATCGTGCCGGAAAAGTGGAACTCGCGATCAGCCTCAAATACTACGCGGGTCGGCCGGTGATTGAGCGCCTGGAACGGGTTTCCAAGCCGGGCCTGCGCGTCTACAAGGGACGCGACGATATTCCGAGAGTAATGAACGGTCTCGGTATCGCGATCCTGTCGACCTCTCGCGGAGTCATGACCGACCGCAAGGCGCGCGACACAGGCGTCGGCGGCGAAGTGCTCTGCATCGTGGCGTAAGGAGCGACCGATGTCACGCATCGCCAAATACCCAATTCCGCTACCCAAAGGCGTCGAAGTGAACCTTACCGCGGGTCAGATTGCGGTGAAGGGCCCGCTTGGGACGGTGGCGCGAGCGATGGACCCCAATGTGGCCGTCGAGAAAGACGGCGATCAGCTTATGTGCAAGGCGCTCGGTAATTCGCGCCAGGCCGATGCAATGTCTGGAACCATGCGTGCGCTGGTGGCCAATATGGTGTCTGGGGTGACCAAGGGGTTCGAAAAGAGGCTTGCCCTGGTCGGAGTTGGCTATCGCGCGCAAGCGCAGGGCGACAAGCTGAACCTCACCCTCGGTTTCTCCCACCCGGTGGTACACCAGATGCCCAAGGGCGTGAAGGTCGCCACACCGACGCAGACCGAGATCGTGATTTCCGGCATCGACAAGCAGCAGGTCGGCCAGGTGGCTGCGGAAGTGCGCGCCTACCGGTCCCCCGAGCCCTACAAAGGCAAGGGCGTACGCTACGCCAACGAAATCGTCATCTTGAAAGAGACGAAGAAGAAGTAACGGGACATCGCCATGTTCGACAAAAATTCTTCGCGCCTTCGGCGCGCGCGCCAAACCAGAGTGCGAATCCGGATCCGGAATGCCGTCAGGCTTACGGTGCACCGCACGAACCTGCACATCTACGCTCAACTCACGTCAGCCGTGGGCGACAAAGTGCTCGCGAGCGCCTCGAGTGCGGAGAAGGAATTGCGCGGCAAGTTGAAGAGTGGTGGCAACATCAAGGCTGCCGAGTTGATCGGCCAGCGGATTGCCGAAAAGGCGAAGAAAATCGGCGTCGAAGCGGTCGCGTTCGACCGGTCCGGCTACAAGTACCACGGACGGGTGAAGGCGCTTGCCGAGGCTGCCCGGGCCGGCGGGCTGAAGTTCTAAGGAAACCTCATGGCAAAGATCCAACCCAGGATGCAAACGACGGACGAGCGCTCCGACGGCCTGCGCGAGAAGATGGTATCGGTCAACCGCGTGACCAAGGTGGTAAAAGGCGGCCGCGTGCTCGGTTTTGCGGCACTCACCGTGGTGGGCGACGGAGATGGCGGCATTGGCATGGGAAAGGGCAAGGCCCGCGAGGTGCCGGTGGCCGTGCAGAAGGCAATGGAAGAAGCGCGCCGCAAGCTCTTCAAGGTGAAGCTGAAGAACGGGACGTTGCACCACGCCGTGATCGGCCAGCATGGGTCGGCGAAAGTGCTGATGCAGCCGGCTTCGGAAGGTACCGGCATCATTGCCGGTGGCCCGATGCGCGCGGTTTTCGAGGTGATGGGCGTGACCAACGTTCTGGCGAAGTGCTTCGGCTCGACGAACCCTTACAACGTCGTGCGCGCCACTCTCAATGGACTGCAGGCGATGAGCACGCCGGCGGAAATCGCCGCCAAGCGCGGCAAGAAGGTCGAGGAAATCGTTTCCTGAGGCGCGTCATGGCAGACAACAAGATCAAGGTGAAGCTGATCAAGGGGCTGGCGGGCTGCAAGGAGAGCCATCGCGCGACCGTTCGCGGCCTCGGGCTGAGGCGCCTGAATCACACGGTTGAGCTTGCCGACACGCCCGAAGTGCGCGGCATGATCAACAAAGTCTATTACCTGGTGAGGGTGGTGGTATGAGCAGGGACTCGAGCATGCGCCTAAACGACATGAAGTCGGCGCCGGGCGCCAGACAGCCGCGGCGCCGCGTGGGCCGTGGCATCGGCTCGGGGCTGGGCAAGACCGCGGGACGAGGCCACAAGGGCCAGAAGGCGCGTTCGGGCGGATTTCACAAGATCGGTTTCGAGGGCGGCCAAATGCCGCTTCATCGTCGGCTGCCCAAGCGCGGATTTACCTCGCTGGCGCGCGATGCCACGGCGGAAGTGCGGCTTTCTGATCTGCAGAAAATGAAGGCGAGCGAGATCGATCTCGGTGCGCTCAAGGCGGAACGCGTCGTTCCGCACCAGGCGCAAGGGGCGAAGGTGATCCTGTCGGGCAAGCTGGCGCGCAAGGTAACGCTCAAGGGCGTCAAAGTCACTCGAGGGGCGCGCGCGGCGATAGAAGCAGCGGGCGGCAAGATCGACGAAGCACCCGCGACCCCCGCGGCGTAAGCGCTCGGCGATAGGATATTTCACTTGGCCACCACGCTTCCCAACGTCGGTAAGACCAGCCGCTACGGCGATCTCAAGCGCCGCCTGGTATTCCTGCTCGGCGCGCTGGTGGTGTTCCGCATCGGGGCGCACATTCCCGTGCCGGGCATCGACCCGAAGGTGCTGGCCGATCTGTTTCAGGGACAGCAGGGCGGGATCCTGGGAATGTTCAACATGTTCTCGGGCGGCGCGTTACGGCGCTTCACGATCTTCGCGCTCGGAATCATGCCGTATATCTCGGCATCGATCATCATGCAGCTAATGTCTTCGGTCTCGCCTCAGCTCGACGCATTGCGCAAGGAAGGTGAATCGGGCCGACGCAAGATAACCCAGTACACGCGCTACGGAACCGTGTTCCTGGCGCTTTTCCAGGCGACTGGAATCTCGATCGCGCTTGAATCGCAGCCCGGACTCGTGCTCGACCCGGGGCTGATGTTCCGCGTCACGGCGGTGACCACGCTCGTAACCGGAACGATGTTCCTGATGTGGCTCGGCGAGCAGATTACCGAGCGCGGTCTGGGCAACGGCATCTCGATCATCATCTTCGGCGGCATTGCAGCGGGCCTGCCTAATGCGATCGCCGGAACGCTGGAACTGGTGCGCACCGGCGCCATGCACCCGCTCACCGCGCTGCTCATCGCGGTGGCAGTGGTCGCCGTGACCGCATTCGTATGTTTCGTCGAGCGTGGCCAGCGGAAGATACTGGTCAACTACGCCAAGCGCCAGGTCGGGAACCGGGTCTACGGCGGGCAAAGCTCGCACCTGCCATTCAAGCTGAACATGTCGGGGGTCATACCGCCGATTTTCGCGAGCTCGTTGATACTGTTTCCGGCGACCGTGCTGGGTTGGTTCGGTTCGGCCGAGGGATTCCTGTGGTTGCGTGATATCGCAGGCACGCTTACGCCCGGGCAACCCGTGTACGTGGTGTTCTACGCGGCACTCATCGTGTTCTTCTGCTTCTTCTACACGGCGTTGCAGTACAACCCGAAGGAAACGGCGGATAACCTGAAGAAGTCAGGGGCCTTCGTGCCTGGGATCCGCCCCGGGGACCAGACTGCCCGTTACCTCGAGCGAATCCTGACACGCCTGACGCTTGCCGGCGCCATTTACGTCACACTCGTATGCCTGCTGCCCGAGTTTCTCATTCTCAAATGGAACGTGCCCTTTTACTTCGGGGGCACGTCGCTGCTGATTATCGTCGTAGTGACCATGGACTTCATGGCGCAGGTCCAAGCGTACGTCATGACCCACCAGTACGAGAGCCTATTGCGTAAAGCCAACTTCAAGGGCGGCCTGCCGGTGCGATAGGGCTGAGATGGCCAAGGAAGACGTGATCCAGATGCAGGGAGAGATCATGGAGACGCTGCCCAACGCGACATTCAGGGTTCGGCTCGAGAACGGCCACGTGGTACTCGGGCACATCTCCGGGAAAATGCGGATGCACTACATCCGTATTCTGCCCGGAGACAAGGTGACGGTGGAATTGACGCCCTATGACTTGACGCGCGGGCGCATCGTGTTCCGCGCAAAGTAAAGGAGCAGGAAATGAAGGTGCTGGCTTCGGTAAAGAAAATCTGCCGCAAATGCAAAATCGTCCGCCGCAAGCGGGTGGTTAGGGTCATCTGCAGCGACCCGCGCCACAAGCAGCGCCAGGGATGAATTAACCTCAATTAACCTCTTGAGACAACAGATTAATTTCGCTAAAATTTCGGGTTTTCCCTCTCCCGCGCGATTCCTGGACTGAGACATGGCACGTATCGCTGGCATCAACATCCCCAATCACCAACACGCCGGGATCGCGCTTACTGCGATCTATGGCATCGGCCGCGCCCGCGCCGAGGCGATCTGCGCCGCGGCAGGGGTCGAGAAGTCGCGCAAGATCAAGGATCTCACCGACGCGGAGCTCGATCGGCTGCGCGAGAACGTGGGACGCCTAGTGGTCGAGGGCGACCTGAGGCGAGAAGTTTCGATGAGCATCAAGCGGCTCATGGACCTCGGCTGTTACCGAGGCGTGCGGCATCGCAAGGGGTTGCCCGTGCGCGGGCAGCGCACGCGTACCAATGCCCGCACCCGCAAGGGGCCGCGCAAAGCGGCTGTGAAACTCAACGTGCAAGTCGGCAAGGCGTAACGGGCGCTAAGGATATACATGGCAACCAGGAATCCCAGTCAGCAGCAGGCGCAGCAGACGCAACAGGCGGCGCGCGCCCGCAAGAAGGTAAAGAAGAACGTGGCCGAAGGCATCGCGCACGTGCACGCTTCCTTCAACAACACCATCGTGACGATCACCGACCGGCAGGGCAATGCGCTCGCCTGGGCCACCTCGGGCAACGCAGGCTTCAAGGGATCGCGCAAGTCGACGCCGTTCGCGGCGCAAGTCGCGGCGGAGCGTGCCGGCCGTGCCGCGCAGGAGTGCGGAGTCAAGAACGTGGAAGTGCGCATCAAGGGCCCGGGCCCCGGCCGCGAGTCGGCGGTGCGCGCGCTGAACGCCATCGGGCTCAAGATCAGCAGCATTGCCGACGTAACCCCTGTACCGCACAACGGTTGCCGCCCCCCTAAGCGGCGACGGGTCTGAGTCGACGGGAAAAGACACCATGGCCAGAAATCTAGATGCCAAGTGCCGCCAGTGCCGGCGCGAAGGCGAAAAGCTCTTCCTCAAGGGAGAGAAATGCTTCACCGACAAGTGCGCGATCGAGCGCCGCAGCTATGCTCCCGGCCAGCACGGCCAGAGGAGCGGCCAGCGCCTGTCCGACTACGGCAAGCAACTGCGCGAGAAGCAGAAGATCCGCAAGATCTACGGCGTGCTCGAGCGCCAGTTCCGCAATACATACGCGGAGGCGTCGCGTTCCAAGGGCGTCACGGGTGAGCGCCTTCTGCAACTGCTCGAGACGCGCCTTGACAGCATCGCCTATCGCATGGGGTTCGGCGCATCGCGCACCGAGTCGCGCCAGCTCGTGCGCCACAACGCGGTTCTGGTGAACGGCAAGCGCGTCAATATCCCCTCGTACCAAGTCAGGCCGGGCGACGTTATCGAGATGACCGACAAGGCGAAGAATCAGCTGCGCGTCAAGGCGGCGGCGGAGGCTGCAGAGAGTCGCGGCATTCCGGAATGGCTGGAAGTCGATGCCAAGGCCCTCAAAGGCACGTTCAAGGCCCTGCCCGCGCGTACCGACCTGTCCTCGTCTATCAACGAGAGCCTGGTGATCGAACTCTATTCGAAGTAAGGACCACGCAAAATGCCGCAAACCGGATTTCTCAAACCGCGTATCGTCGACGTACAGAATCTGTCTCCGTATCATGCGAAGGTGACAATGGAGCCGTTCGAGCGCGGCTATGGCCACACGCTCGGCAATGCGCTGCGTCGCGTGCTGCTGTCTTCCATGCCGGGCCATGCGCCCACCGAAGTGCAAATCGCCGGCGTCGTGCACGAATATTCGACGCTCGACGGCGTGCGGGAGGACATCGTCGACATCCTGCTGAATCTAAAAGGTGTCGTGTTCCGCCTGCACAACCGGCAAGAGGCGATCCTTACGCTGAAGAAGAAGGGCGACGGCGCCGTCACCGCGGCGGATATCGAGGCCGCGCACGACGTCGAGATCATCAACCCCGATCACGTCATCGCGACGCTGGCTTCGGGCGGCAAGCTCGAGATGCAGATCAAGGTCGAATCTGGCCGTGGCTATGTGCCGGGCAACATGCGCTATCTCCCCGAAGAGACCAAGGGGATTGGCCGCATCATTCTCGATGCGTCGTTCAGTCCGGTGCGCCGCGTGTCGTACGCAGTCGAATCTGCGCGCGTGGAGCAGCGAACCGATCTTGACAAGCTGATCATGGATATCGAGACTAACGGCGCGATCGAGCCCGAAGAGGCGATTCGGCACGCGGCGCGAATCCTGGTCGAGCAGCTCTCCGTTTTCGCGCAGCTCGAGGGAACCGCGGCGCCCGCGGAGGAACGCAAGACGCCGCAAGTGGATCCGATCCTGCTGCGCCCGGTGGACGACCTGGAGCTGACGGTACGCTCGGCCAACTGCCTTAAGGCCGAAAACATCTACTACATCGGCGACCTGATTCAGCGCACTGAGACCGAGCTGCTCAAGACGCCCAATCTGGGACGCAAGTCGCTAAACGAAATCAAGGAAGTGCTCGCCTCGCGCGGCCTTACGCTTGGAATGAGGCTCGAGAACTGGCCGCCGGCCGGACTTGAGCACCATCGGGTATAGGGCGCTCCCGGATAACAAGGACGACAAGCCATGCGCCACGGCCACGGACTACGCAAGCTCAACCGCACTACGAGCCACCGGCTCGCGATGCTGCGCAATATGGCGAATTCGCTGCTGCGCCACGAGACGATCACGACGACGCTCCCGAAGGCGAAGGAACTGCGTCGCGTGGTCGAGCCGATGATCACCCTCGGAAAGAAACCCTCGCTCGCCAATCGGCGCCTGGCGTTCGATCGGCTGCGTGACCGTGAGATCGTGGGCAAGCTTTTCGACGATCTCGGCCCGCGCTACGCGAAACGCAACGGCGGCTATCTGCGCATACTGAAAACAGGATTCCGCAAGGGCGACAATGCGCCGCTTGCGCTCGTACTGCTCTTGGACCAGCCTGAGCAGTCCGCACCCGATCAGAAGGACGAAAAGAAAGCGGCTTGATCGCGCCACGCGTTCATGCGAAAAAGGCCGGGCCCGACCCGGCCTTTTGCTTTCTGGAGCGACCATGATCGTTCTTTATACCGACTTTGGATGGCGTGACCCTTACGTCGGACAGCTTAAGGCGGTCCTGCAGTCGCGAGCTCCTCGCGTGCCGGTGCTCGACGCGTTGCACGACTTACCACCGTTCGCCGTCGAGCCCGCGGCGCACCTGCTCGCGGCACTCGTGCCTTTCTATCCGCGTGGGAGCGTGTTTATCGCCGTGGTCGACCCCGGCGTCGGCGGCCCGCGGGATGCGATCGTGGTCCAGGCCGACGGATATCGCCTGATCGGTCCGGATAACGGGCTGCTGTCGGTCGTCTGGCAGCGGGCTAGGCGGCGCAGCTGTCGGCGCATCGCCTGGCGCCCTGCGCGTATGTCGACCTCGTTCCATGGTCGCGATCTGTTCGCTCCAGTGGCGGCGGCGCTCGCGCTCGGGCACGTACCCCGTCGATGGCTTGTTGCGCAGCGCGCCCCAGGCATACTGCTCGGCGCGCGAGATCTGGCGCGGGTCATCTACATCGACCATTACGGCAATGCCATGACCGGCCTGCGCGCGACGGGCGTCTCGCATGAGGCGCGGCTGCATGCGGCGGGGCGCCGTCTTGCGCGCGCGGAGACCTTCGGCGATGCGCCCGCCGGCGGGGCGTTCTGGTACGAGAATAGCGTAGGACTGGTAGAGATCGCCGCCAACCGCGCCAGCGCCGCGCGCAAGCTCGATTTGCGGGTCGGCAGCCGGGTTGCTCTTGGCAAGGAGGGACGTGGCGCACGTATGCACCGCGGGGCACGGCAACCGCAGCACTGAGCGGTTCGTTGCCATGCTTTTGCAGGCGAAGGTTTCGCGCCTGGTAGACGTGCGCGCATACCCGCGTTCGCGCCGCTATCCGCAATTCGGTTACGGGCCGCTCGGTGCGAGGCTCGCAGCCGCGGGCATTGCCTATGAATGGCGGGGCGATTCGCTAGGCGGCATGCGCCGCGGAAGCGACGAGTCGAGCCATCCGGGGCTGCGCGAACCAAGCTTCCGCGCCTATGCCGAGCACATGCAAAGCGAAATCTTTCGTACAGCCAGCGCCCGGCTGCTGGCGGACGGTAGGCAGGGGCGGCTGTGCATCATGTGCGCGGAACGCGATCCGGCGCGCTGCCACCGCTCGCTGATCGCCGACTGGCTCGTGGTGCAGGGCGCGGAGGTGATCCACCTCCTCGATCGTGAAGAGGCGCCGCGTGCGCATACCCTTCACCCCGCGCTTCGGGTCGAGCAGGGCATACTCCGCTACGCGGGCGGCGTGGCGCAGGGCGAGTTGTTCTAGGCAATCACGATCGCGCGATAGTCGTTCACGTTGGTGAGCGTCGGTCCGGTGACCAGCAGGTCACCGAGAGCGGCGAAGAAGCCATAGCTGTCGTTGCGCGCCAGGTGCCGCCGGGCGTCGAGCCCCATCGTTCGTGCTCGCGCAAGCGTGTCGGGTGCGATCATCGCCCCGGCGTTCTCCTCGGAGCCATCGATGCCGTCGGTATCCGCCGCGAGCGCGTGGACCCCAGGCATGCCTCCGAGCTCAATCGCAAGGGCCAGCAGGAACTCGCTGCAGCGCCCGCCGCGGCCTCCTTCGCCGCGCAGCGTCACCGTGCACTCGCCCCCCGAGATGAGCGCCGCCGGAGGGCGGAACGGTGCCCGGTAGCGGCGCGATTCACGCACCAGCGCCGCCATCACCTTGGCCACCTCGGTGGCCTCCCCGGTCACCGTGTCGCCGAGAATTACCGGCTGAATGCCGTGTGCGCTGAAGACTCCTGCCGCCGCTTCGAGCGATGCGTGCGCGGTGGCGATCACGCGGTTCTCGACGCGAGCGAACACGGCGTCGCCAGGCTTGGGCGTCTCGGCGATTCGTCCGCGCGCGCCATCCTCAAGGCGAGCGCGCGCCGATTTCGGTGGCTCGATGCCGTAGCTTTCCAGGACCTGGAGCGCATCGCGAAAAGTCGTAGGGTCCGGCGCGCAGGGTCCGGAGGCGATGTGCGTCGGATCGTCGCCAGTGACGTCGGACACCGCCAGCGCCAGCACCGGCGCCCGGCTCGCGGCGGCGAGCTGCCCGCCTTGGATCATGGACAAGTGCTTGCGTACGGTGTTGATCTCCTGGATCGCTGCACCGCAGCGCAGCAGCTGCTTTGTCACCGCCTTCAGGTCCTGCATCGAGATCCCATCGGCCGGAAGCGACAGGAGGCTTGAGCCCCCGCCCGAGATCAGCGCGAGCAGGAGGTCGTCTTCGCCGAGCGCCCGAACGCGTTCCAGCATCTCGCGCGCGCCGGCCTCGCCCGCCTCGTCGGGCACGGGGTGGCCGGCCTCGAGCACGCGAATTCGCGTGGTCGGCAGCGAATGCCGGTAGCGGGTGATGGCGAGACCTTCCAGTCGCGCATCCGGGGGCCAGCCACGCTCGACCGCAAGCGACATCGATGCCGCAGCCTTACCTGCGGCCACCACCAGCGTACGGCCTCGCGGCGGAGGGGGAAGGTGCGCGGAAAGAACCTTCAGCGGATCGGCGGCGGCTACGGCCGAAGCGAAGCTTTCCTCGAGAAGCGCGCGCATGGCCGCTTCGAGGCGCGTCAGCCGAACGTCTCGTGCGCGGCGTCGCGGCCCAGCCCATAGAGCCGCGGATAGAACTCGCGGAACGCCTCCTGGATCTCGGCCGCCGGGACGTCGGCGAAAGTGCCGCGGTCGCGTAGATACTCCATGTGGCGGCGTTGATCGGCGTCGTACGGATGAAAGATGGAGTCGTTGTGCCCGTCGAACTCGAGTGGCTTAACGCGGAACTTCGTGCACAGGGCCAGATTGAAAGCAGGCGTTGCCTTGACCCACTTTCCGCCGAGAAACAGCTCGCTGTAGCCGTGGTAGACGAACAGGTCGCTGCCAATGTACTCGAGCAGGCGCGGTGTGGAGAGATGGTTCCTGACGTCGGCAAAGCCTACCCGCGCGGGGATGCCTTCCGCGCGCGCGCAGGCGGCGAGCAGCGCGGCCTTGCCGACGCAGAAGCCTTCGCCCGCGGCCAGGCAGTCGCTCGCCCGGTAGGCCGAGTCGACCGTGAAATCCAGGAACGGGTTGTAGCGGATGCCGTCTCGCACCGCATAGTAGAGCGACACGCCGCGCTCGACATCGTTTGCGCCGCGCACCCGCTGGCGCGCGTACGCGATTACCGCCGGGTGGTCGCTATCGATGTACACCCCGGGATGGAGATAGATTTCGAGCGACCCCATCAGCGGTCCAGCTTCATCATGCGTCTTGCGCCCGCAAACAGTGCACTTGCCGGATTGACGAGCTCGTCGACTACCGAGAAGTGATGGCGACCCGGCATCGGGATGTCCCCCGCGACGGCCGACTTCCAGCGCTGCGCAAGGAGCGCATTCTGGCGCTTGAACTCGGAGCTCTCGAGCCCGCCGACGCACGTATACACGGGCGCACGCGTGGCCGGCGGCAGGAACGCCGGCGAGACCTTGATCGCGGCCGCCTCGTCGAGACGCAGGTCCGCGTTTAGGAAGTCGACTTCGACCAGCGGGCGAAGGTCGTAGATGCCGCTGATCGCGAGTCCGCCCTTGAACAGGTCACGCGGCAAGTCTGCGTCGAACACCGGCCACAGCGCCGCCATCATCATCGCAGTGAGGTGCGCGCCGGCAGAATGACCGCAGACGAAGAGGCGCTCCTCGTCCATGCCGTACTCCTCGGCGTGGCGGTACAGCCACGCCGAGGCGCGCAGCATCTGGCATACGATCGCCTCGATCGTGACGTTCGGGCACAGGTCGTAGTTCACTACGACCAGCGAAACGCCTGCGTCGACCCACGCGGGCGCCAGATACGCGAAGTCGCGCTTGTCGAGCGAACGCCAGTAGCCGCCATGGATGAACATCAGCACGGAGCCGTCGCCCTTGCGCGCGGGGAAGATGTCCAGTTTTTCGCCCGGCGCCTGACCGTACTCGCGGTCGAGGTAGCAGGTCATGGTCGCACGCGCACGCGCAGAGTCCTCCGCCCAGCGGGCGAAGTACTGGGCGTGCTCCGGTACCAGCGCGCGGTTGTTGTACTCGCGGCCGAAAAATGCCTTGTCGTTCATGCCCGCAGCTCGCGCCAAAGACCGAGGGCCGCCTGGGCCGGCCGGTCCGAATAGGAAAATAGTACGCACTCGTCGTCGGTCTCGAAGCTTGCCGGGTGCCAGCTCGGCACCACGAAGGTGTCGCGCGGCTCGAACGCGAATGCCTGCCCGCCGATCGACACGCGCCCGGTTCCCTCGACCGCCGAGTAGACGGTGGCGTCGGTGGATCGGTAAGGGGCCGATCGGAAGCCCTTCGGCAGCAGCTGGATGAAGGTCCCCATGGTGGGCATTGCCGGTCCGCCGGTGAGCGGATTGATGAACTGCATTTTCCAGCCGTGGCAGGAATCGGGTTCGCCATTGCGCGACAGCGTTTCGAGCGTCTCGCGGCTGCGCGCATACGGGTAATTGAAGATCGGCGAGGTCTTCGATACCGGCAATCCGGCGAGCGGCACGAGGTTGGCCCCGTAGCGTGCGTACGAATCGCCTTCGCTACGCGTCACCGGCTGCGCTTCCTCAGGGAAGGTCTCCATGAAGCCACTGTCGAACAGCTGCACGATCGGGATGTCGAGGCCGTCCATCCATACCACCGGCTCGTTGCCCGGATTACCGTGGTCGTGCCAGGTCCATGGTGGGGTGATGATGAAGTCGCCAGGATGCATGGTGGTGCGCTCGCCGTCGACCGCGGTGTAAGCGCCGGTGCCCTCGACGATGAAGCGTAAGGCCGACTGCGTATGACGGTGGCTGGGGGCAATCTCTCCCGGCAGGATGAGTTGCAGGCCGCAGTAGAGGCTACGGGTGATGGTCGACTGCCCTCTCATGCCCGGATTCTCGAGGACCAGCACGCGCCGGATCGCCTCCCGCGCGGTAATCATCCGGCCGGATTCCATGACGTAGGGACGGATCTCGCGGTATTTCCACAGCGCCGGGACGCACGGCGTCTGTGGCTGCGGCGGGACGAGGTTGTGCAACACCTCCCACAGCGGCGCGAGATTGTCCTTGTCCATGCGCCGGTAGAACTCGGCGCGGGTGCCGCCCATCGCGCTCGCGGATCCGGGCTTTGGAACCGAAGCCATGGCCTTCTCCTTGGGTCGGGAACAGGGATTCTCTACGGTCTCGCGGGCTGCCGCAACGCGCCAGGTGAAAGGGAGCCTTATGCCGGCTGCAGCCAGGCGATGAAGGTTTGGCGGATGCGCTGGAGCAGGCGGTCCCAGGGCGAGGGGTTCTGGACCACCTCGGCGCGGTAAAACGAGGGGCACAGGATCGCGGCATGGGCCACTTCGC
>JBAUTZ010000329.1:0-7365 GCA_049582445.1 Burkholderiales bacterium
GTGCAGCCGTAGCCGGCGAGGTAGAAGCCGAGCTTCTCGAGATAGGGCAGCAGCCCCGCCCGGGTCAGGTACTCCGTGACCACCCGCGAGCCCGGCGCGAGCGAGGTCTTGATGTGCGGCTTGACCTTGAGCCCCAGCTCGACCGCCTTCTTGGCGAGCAGCCCGGCGGCGAGCAGCACGCCCGGGTTCGAGGTATTGGTGCAGGAGGTGATGGCGGCGATCAGCACGTCGCCCGAGCCGATGTCGATGCCGTCGAAGGTCTTGAAGCGTTTGCCCAGGTCCTCGGGCTTTTTGGCGAAACCGTTCTCGGCCACCGGCTTCGAGAACAGGGTGGTGAAGGTACTCTTGACGCGCTCCAGCCCGATGCGGTCCTGCGGCCGCTTCGGTCCGGCGAGCGAGGGCATGACCGACGCCAGGTCGAGTTCCAGCGTCTGGCTGTAGTCGATGGCGCCGTTGTCCGGCATGCCGTACAGCCCCTGCGCCTTGAAATAGGCCGCCAGAGCTTCGATTTCGGCGTCGGTGCGGCCGGTGCCGCGGAAGTAATCGATCGTCTTGTCGTCGACCGGGAAAAAGCCCATGGTCGCGCCGTACTCGGGCGCCATGTTGGCGAGCGTAGCGCGGTCCGGGACCGTCAGTGAGGACGCGCCCGCGCCGAAGAACTCGACGAACTTGCCGACCACCTTGGCCTTGCGCAGCATCTCGGTGACGGTGAGCACCAGGTCGGTCGCGGTGCAGGCCGGGTGCAGTTTGCCCTTGAGGTGCACGCCGACGACGTCGGGCGTGAGGAAGTACACCGGCTGGCCGAGCATCCCGGCCTCGGCCTCGATGCCGCCCACGCCCCAGCCGACGACGCCGATGCCGTTGATCATGGTGGTGTGGCTGTCGGTGCCGACCAGCGTGTCCGGGTAGTAGACGCCGTCCTTCGACTTGTGCACGCCGCGCGCGAGGTACTCGAGGTTCACCTGGTGCACGATGCCGATGCCCGGCGGCACCACCTTGAAGGTGTCGAAGGCCTGCATGCCCCACTTCATGAACTGGTAGCGCTCCTCGTTCCTCTTGAACTCGAGCCGCATGTTGAGGTCGAGCGCGTTCCTCGACCCGTAGTGATCGATCTGCACCGAGTGGTCGACCACGAGGTCGACCGGCACCAGCGGCTCGATCAGCTTCGGGTTCTGGCCCATCTTCTGCGCCACGTTGCGCATCGCGGCGAGGTCGGCCAGCAGCGGCACCCCGGTGAAGTCCTGCAGCACGATGCGCGCCAGCACGAACGGGATTTCGTCCGTGCGCGGCGCGGTCGGCTTCCAGCCGGCGAGCTGGCGTACGTGCTCCTCCGTGACCTTCTTGCCGTCGCAGTTCCTGAGCACCGACTCCAGCACGATGCGGATCGACACGGGCAGCCGCTCGATCTTCAGGCCGAGCGCCTTGCCGAGCTGCTTGAGCGAGTAGTACTTGCCGTCCTTGAGCGGTTGAAGGGTGTCGTGCAGGCTATGCGGCATGGTCATGATCCCTTTTTCGATTGCCGGTACTTGGCGAAGGTCTCCGAGCGATAGGCACCGCTCGCGACGTATTCGCCGAGCAGAATGAATTCTTTCGGGTCGTAGATGCCGCCGGTGCGCGTGAGCAGCGGCTTGCCGTCGAAGCGGTAGAACACGAAGGTCGGCGTCGCGCGCACGCCGGCGGCGCGCGAGAACTCCTTCTCGATCAGATCTTTGCCGTCGAAGCCGGTGATCTCCTGGTCGCCCTTGGTGTCGATCTGGAACACCTGGAAGTTCCTGCGGTAGAACTCCTGCACGTCCGGGCGCGACAGCACCTCGCGCTTCATGCGGGCGCAGTACGGGCAGTCGTCGAACTCGTACATCACCACGATCGCGTGCTTGCCGGCCTTCTTCGCGTCCGCCGCCTCGGCCCTCAGGTCACCGAGGAAAGGGTGGAAGAAGTAATCGATCGGATCGCGGAATTCGGCCGCAGGCGCTGCGTGCACTGACGGGAAGAGCAAGCACAGGAAAACAAGCGTCAGCTTGCGCAGCTCACTTCGCATCGGGGCCCCCTTCGCCGAGCCACTTGCACCATTCATGCCTCTCGCGCTCCAGGGCTTCGCGTACCCGGGCGCGCTCCTCGAGCAGCGCGGGAAGCTGCTCGTCGCAGCGCGCGATCGGGGTGGGGTAGTTGCGCACCTCGTCCGAGAGCTCGGCCAGCCGGCGCTCGAGCAGTTCGATCGACATGGCGTCTCCTAGATGACGAACAGGTCCACGAATGCGCTCACCGGCATCGCGTGCAGCCGGTTCGGGTTCATGCACACGTCGAGTATCGCCTGCTGCTGCTTCGACGGAAAGCGGCGCGCGAGGTTCAGCTTGAACTTGTCCACCAGGACCGGCATGCCTTCCTTGCGGCGGCGCTTGTGGCCGATCGGGTATTCGCACACGAACTCGCCCAGCTGCTTGCCGTCCTTGAACTCGACCAGCAGGGCGTTGGCGATGGAGCGCTTCTCCGGGTCGTGATAGTCCCGCGTGAAGCCGCGGTCCTCGACGCAGCTGATCCTGGCCCGCAGCGCGTCGATGCGCGAGTCCGCCGCCACGGCGTCCTCGTAGTCGGACGCGGTCAGGCGCCCGAAGATGATCGGCACCGCGACCATGTACTGAATGCAGTGGTCGCGGTCGGCGGGGTTGTTGAGCGGTCCCTTCTTGTCGATGATGCGGATGCAGGCCTCGTGCGTGCGGATCGTGATCTTCTTGATGTCCTCGGGCTTGCGGCCGAGCTTCTGCATCTCGGCGTGGATGTCCATCGCGCATTCGACCGCGGTCTGCGAGTGGAATTCGGCGGGGTAGGAGATCTTGAACAGCACGTTCTCCATCACGTAGGAGCCGAACGGGCGCTGGAACTTGAACGGCTTGCCCTTGAACGAGACGTCGTAGAAGCCCCACGTCCGCGCGGTCAGTACCGAGGGGTAGCCCATCTCGCCGGTCTTCGAGATGAGCGCGAGGCGCACCGCGCGGCTGGTGGCGTCGCCTGCGGCCCAGCTCTTGCGCGAGCCGGTATTCGGCGCGTGGCGATAGGTGCGCAGCGACTGGCCGTCGACCCAGGCCTGCGACACCGCATTGATCACCTCGTCGTAGCTGCAGCCGATCATGTGCGCCACCACCGCGCTGGAGGCGACCTTGACCAGCACCACGTGGTCCAGGCCGACGCGGTTGAAGCTGTTCTCGAGCGCCAGCACGCCCTGGATCTCGTGCGCCTTGATCATGCCGGTGAGCACGTCGCGCATCGTGAGCGGCGCCTTCGAGCTCCTGCACATCCAGTCCGCGGCGGCGAGAATTCCGCCCAGGTTGTCCGAAGGGTGGCCCCACTCGGCCGCGAGCCAGGTGTCGTTGAAGTCGAGCCAGCGAATCATGGCTCCGATGTTGAATGCCGCCTGCACCGGATCGAGCTGGAACTGCGTGCCCGGGACCTTGGCGCCGTTGGGCACCACCGTGCCCGGCACGATCGGGCCGAGGAGCTTGGTGCAGGCCGGATAGGAAAGCGCCTCCAGGCCGCAGCCCAGCGTGTCCATCAGGCAATAGCGCGCGGTGTCGTAGGCGTCCTTACTCGCCAGCTTCTGCTTGGTTACGTAGTCGGCGATCTGGGTGAGGACTTTGTCCGGCTGGGGCCGGACGTTCGAGATGTGGCCAGCCATTTACTTGTCCGCCTCGGAAAGTGGCTCGAAGGTGTACTCGGCGCCTCCGGACCTGGGCGCATGCCGCGGTGGAGGGGGCGCGGTTCGTTCCCCGGCGCTCTTGTCCCACCACACGGCGCGCCCTTTCTTCTGCGACGCGAGCTCTTCGGGGTGCTGCTCGAGAAACTGCCGCATGAAGCGCGTGAGGTCGGATTCGTACTGGGCCATGGCTATTTCCTCGCCTTGAGGGGCACCCATTTCTGGTTCTCGGGTCCGGTGTAATTGGCGCTCGGGCGGATGATCTTGCCGTCGATCCTCTGCTCGATGACGTGCGCCGACCAGCCGCTGGTGCGGGAGATGACGAACAGCGGCGTGAACATCGCTGTCGGCACGCCCATCATGTGGTAGCTGGTGGCGCTGTACCAGTCGAGGTTGGCGAACATCTTCTTCTCACGCCACATCACCTGTTCGATCCGCGCCGAGATGTCGTAGAGCTTCATGTCGCCCGCGTCCTGCGACAGGCGCCGCGCGACTTCCTTGATGATCTGGTTGCGAGGGTCCGCGATGGTGTAGACGGGGTGGCCGAACCCGATGATCACCTGCTTTTCCGCCAGGCGCCGCATCACATCGGCTTCCGCATCGTCCGGGGTGTCGTAGCGGCCGATGACGTCGAAGGCGAACTCGTTCGCCCCGCCGTGCTTCGGCCCCTTCAGCGCGCCGATCCCGCCGGTGATCGCCGAATGCATGTCCGAGCCCGTGCCCGCGATGACGCGGCACGTGAAGGTCGAGGCGTTGAACTCGTGCTCGGCGTACAGGATGAGCGACGTGTGCATCGCGCGTACCCACAGCTCGGTAGGACGGCGCCCGTGCAACAGATGCAGGAAATGCCCGCCGATCGATTCGTCGTCGGTCTCGACATCGATGCGCCGCCCGGAGTGCGAATAGTGGAACCAGTAAAGCAGCATCGAGCCGAAGCACGCCATCAGCCGGTCGGCGATGTTACGCGCCTCGGAAAGCTTGTGGTCCTGGCTCTCCGGCAGCACGGAGCCGAGGGCGGAGCAGGCGGTGCGCATGACGTCCATCGGGTGGGTATTGGCGGGGACCGACTCGAGGATGCGCTGCACCGCGGCGGGGATGCCGCGCAGGCCGCGCAGCTTGGCCTTGTAGGCCGCGAGCTCGGCCGCATTCGGCAGCTTGCCGTGGACCAGCAGGAATGCGATCTCCTCGAACTCCGCCTGGTCGGCGAACTCGAGGATGTCGTAGCCGCGGTAGTGCAGGTCGTTGCCGGTGCGCCCAACGGTGCACAGCGCGGTATTGCCGGCGGGCACGCCCGACAGCGCGACGGACTTCTTGGGCTTAGGTGCTGCTGCGGCTGGAGAAGAGCTCATCGAGTTTTCTCTCATAGGCGTGGTAACCAAGGTAATCGTACAGCTCGTCGCGGGTCTGCATCGTCCCGACGACGTTCTTTTGCGTGCCTTCGCGGCGCAGCGTCTGGTAGACGTTTAGCGCTGCCTGGTTCATGGCGCGGAAAGGGGACAGCGGATACAGCGCGAGCGCGACACCGGCCGAGCGCAGCTCGTCGAGAGAGAACAGCGGCGTCTTGCCGAACTCGGTGATGTTGGCGAGAACCGGCACCTTCAGCGTGTCGGCGAACTTCCGGTACATGGACAGCTCGGTGATCGCCTCCGGGAAGATCATGTCCGCGCCGGCGGCGACGTAGGCGAGGGCGCGCTCGAGGGCGCGCTCCAGGCCCTCGCTCGCCAGCGCATCGGTTCGCGCCATGACGACGAAGTCGCGGTCGGTGCGCGCGTCGACCGCGGCCTTGATGCGGTCGCACATCTCCTGCTCCGACACCAGTTCTTTGCCGGGGCGGTGGCCGCAGCGCTTGGCGCCCACCTGGTCCTCGATGTGCATCGCGGCGGCGCCGAACTTGACCATCGAGCGCGTGGTGCGCGCGACGTTGAAGGCGCTCGCGCCGAATCCTGTGTCGACGTCGACGAGCAGCGGCAGGTCGCAGACGTCGGTAATGCGCCGGATGTCGGTCAGCACGTCGTCAAGGTTGGAGATGCCCAGGTCGGGCAGGCCGAGCGAGCCGGCGGCGACGCCGCCGCCCGAGAGGTAGATCGCGCGGTAGCCGCTGCGCTTGGCGAGCAGCGCATGGTAGGCGCAAATCGTGCCGACGACCTGCAGCGGTGTTTCGTCCTTCAGCGCCTGGCGGAACTTGGCGCCGGGGGAGGCTTGCGTCATGACGTTCCTCCTACGCCAGGAGATGCTTGATGCCGTCGCGCTCCTCGTGCAGCTCCTTCAGCGTGGCGTCCATGCGTTTCCTGCCGAAGTCGCTGATCTCGATTCCCTTGACCAGTTCGTACTTGCCGCCCTTGCAGGCCACCGGCATGCCGTAGAGCACGCCCTCGGGTATGCCGTAGCTGCCGTCGGACGGGATGCCCATCGATACCCAGTCTCCCGGCGGGGTGCCGAGCACCCAGTCGCGCACGTGTTCGATCGCCGCGTTGGCGGCGCTCGCCGCGGAGGAAAGCCCGCGCGCCTCGATGATCGCCGCGCCGCGTTTCTGCACCATCGGAATGAACGTCTTCTCGAGCCATTCCTGATCGTTGATCAGCGGCCAGACCTTCTTGCCTTCGCATTCGGCCTGGAATACGTCCGGGTACTGGGTCGCCGAGTGGTTGCCCCAGACGATCATCTTGCGCACCGCGGACACCGGCTTGCCGACCTTCTGCGCAACCTGCGTAAGGGAGCGGTTGTGATCGAGGCGCATCATGGCGGTGAACTGGGTCGGCTTCAGCGAGCGCGCGTTCTTCATGGCGATCAGGCAGTTGGTGTTGGCCGGATTTCCGACCACGAGCACCTTGATGTCGCGCTTCGCGACGGCGTCGAGCGCTTTGCCTTGGGGGGCGAAGATCTTGCCGTTCGCCTCGAGCAGGTCCTTCCGTTCCATGCCGGGACCGCGCGGCCGCGCGCCGACCAGCAGCGCGACGTCGGCGTCCTTGAACGCCACCATCGGGTCCGACGCGGGAACCATGCCGTGCAGCAGAGGAAAGGCGCAGTCGTCGAGTTCCATCATCACGCCCTTGAGCGCCTTTTGCGCCTTCTCGTCCGGGATCTCGAGCAGTTGCAGGATGACAGGCTGGTCCTTGCCGAGCATCTCGCCGCTCGCGATGCGAAACAGCAGGCTGTAGCCGATCTGGCCGGCGGCGCCCGTGACGGCGACGCGTAGGGGGGCTTTGGACATTAATACTCCGGAAGAGGCTGGTTTGAGACGCGATTCGGAAGGCCTGCGGCCGCTCGCGATGGTAAGCGGCGCGCGCAGCGAAGTCAACGCATCATGTATCTTTTATAAGATATAAGACAGATGATAGACGATCTCCGGTCATTATGCTCCAATAACACCCGATGAGCTCGCCCACCTTCAGCCCACTTTACAGGCAAATCAAGGAGTTGTTGCTCGACGGGCTGCGTGGCGGGGAATGGCGTCCGGGCGAGGCGATTCCGAGCGAGATCGAGCTTGCGGCGCGCTTTCGCGTCAGCCAGGGCACGGTGCGCAAGGCGATCGACGAGCTGGCGGCCGAGAACCTGCTGGTGCGGCGCCAGGGCAAGGGCACCTACGTCGCGACGCACGGCGAGCGCCAGGTGCGCTTTCGATTCCTGCGGCTCGCGCCCGACGCGGGCGAGCCGGTGGCGCCTGAGCGCCAGCTGCT
>JBAUTZ010000330.1:0-1632 GCA_049582445.1 Burkholderiales bacterium
CCTCTAGCTCGTCGTTGGTGTGCACCTCGATCGACTGCTCGAGGTCGCCGAGCGCGATTTTCTGCGCGCCCTGCTGCAGGGTGCGGATCGGCCGCACCATGCCGCGCGCCAGCGCCAGTGCCACCAGCGCCGAGATCGCCAGGCCCGCCACCAGCAGCGCCACGGTGCGCAGGATCGAGGCGTTCAGCGTGGCATAGACCTCCGATACCGGCTGCTCGACGAACACCTTCCAGCCCAGAGGATCGATCGTCGCGTAGGCCGTGAGCACCTCGACGCCGTCGGCGTCGCGCGCCAGCATCGCGGGCTCCTCCCGGGGCCCGCCCATCGCCGCTTTTACCTGCGCGAGCGACGACAGGTCGGTCTTGCGCAGCACGCGCCCGATGTCGGGGTCGGCGACCAGCAGGCCCCTGGCGTCGACCACGTAGGCCTTGCCCTTCGCCCCCACCCTGATGTGGGTGATCACGTCCAGCATGAACTTCAGGTTCACTTCGGCGACGGTCAGCAGGCTGGGCGAGCGCACCGCGATCGTCATGTAGGGCTCACTCTGCTTGCGAAAGTAGACCGGCCCGAACCAGGTCTTGCCGACTTTCGCCTCGCGGAACGCCGTCTCCTGCGAGCGGTCTTTCCCCGAGTCCACGGCGTTTACCGACAGGCGCGAGACCAGCAGCCGCTCGCGGCCATGCGCGTCGATCTGGGAGATGTCGGTCACCTCCTGCATCAGCTTCAGCAGCTTGTAGAACTCCAGCCGCCGCTGCTCCGTTCCCTCTTCGCCGAGTTGCGGCAGGGCCGCGAACGAAAGCTGCTGCTCGACCTGGCGCACGAACTGCTCGATGCGCGCCGCGGCCGACACCGCCTTCTCGCGCTGCAGGCTGGCGAGCGCGGCCTTGTTCTCCTGGTACGAGAAGTACACGCTGATCGCGCCCGAAGCGAGCAGCGCGCCGGTCACCAGCAACATGATCGGCACGAAATACTTGCGGAACAGCCGGCTGCGGCGCGTGCTGCCCGCAGCTGCCTGCTCCTCGATGAACTTCAGGCGCCCCTCCATCAGCCTACCCCCCGTAGCCGATTATGCACGCCCCGCCAAGCGCCTGAAATGTGACCGCCGACACCTCGAATGTGTGACGCATTCACATTCTCCCTGGGGAGTGTGCATAGGTCACTTTTTGCGTGCGCCTTGCGCCGCTGAGCTTTCCGCCCCCGATCTCTACTCTGTGACTCATCGGCCGGCGCAACACCCCGGCCCCAACCAAAGAGCCACGGAGCACACCATGAAAACCAAAACCAAAATGATCCTCCAAGCCAGCATCACCGCCCTCGTGCTGCTCGCCGGCAGCGGTGTGATCCCCGCCTCCATGGGCATCGCGGAGGCCTTCCAGCAGCCCGCCAACGCCCAGCTCGAGGCGCAGCACCTGACCCAGAACGGCATGCCCGAGGACTTCATCTTCGCTTCCAACTACACCTGGATCGGCCGCGACTAGACCCGAGCCCAGCCGACCAAAGGAGCGCGCCATGACGATTAAACTGATCCTGATCGCAGCCCTCGGCCTTATCGTTCTCGTGTCCGCACGCGCGGCCGCCGAGAAGCCCGAAGTCCTGCAGCTCGCCACCCTGACCCTGGACCGCACCGACGTG
>JBAUTZ010000331.1:0-1806 GCA_049582445.1 Burkholderiales bacterium
CTCGCCAAACGTCGGATCGACGGTGAGGATCGCTGCCGTTCCCAAGCCGTTGTTTGCCTGGGTTGCGACGCCGAACGTCAGTATCCCCGTAAGCGTCACGGCGCCACCGGACGAGACAGCGGGCAAGGTCACTGAACTCCCATTGTTGTCCGTAGCGAACAGCGCGACCGGATTCCAAAGCTGCTGGGCCAGGGAAGCGGACACCGAGGAGCAGGTGCGCGACGCGCAGACGTAGTACATGCCGAGGTTGCTCTGGGACACGCACGCCTGTCCGCAATCCTGAGCGAAGACGCTGATTCCGAGTACGCCGTTAGCGCCGAGCGATTGCACGGTATTCTCGGCCGGACCGGTATTGCCGCACGCAATCGGAATCGCGGAAAAATCCGATTCGCCAATGACCTGGATCAGCGCGTTGGGGGCGGCTTCGCCCGCGAGCTTGATATCCGCGTGGCGGATCGGTCCCCAGGAGAACCCGTTTACGAACTGGATGCATTCGCCGAACGGATTCCCCGACTGATCGTAGGACTGCGGCAGGGCGCCCAGCAGCCGTGGATCGAGCACCGAGGCGATGATGCGCAACCCGGAGGACGCCGTGTCCACCATCACATGGTCGATGGTCTGGCAATTGGAGGTGCCCGGCGCACAAATTGTGACCGATGCGAAGAGTTCGTTGAGCGTTCTTACCCCGACGGGTCCCCAGTCGACGGTGACGGCGATCTGATTGCCAGCCAGCTGCGATGCATCAATTGGCGTGGTCGCCGTAGTTGACGAACTACTCCCATCCCCGCCACAGCCCGAGAGCGAAGCGGAGATCGCAAGCGCCGCAATCAGAGCAAGGTGTCTTTTGTTCAACGCTGCGGTTACCGCACTTCGGCGGGGTCGACACCGGCCGGCAGAAGCGCGGGGATCCACGCCGCCCCGACGAAGTGTCGCATGTGCCCGGAAACCCGAAGCACGAAATCGGGTTGATTGACTTGACGCATGCCGCGAACCTTCCCGGAGCCCCGTGCGGCGTCGACGTAGCGCTCGAAATAGTACGAGCCGAGAACCTGCTTCAGGTCGGGCTTGACCCGACCGCTCCAGGTCACCCCGAAGATCAGGCCGCTTTGGCTGTCGGCGTACTCCCGCACCTGGACGCCTCTCGCCGCGTCCCGCATCTCGTAGAGCCGATAACGAATTGCCGCCGCGCCGGCGGGGCGCAGTTGCATTTTCGTGACGGCCGCGTCGGTCGCAATGGAGGATTCGTTGTCGCCCAGCGCTGCGTGCGCGTCAGGGGCAAGCGTGGCGAGACCCACGGAGATGCAGAGGAGGATCACGCGATGGGACAATTGATTTCCTACGAGGCTGCACAAGTCAACTCGTGCATGCAGACCGAAAGCGTAGCACGCCGACCCTCTAAGCTCGATCGCAGGCGTGCCTCCATCCCGTTCCGGACCCGCGGCACCGCCACGGAATGGATAGAATCACGATGCCCGCTCTTTCCTACGCCTCATCGAGAAAACGAAGTATCGCGCATGCAATCAACAAGCAAAGTGCAAGAAACCGAGTCGCGTGAGCCGTATCGACATTTCACGCCCTGGGTCGGGAACGACGTGCGCAGTTGCTGGACCTGCGCGCGAGCGATCGGCTACGACGGCGTGCACCTGTGGTGCCGGCATTTCCGCCTGGTTGTAGTCCAGCCCTGCGGGCTCTGGGAGCGCGAGCCGGGCTGCGATTAGCCGACGACGAGGCGTATGCGGTCGCGCGACTGCCCGGTTCGCGCTCGAAGATCGTCGAACCATCCCGTTCCCTTGCATCTCAGGCACG
>JBAUTZ010000332.1:0-1678 GCA_049582445.1 Burkholderiales bacterium
GTCCGCATCCGGGGTGGTCGCCTTGGAGACCACGCCCGCGGACGCGGGCAGGGCGAGCGCCGCGGCGAACTCTGCACCCCGCGGGCCCGCGACGCAGTGCGGCGGCCAGGGTCCGCCGTGCGGCTTGAAGGAGCAGTGATTCGCCGGATGCCAGTCGCGCGATGCGTAGACGGGACGCCCGGCGCGCTCGAAGGCGCTCATCGCCGCGTTGAGCGGCGCCACCACGTCGTCGCCGCGCGCGACGGCGAGCGCTCCTCCGGGAAGGAAGTCGTTCTGCACGTCCACCACGATCAGGGCGTCGTGTGCGCCGGGCCAGGCGGCAGCCATGAAACCTCCACTTGTTCTGGGACGACCGGTACCCCGAATGATTCTGCGCAGCGCGCGGGCGGCGTTCTTGATCTCGGTCAATCGGCGCCGATGCGGCGGCGATAGGCTTTGCCCTACGAGACGAGGAGAGACCCATGCCCGCAAAGCAGCTCCTGTTCGGCGAATCGGCGCACGCCCGGATAGTCAGGGGAATGAACATCCTGGCCGATGCGGTGCGCGTCACGCTCGGCCCCAAGGCGCGCACCGTGATGCTCGAACGTTCCTACGGCCCGCCGACGGTGATCAACTCGGGGGTGATCGTGTCCAAGGAGATCGAGCTCAAGGACCACTTCGAGAACATGGGCGCGCAGATGATGCGCGAGGTGGCGGCCAAGACCTCCGAGGTGGCGGGCGACGGCACGACCACCGCCATCGTGCTCGCTGCCGGCATCGTCACCGAGGGGATGAAGTACGTCGCCGCCGGCATGAACCCGATGGACCTGAAGCGCGGCATTGACAGCGCGGTCGAGGCGCTGGTCGAGGAGCTGAAGCGCCTGGCGAAGCCCTGCTCGACGCGCACGGAGATCGCGCAGGTGGCCTCGATCTCGGCCAACAACGACAAGTCGATCGGAGGGATGGTCGCCGAGGCGATGGAGAAGGTGGGCAAGGAAGGCGTCATCACGGTCGAGGACGGCAAGGGGCTCGCCAACGAGCTCGAGGTCGTGGAAGGCATGCAGTTCGACCGGGGATTCCTGTCGCCGTACTTCATCAACAGCCGCGACAAGCAGCAGGTCGTGCTCGAGGATGCCTACCTGCTGCTGCACGACCAGAAGATCTCGGCGGTGCGTGACCTGATCCCGCTGCTGGAGCATGTGGCCAAGAGCGGCAAGCCGCTGCTGGTGGTGGCCGAGGATGTCGAAGGCGAGGCTCTCGCCACGCTCGTGGTGAACACGCTGCGCGGCGTCATCAAGGCGTGCGCCGTGAAGGCGCCCGGATTCGGCGACCGGCGCAAGAGCATGCTCGAGGACATCGCGATCGTCACGGGCGGCGCGGTCATCGCCGAGGAGGCGGGCCGTACGCTCGAGAAATTCGCGCCTGGGGATCTTGGCCGCGCGAAGCGCATCGAGATCGACAAGGACAACACCACGATCATCGGTGGCGCGGGCGACGCGCCGGCGATCAAGGCGCGCGTGGCGCTCATCAAGCAGCAGATCGACGACTCCGACAGCGACTACGACCGGGAAAAGCTGCAGGAGCGCGCCGCCAAGCTGGGCGGCGGCGTAGCCGTGATTCGCGTCGGGGCGGCGACCGAGACCGAGATGAAGGAGCACAAGAGCCGCACCGAGGACGCGCTGCACGCGACGCGCGCCGC
>JBAUTZ010000333.1:0-5401 GCA_049582445.1 Burkholderiales bacterium
ACGAAGGCGCCGACTTCCGCAACTACACCTACGCCAAGTACGGCCGCGTGATCCTCGGACAGCCCGGCCAGTTCGCCTGGCAGATCTTCGACGCCAAGGTGAAGGGGCAGCTCAGGGACGAATACAAAATCCGGCAGGTGACCAAGCACACGGCGAATACGCTGGAAGAGCTGTGCGCGAAGCTCGAGGACACCGACGGAAGCGCCGCGCTCGTGGAATTGAAGGCCTACAACGCGGCGGTGCGCCAGGACATCCCGTTCAACCCGAACGTGAAGGACGGGCGCTGCACGCAAGGGCTCGCGATCCCGAAGTCGAACTGGGCGAACACGCTCGACACGCCGCCTTTCGAGGCCTATGCGGTGACCTGCGGCATCACCTTCACCTTCGGCGGATTGCGCATCAACACCGACGCGCAGGTCATCTCCACCGACGGCGAGACGATCCCCGGCCTGTACGCCGCGGGCGAGCTGGTCGGCGGCATTTTCTATTTCAACTATCCCGGCGGCACCGGCCTTACGAATGGCGCAGTTTTTGGACGCATCGCGGGCAACAGTGCCGCGTCTGACAGAGGAAAATCCTGAATATGTCCAAGAAAAAGGGTGCGGAGCTCATCGCCGAGTTCCTGGTAAAGGAAAAGATTCCCTACGTGTTCGGCATCTGCGGCCACGGCAACGTCGGCCTGCTCGATGCGCTGTACGACGTCGCCGACAAGGTAAAGCTCGTCTCGCCGCGCCACGAGCAGGTCGCGGGCCACATGGCCGACGGCTACTTCCGGGTAAAGCACCAGCCGGTGGCCACCCTCACCTCGACCGGGCCGGGGTCGGCCAACCTCATCATGGCGCTCGCGGTGGCGCAGACCGACTCATCCGCGCTTCTCGCGATCACCGCCAACGTGCCGACCTCGCAGTTCAACCGCGGCCCGTTCCAGGAGCTGAACCGCCACTACCAGGCCGACTTCCCGAACGTGGTGCGCCCGGTGGTGAAGCGCAGCTTCCAGCCGACGCGCGTCGAGATGCTGCCGCTCGCGATGCGCCAGGCGGTGACCACCATGACCTCGGGACGCCCGGGGCCGGTCAACCTCGACATTCCGTTCAACCTGTTCCAGGAGGAGACCGAAGCGCGGCTGGAAGCGCCCTGGAACGGCTACCTCGCCCGCCGCAGCGGCGCCTCGAACGAGGACGTCGCGAAAACGCTCGACATGCTGCTCGCCGCCAAGCGCCCGGTGATGTTCATCGGCCACGGCGTGACGCTGTCGGAAGCCTCGAGCGAGCTCACCGCGCTCGCGAGACGCCTCTCGATCCCGGTGATCAGCTCGCCGAACGGCATGGGCTGCCTCGACATGGAGGACCCGCTGTCGCTCGGCTTCATCGGCAGGAACGGCGCCTTCCCCGCGAACCAGGCCGGGCGCTACGCCGATCTCGTGCTCGCGATCGGCGCGCGCTTCGACGACCGCTCGTCGTCCTCCTGGCTGCCGGGCTACTCGTGGAATTTCCCGCACACGAAACTCATCCACGTCGACGTCGACCACGCCGAGCTCGGACGCAACTATCCGCCCGACCTCGGGATCCTCGCCGACGCCAAGGCGTTCCTCGAGCAGCTGCTCGGCGCGCTCGCGGCGAGGACGGTCGAAGCCGGGCCGCGCCTCGGCGAGTGGCGCGCGAGGATCGCCGGCTGGAAGAAGGAGTGGGACGCGTTCACCGCGCCCAATTTCGACATTCACGCCTCGCCGATGCGCCCCGAGCGCGTCGTGGCCGACTGCCAGGCGGTGCTGCCCGAGGACGCCATCATCTCGCTCGACTCGGGCGTGCACCACAACTGGTACATGCAGTTCTGGAACGCGCGCCGGCCGCAGGCGATGCTCAACACCTGGGGCTACTCCGGCATGGGCTTCGGCCCGAGCTCCATCCTCGGTGCCAAGCTCGCGGCGCCCGACAAGGTGTGCGTGTCGATCTGCGGCGACGGCGGCTTCACCATGGTGCCGCACGTGCTGTGCACCGCGGTCGAGTACAACATCCCGGCGGTGTGGGTGGTGTGGAACAACTTCGCCTGGGCGGCGATTCGCGACATCCAGTACGGTCTTTTCAGCGGGCGCGAGATCGGCACCGGGTTTTACGAAGGGCCCGAGGGCAAGCCCTACAATCCGGACTTCGCCGCCTGGGCGCGCGCCTCGGGCGTCGAAGGGATCACGGTGACGAAATCGCAGGACTTCCGCGGCGCCCTGGAGCACGCCGTGAAGCTAGGCAAGCCGTGCCTGGTGGACGTGCACGTCGACGCCAACATCCGGCCGCCGGCGACCGGCGCCTGGGCGCTGCCGCCGATCCCGCACAAGGAGCCGGTATTCGGGGCCGCGCAGCCGATTTCCAAGGAGACGCAATGAAAAAACGCCAGCCGAAGCGCGAGTCCGTCATCCGCAACATCGCCGAGGTCGACTGGGAGGACCTCCCCGCCCACCTGGGCGGCGCTTACTCCAAGTTCCTGGTGCACCCGCAGACCACCGGCTCGCGGCACATCGACTACCGCATCTCCTGCTACCAGCCGCGCGCCTACGTCGAGCCGCACGCGCACAAGGTGCAGGAGCAGGTCTACCACGTGCTCGAGGGCGAGGGCCTGATGGAAATCGGCGGCAAGCGCCGCGTCGTGCGGCGCCACGACGTGATCTTCATCGCGCCCAAGGTCAAGCACGCCATCTACAACACTGGTATCACCGACCTGGTGTTCATCGTCGCCACCACGCCGGTGCACGACGAATAGCCGCCACCCCCTACAGGTAGGAGGAGGAGCGTGCAGTCTGGAGCCGACATCGAGCGGCTGATCGACCATCGCCCGCGCGAGGGCGTGTTCCGCGTGCACCGCGACGCATTTCGGAGCGAAGCCGTGTTCGAGCTCGAAATGCGGCGCATCTTCGAAGGCTCGTGGATCTACGTCGGGCACGCCTCGCAGCTACCCAAGCCGCACGACTACCTGACCACCTGGATCGGGCGCCGGCCGGTCGTGCTCATGCGCGCTGCCGACGGCACCCTCGGCTGCTTCATCAACAGCTGCCGCCACAAGGGCGCGCAGGTGTGCCATCACGCGCGCGGTAATGCGAAAGCGCACGTGTGCCGTTACCACGGCTGGACGTACGACAGCGCCGGACACAACGTCGCAATCAAGGCACGGGCGCAGGGCGCCTATCCCGAGGCCTTCGACGCCGACTCGCACGACCTGGCGCGCGTGCCGCGGTTCGGGGAGTACCGCGGCTTCCTGTTCGCCAGCCTGTGCGAGGACGTCGCGCCGCTCGAGGCGCACCTGGGCGACGCGCGCATATTCATCGACCTCGTGGTCGACCAGTCCGCGCAGGGCATCGAGCTGCTGCCGGGCGACGTCACCTACACCTATAGGGCCAACTGGAAGCTGCAGCTCGAGAACACCCTGGACGGCTACCACCTCACGTCGGTGCATCCGTCGTACTTCCGCCTGCTCGATCGGCGCACTGCGATGGGGAATCGCACGGACGTCGCGCCCGCAGTCTGGCAGGGCCGCGCCGGCCGCGAGCTGGAAACCGAGATGGGCTCATTCGGCTTCGAGCAGGGCCACGCTCTGGTGTGGACCAAGGCGCCGGTGGAGCGCCACCCGCTATACGCCAGCCTCGGTGAGCTCGCGCAGCGCGTGGGCGCGCTGCGCGCTGACTGGATGCTGCGCACGCGCCAGTTCTGCCTGTTCCCCAACCTGCAGCTAGGGTCGAGTGCAGCGCTGCAGATGCGCATCATCCGTCCGCTCGCGGTCGACCTCACCGAGATGACGACGTACTGCGTGGCGCCCGCAGGAGAAAGCCCGGAGGCGCGCCGCCAGCGTCTTCGGCAGTACGAAGACTTCTACAATCCGAGCGGGCTCGCCACCCCGGACGACACGGTCACCTACGAAGACTGCCAGGAGGGATTCCGCTCCGGCGAGATCGAATGGCAGCAGGGCTACATGCGCGGCACCGGCGCAATGCGCGCCGGCGCCGACGAGCACGCGCGCCAGTTGGGCATCACCCCAGCGACCTCGATGCACGGCACGTTCGACACCGCCGACGAGACCGTCTACCACGCCCTATACCTCGCGTGGCAGCGCCTGCTGGCGCGTAGAGCGACGCAATGAGCGCGCTCGCGCCGCCCGATGCGGTGGACCTCTTGTACCGCGAAGGCCACCACCTCGACGCGCAGCGCTGGGACGACTGGCTCGCGCTGTACTGCGAGGACGCCGAATTCTGGATGCCCGCGTGGAAGGAGCCGCACGCGCTCACCGAGTCGCCGGACCGCGAAGTCTCGCTCATTTACTACTCGGCGCGCGCCGGGCTCGAGGACCGGGTGTGGCGCGTGCGCTCGGGGCTCTCGGTGGCCTCGCTGACGTTGCCGCGCACCGCGCACGTGATCTCCGGCGTGGTACTCGAGGGACACTCGCCCGGCGGCGGGCTCGAGCTGCGCTCGACCTGGACCTGCCACGTGTACGACGTCAAGCGAGCGGCGCAGCATGTCTTTTTCGGGCGCTACGAGCACCGGCTGCGCAACGAGTCCGGAAGGTGGCTGATCGCGGCCAAGAAGATCGTGCTGCTGAACGACCGCATCCCAACCATGATCGACTTCTACTACGTGTGAGACGCGCCATGCCGCTCGAATCCCCGCACACTCGCCCGCCTTCGCTGCGCCAGCTCATCGCCGACCTCGGCGGCCTGTACGCCGGCAACGCGCTGGTCGCGTTCATCTTCGCCGCCTCCGGGCCGGTGGCGATCATCCTCGCCGTCGGCACGCGCGGCGGGCTCACCGAGTCCGACCTCGCCTCGTGGATCTTCGGCTCGTTCTTCATCAACGGCCTGGTGAGCATCTTTTTCTGCTGGATCTACCGCCAGCCGCTGGTGTTCTTCTGGACCATCCCAGGCGCGGTGCTGGTCGGCCCGGCGCTCGGCCATCTCAGCTTTCCCGAGGTGATCGGCGCCTACCTCGGTTGCGGGCTGCTGATGCTCGTGCTCGGCCTCTTGGGCTGGGTAAAGCGCGCGATGGAAGCCGTGCCGATGCCCATCGTGATGGGCATGGTGGCGGGCGTGTTCCTGCGCTTCGGCCTGGATCTCGTGCACGCGATCCGGGACGATTTCTGGATCGCCGCGCCGATGACCGTCGCGTTCCTCGCCCTGTCGCTCGCGCCGCGGCTCGCGAAGCTGGTGCCGCCGGTGATCGGCGCGATGATCGTCGGCGGCATCATGGTCGCGCTGCTCGGACGCTTCGACGCCGGCGCGGCCGGCGGCTTCGGCATCGTGCACCCCAATCTCTACGTGCCGCAGTTCTCCTGGCGCGCCATGCTCGAGCTGGTCGTGCCGCTCGCGGTGACGGTGCTGGTGGTGCAGAACGGCCAGGGCGTCGCGGTGCTGCGCGCCACCGGCCAC
>JBAUTZ010000334.1:0-7165 GCA_049582445.1 Burkholderiales bacterium
TGGTTTTCGCCTCGAGTTCTTCGAGGTGGTGCTTCAGGAACCGCAATTCCGCTGGGTCCTTGATCGCACCGCTTTCCAGCAGCCCCCCCAGGACGACCTTGGCGGCCTGCAACTCGTTCATGTCTTCGAGGATGAATATGCGCATCTGCTTCGCCCACAGCGGCACGTTGCTCGCCGTGGTGAGGCGGTCGATCGCATCGGCGTAGCGCAGCGCGAGGGGCATGTCGTGCAGGCGGTGTTTGGCGAGCAACGCGGCGTCCGCCAGCCATTGCCAGCGACGATTGGGATCCTGGAGGAATTCGCGGTAAATGAAGTCGAGCATGATCCGCACCCTCTTCGGGTCCGGAACCTCGGCATAGACCCGTGCGGCAGAGAAAAGCGGGTACTCACTAAGTGGGTCGACCTCTTGGATTGCTCCAAGCCAGCCAATCAGCCGCCCGTAGTCGAGTCGCTGGTACGGGAGGTCGTTCGTGCCCCCCAGGTCGAAGGCTTGCAGGTAGAGCATGGCCAGGCGCGCAACGACCGCCGGCTCGCCGAAGCTCGCGAGCTGCAGCGCCGCCGGGGTCGGGGGGGGTGGCAGATCCTCGGCCATGGTGGCGGCGGTGGGGCGCGTCGCCCCCCAGACGAGCTGCAGCGCCAGCAATGCGCACAAGGCGAGCCAGATCCAGACCGGTACGGCGGCTAGGGATCGTTCGTCGCGGGTCACAGGTTGCGGCGGTGGAAGTCGAACAGCCCGGCGACGAGGAGCAGCGCAGCGTACAGCGCCAAGCCGAGAAGAGTGGTCAGGTATTGGGTTGCCGGAGGCGCGCCGTAGACGAGCCAATCGCTGCGTGTCGCGGCGTCGAGCCGCGGCAGCAGCAGCACGACCGCGTCGACGCTCCATTGCGCCACCCTGTGCATGAGCGTGGGTTCCGTGAGAGGACTCGCCGCGATCGCATGGACCGCGCCGATCGCGCGGGCGAGCAGATAAAGGCCCGCGGTGGCGGCGATGGCCGAGACCGGCTGAACCAGCGCCATCGAGAAGAACAGCGCCGCCGCGGCCACGAGCGCCGTCTCGAAGGCGAGCGACACGGCCCACAGCACGACCGTCGCAGGGGCGCTCCAAAGGAGCAGGGGCACAGCGAAGCAGAGCGAAACCAGCGCACAGAGCGCGACGTAACCGCTCAGCCGGCCTGCATAGTGTGCGCTGCGCGACACCGGCAGGGTAAGCATCAGCTCCAGCCCCTTGTCGTCGACCTCCCGCAACGTGCTCGCGGCGACGTGCGAGGCGACGAGGAACACCGCGCATCCCCGCAACAGCGCGGCGGCAAAGGTAACCTGCAGCGCGATGCTTTCGGTCAGTGCGACCTGAGACAGGAAAGCAGCCAGCCCGAGAGCGGCCACGAGGCTCGCGCCAACCAGCCACGGAAGCCCGCTGCGGCGCGCCTCGAGCAGCACGAACCGTGCGAGGATCATCGGGCTTGCCGGCATGGCTACAATCGCGCTGTGGACATCTTAAGGGCAAGGCTAGCGGGCGGGCATCGACCATGCAAGCGGACGGCCTGAACGCACCTGCTTTCACGCGCCTTGCGGACGCGGTGTCCGGGTTCAGCCGGCACTACTGGCGCTTCCTGGTCGTGGCGATGCTGCTGCTGCTGCATGTGGCGGCGGTGCGCGGCGTGGCCGACGACTGGGCCCGTGCCCTGCTTCTCGCTCATCTTGGGCTGCTACTGCTTTGGCAGCCGTTCGTGCGCGGTCAAAATCGCGTCACCGTGTCTCAGGCGGCGCTGATCGCAGTCGCGGCGATCGCTGTCATGTTGTGGTTGAGCTGGTGGCTGCTCGCCTTCTGGGTGGTTGTTCTCGCCGGAATCGTCGCGGGCAAGGTTTACCAGCAGTACGCGCGCTGGCAGCGGCGTTTTTACCTGGTGGTGCTGGTGTACTTGGTCGCGTTGCTCGCCGTCATCATCCTGCCCGAGATTGCGCCCCGGCGCGAGATCACCCCCGAAGTGCGAGCGATGTTCGAGTACGGCCTGCCGGTCCTGTTGTTCGTCCCGGCGGTGTTTCCGACCGAGCCCGAGCCGGCCGACGCGCCGCAGGTGATCGATTTCTTTTACAGCCTGTTCGTCATGCTCCTGCTGAGCATCGTGACGCTCGGCAGCTTTACCTTCATGACGCTCGGACGGATGGCGTACCTGTCCGCGCTCACATACACCGTGTTTCTCATCGCCGGCATGGTATTCGTGATCGGCCTCGCCTGGGACCCGCGGGCCGGCTTCAGCGGCCTGAGCGTGTTCTTCTCCAGGTACCTGTTCTCGATCGGCCTGCCGATCGAGAAGTGGCTTTACTTCCTCGCCGAACTGTCGCAGATCGAATCCCGCCCCGAGCGCTTTCTCGCTGAGGCGGTGGCCGGCCTCGCGCAGCTGCAATGGGTGGCCGGCGCAGCGTGGCGAGGCGTGCAGGGGCAGGGAGAAGCGGGCGCTAAGAGCCCGTACTCGGTGGTATTCGAGAATCGCGACCTGTCGCTCACCATTTATTCGCGCTATCGCACCGGTCCTGCCCTGCACTGGCACCTGCACGTGCTCGGCCAGTTGTTGGCCGAGTTCTACGTCGGCAAGCTGCGCGAGCAGAAGCTGCGCGAGCAAAGCTACCTCAAGGCGGTGCACGAAACCGGCGCCCGCATGACGCACGACGTGAAGAACCTGCTGCAGTCGCTCAATGTGCTGTGCGCGGTGGCGGCTCGCGAGAACGCGGGGAACTCCGCCGAGTTGCAGGCGCTGGTTCGCAGGCAGTTACCCGCGGTGGCCCAGCGTCTGAGCGAGACGCTGGAAAAGCTGGAGCGTCCGCAGGCCGACACCGAGAGGCCGACCGATTTGGAATCATGGTGGGAGGCTCTCGCGCGCCAGTACCGCGACCACGGTGTCGAGTTTGCGGCGCACGGGCTGCGCCAGGGCCTGCAGGTGCCGCGCACGCTGTTCGGTAGCGTGGCCGACAACCTGTTGCAGAACGCCCTTGCCAAGCGCAGGGAAGAGCGCGCCCTGCGAGTGCGTGTTGCGCTCGACTGCGGCGACGGTCGCATCGAGTTGAGCGTATGCGATACCGGGAAAGCGGTACCGGCAGAGCTCGCTTCGAGGTTGCTGCAGGCGCCGGTCGACTCGCGCACCGGGCTCGGCATCGGCTTGTACCAGGCGGCGCGCCAGGCGGAGGGCTCGGGTTTCAACCTCTCACTGCGCAGCAACCGCGACGGCGAGGTCTGCTTCGCGCTTAGTGGCCCCGCCGGCTCCGCCTAGCTTGCTTCCCGCTGGCTGACCTCGCGGCGGCCGACCATGCGGTAAACCGTGGTTTCGCCCTTGCCCTTGAGGAAGATGGCCTGTGGCTGGAGAAAATCGTACCGGTTGCGCAGCCGGCGGTAGGTGGCCTCGTCGACCTGGATCATGCCGGGCACACCCTCGGAGGTGATGCGGCTGGCGATATTCACCGTGTCGCCCCAGAGGTCGTAGATGAACTTCTTCTTGCCGACCACGCCGGCAACCACCGGCCCCGTGCCGATGCCGATGCGCAGGGAAAGCGGCCTGCCGCCGACCTGGAATTCGCGTGCTACCAGGTCGCGGATGTCGATCGCCAGGTCGGCGATCGCACTGCTGTAATCGGCGTTTCCCTGGTTGAGGCCGCCAGCCACCATGTACGCATCGCCGATGGTCTTGATCTTCTCCAACCCATAGTGCTCGGCGAGCGCGTCGAACCCGGAGAACATCCGGTTGAGCAGCGCGAAGACCTCGCGCGGCGCCAGGTCCTCCGCGAGGCGCGTGAAATTCACGATGTCCGCGAACATCACCGTGACGTCGGCGTAGCCGTCGGCGATCGCGGCGTCCGAGTTCTTCAGGCGCTCGGCGATCGGGGCGGGCAGAATATTGAGCAGCAGGCGCTCGGAGCGCCCTTGCTCCTCCTGCAGACGGACGTGCGCCTCCTGCAGACGAGCGCGCGAACGCTCGCGCTCGGTAAAGGCGAAGCTCAAAAGCCAGTAGACCATCGCGCATACCGTAGCGAAATTGAGCGCGAAGAAGATCACGCTGGTCTTTACCGGTACTCGTAACGCCGTACCCGCGGTCCCCACGAGCTCGTGGTCGACGTAGCCGGTTGCCACCGTCAGGATGACGTAGGCGACCATCCACGGAAGCGACTCGCGTGCCGAGAGCAGGAGGGCCGCACCTACCGGAGCCAGCAGGCCCCAAAGGATCAACCCACTCGCCGAGACGAAGTCACCCATAGACCACTGCACGACGAATGGCACGAACAGCCAGAGCGCCAGTTGCGCGACGCGAAAGAAATTGAAATTGAGCGTCCACAGGTAAACGAGCAGCGTAGCGAGCGACGCCAATTCGACACCGAAGGGCAACGAGGCCGGAAGCGCCAACCCGACCAGGTGATACAGTCCGAGCCAGATCGCAGAGCCGCCGATCATCAACCCGCAGGAAAACAGCAGCACGTGCTTCTTGAGCCGGATCTCCTCGGTGTCGGACGGCAGGACGCCGGCCGTCCCGAGCCGGTGCAGCAGGGTGCGGGCCGTTACGCGTGCGGTCGCGGTCACGGCAGCAGCCCCGCGGCGATCAGCCGGCCATAGAGCTCGCCGACCGTAATCCACGCAAGCCGGTCGTCGAATTCCCCGCCAACAGCCCCCGAAGGCGCCGGCGGATGCGCCACGAAAACCGGATCGCCATCCGCATTCGCGGCCTCGTCCGAGCCGCCAATGCGCGAGACCGCGGCATTCTTACCCGGCGACAGGAGCAGCGCCACCACGAGGTTCTGGTTGGTGAGCGAATTGGCGGAGGCGCCGCAGCTCGACGCGCTGATTCCAGCGGCGGACCTGCATAGCAGAAGGTCCGCGGGTTGGCAGGTGATGCCGTTCGACTTCAGGTTGGGCGCCGAAGTGAAATGCGGAAGCGTCGGCGTGCCGGAGCAGCCGATCACGGATTTTGCCACCGCGTAGCGGATGCGGTTGCCCCAGGCGTCGCGCGCGAACCCCTGCGCATCGACTTCGCGCAGTCCGAGCGCGCGCGCAGGCAGCAATCCGCGGTAGTAATCGTCGTTTCCGGCCGCGTCGCGGCAGGTCCCGGAGGCGTCGCGCAGCTCGTCGCCCGCGGTCGTTTCGCGCGCCGGACAGGGAAGCCTGCCGTTGACTATGGCGAAGGCGAGCAGGAGCTCGCGTGCATCCTCGAGATGCCGCGCGGTACGCGCTTCGTCGCGCTGCTCCAGTTGTGCAGACAGGGTGTGCATCGTGCTGCCGAGAAGCAGCGCGATGATGGCGAGCACAACGGCCATCTCGGCGAGCGAGAATCCGCGCAGCGCGCGCAAGGCGGCGATGCCGAGCAGGCTCGTCAAGGGTTGGCGTCCAGCGCGACGATGCGGTCGTTGAACGCCGCGCCTACCGGCCGTTGCTCGAAGCGCGAATCGCCGTTGCGGTTCTCCTCGCTGTCGAGAAAGTCCGCGAGTCGGCTGTTCGGCCTTGGCGCATCGGCCAGGCTGCGCCCCGCAAGCACCAGGATGGCGCGCTGCTTGTTGGCCGGTTCGAGGTTGGCGACCTGGAGGCAGGTCACGGGTTCTGTTTCGGAGCAGCCTCCCGCCCCGCCTGGCGCAAACTGAGGCGCGAAGGCATAGTAAACGAGCCGAAACCACTCGTTGCGCACGAACCAGCCGCTTGTGGGCTCGTCCCGGTCGAGCAGGGGGTGATCCGCCAGCACGTCCTGCCCCATGATCATGTGGAAATCGGTCTCCCTGCCGAGGTCGGGCAACCCACCGACGAGGTCGATGCTCGCGGAGGCGTCCGCCGCGAGGCGGCCGCTCACCGCGCTCGCAACCGGCGTCCAGCCCGTTGACGAATGGTAATAGAGGGCGGCCCGCTGCGGGTTGAATTTACGCAATGCCAATGCGACGTTTTCCCGTACGGCCGAGAGCCGCAGCAACGGTGCCCCTTCATAACTCCCGCGGCACCAGGCATTGGCGTCCGCGTCGTATCCGCACTGTGTGGCGCGCAGCCGCCCGGTGCCCCCGACCTGCGCCACGCTTGGCGCGCGACGGGCATTCCACGCCGTGAGGGAGGGGATGCAGCGCGCGTCGCCGCCGGGGTTACAGTCGCCCGACTGGCTGAACGGCAGCAGCCCCTGGTCGACGCCGATCACGCCACGGAAATCCGACGCGCCGGGATCTGCGAACGGCGCCGCATAGGGGAAGACGGCGCTTCCCGGTGGCAACCCCCACTCAGGACCCGCATATACGTTCCTGAGCTGCGGCACCACGTCGCGCTCGATGCGGACCTTGATCGCCGCCTCGATGCCCGGCAGCAGATCCGCACGTGTCACCGGAAGTACCTGGTCGTTGAAAGAGCCGATCGGCCCGGTGCTGGCGAAGCTCGCGTCGGCAGGGAGCGTCGCATTTTCGCACTCGAGGTAGTCGCGTACATCGGGAGGCGTCTTACCGCGCGATTGCATCCGCGAGGCACAGCCCGTACTCGCAGTGACCCGCAGCGGCGATCCTGGCGCGATGATCAGCGCCACCGCGACATTCGCGCGCCCGTCTAGGCCGAGTCCGGCGGGGGAATTCGAATTGATGGTAAGTGCCGCACCCGGCCTGGGCAGCGCCCAGCCTGCCGACACCGCGTACCACAGCGGCTCGCCGTCCGCATCGGTCGGGCGGTCGAGGCCTAGCGTCCGCCAAGGCAATCGTCCGAGCGCCGGCAGCGTGCAACTGCCCGCGGCGATACCCTCGTTCGCCGTGCCGACGTAGCCGCGGGCCTCGGGGCAAGGCAGCCGGCCCGGGTTGCTCTCTGCCGCAAGGACAGCTTGCCTCGCAACGTAACCGCTGAGCGCGAGCTTGGCGCGGTGTAGAACTGCTGCGTTCCGATTGCGCGCAGCGGCCGTGTATTGGCCGGAACCGCTCAGCGTCGATACCAGGAGCCACAGCATTCCCAGTATGACGATCACCATCAGCGCGAGCAGGACGGCGCCACGCTGCGAGCACATAGGACTCGATCGCCGCCGCAGCATTCTCCCGCGGTACTGCGGCTAGCGGCCAGGGCGGGCCGCCGGGGGCTCGACCCGCAGCTCGCCGTCGACCGGGTCGCGCACCTCTCCGGTGCTGCGATCTAGGGATTGGCCAACCTTCAGGGGAATGCGCCGGTTGCTGTCGCCTACCC
>JBAUTZ010000335.1:0-3340 GCA_049582445.1 Burkholderiales bacterium
GCGCGCGTCGCCAGCTCCGCCAGCCGCGCGAGCTTCGGCGCGCCGACCACCTCGTTCGATACCAGCACGTCGGCGATGCCGCCTTCGACCATCGCCTCCGCCTCCGACACCTTCTGGCAGCACACGCCCACCGCGCCGGCTGCGACCTGCCGCCTGGCGATCTCGGGGCACTTGTGTGTCTTGGCATGCGCTCGAACGCGCACGCCGCGGCCCGCGACCGCATCGGCGAGCGAGCGCAGGTTGCGCTCGAACGCGTCCAGGTCGACGACCAGCGCCGGAGTATCGACCTCCTCCAGGCGCTGCTCGAGGCTCGCCGGAGGCCGCATCATCAAACGGCGGCGGCCCGATGCGCGCGCTGGCGCAGCGCGAGCCAGGCGATCGCCGCCATGACCACCACGATCAGCGGCAGCGCCGCGTAATTGACGCGGCTCCATCCCCCGCCCGTGACGATCAGGCCGGAGGAGAACGAGGACAGGGCCATCATGATGAAGATCGCCGAGTCGTTGGCGCCCTGCGCTTTCGCGCGCTCTTCGGGCCGGTAGGTCTCCGTGAGCAGCGTTGTGGCGCCGATGAACAGCAAATTCCAGCCCATGCCGAGAAGCACCAGCGCAAGCCAGAACTCCGTCACCTCGATACCCGACAGCGCGATGCCGACCGAGGCCGCATTGAGCAGCGCGCCGGCGAACATCACGGGCAACGCACCGAAGCGTCGGATCAGCCCGCCCGTAAAGAACGAGGGCAGGTACATGCCGACCACGTGGGACGAGATGACGAAGGTCGCGGCCTTGTATGGATGGCCGCAGATTTCCATCGCGATCGGCGTCGAGGTCATGAGGAAGTTCATGACTCCGTAGCTGATCGCCGCGCAGGCCACCGCGACGATGAATTTCGGTTGCGCCGCGATCTCGGACATCGGCCGCCCCGGCGCGCCCTGGGCTGACGTGCCGGCATGCGGTATGCGGATGAAGCTGAGCAGCCCCATGGTGGCGAGTGACACGAGGATCAACGCCAGGTAGGCGCCGAGGAATTTCTGGGACAGCAGGTCGATCGTGATCCGGCTGGTCGTCGGACCCAGTATCCCGCCCACCAGTCCGCCCGCCAGCACCAGCGAGATGGCCGTGGGCCGGAACTGGACGCTGGCGACATCCGCGGCGGCAAAGCGGTAGTACTGGCCGTAGGCGTTGTAGACCCCGTACACGAGCGTCGCGAAACACAGCAGCCAGAAGCTGTGCAGCCAGATCGCGGCCGCGCACAGCAGCGCGCCCGCGATACCCCAAACCGTTCCCAGCATCAGGCCGCGTCGGCGTCCCACGCGCTTCATGTGAAGCGAGGCGAGCATGGTGGCGATCGCACCGCCCAGCACCCAGAAGGTCACCGGCAGCGTGGCGAGCTTGCGGTTCGCCGCCAGCGCGAGACCCGCCAGCCCGTTGATCGCGATGAGCGTCGAGTTATTCGTCATCAGCATCGCCTGGCAGGCGGTGAGCAGGGCGACGTTGCGCCGTTCACTGATCATATATACAGTATTGGATCCGTCAGGCAGGCGGGATCCAATTCTACCGGCAGGCAAGATGCCGACCGATGCAAAGAATGAAACACGCTCAGTAGCGATCCCGGCGGCGCGCGTACGGCTCGAGGGAAAGGCGCGCGGCGCGATGTCGCGGCTGCAGGGACGCTTCGAGAGCGAAGAGAGGGCGCCGTTCGACGACGGCTGGACGCGCGACGACGAACGGCCCGCGGCGCTCCTTACGACGGTCACCGAGGAGCGTGCCCGTTCGGTCATCCAGACGAACGATTCGCCCGACCTGCCGTTCGACCAGTCGATCAATCCCTACCGCGGCTGCGAGCACGGCTGCGTGTACTGCTACGCGCGCCCGAGCCACGCCTACCTCGAGCTCTCGCCTGGACTGGATTTCGAGACGCGGCTGTTCGCCAAGGTCAACGCGGTCGAGCGGCTGCGCGACGAACTCGCGCGGCCGGGCTACGCGCCGAAGCCGATCTCGCTCGGCGCCAACACCGACTGCTATCAGCCGGTCGAGCGCCGCTACCGCATCACGCGCGGCCTCATCGAGCTGCTTTCGGAATGCGGGCATCCGCTCACCATCGTCACCAAGTCCGCGCTCGTCGAGCGCGACCTCGACCTCCTTGGACCGATGGGCCGCGCGAACCTCGCCAAGGTGTTCGTGTCGCTGGGCACGCTCGACCGCGGGCTCGCGCGGCGGCTCGAGCCGCGCGCCGCGAGCCCACAGCGCCGGCTCGACACCATCCGTGCGCTCGCCGCGGCAGGTGTGCCGGTCGGCGTGATGGTCGCTCCGGTCGTGCCAGCGCTGTCGGATAAATCGGTGGAGGAATCGCTTGAGGCGGCCGCCGGCGCCGGCGCCAGCATGGCAGGCTACCAGCTGCTCAGGCTGCCGAACGAGCTGAAGAGCCTGTTCCGCGAGTGGCTCGCCGCGCACTACCCGCTGCGCGCTGGGCACGTCATGAGCGTCGTGCAGCAACTGCGCGGCGGCCGCGACAACGACCCGCGCTTCGGCGCGCGTATGACCGGCACGGGCAACTATGCCGAGCTGCTCGCGAAGCGCTTCGAGATCGCCTGCCGGCGCTTCGGGCTGAATGGCGACGAACGCGGCGGTGCGGCGCGCCGCGCGCTCGACTGCTCGCAATTCGTGCCGCCCTCCCCCGGCGGCCAGATGCGGCTGTTTTGAAGCTGCGCGCGCTTTGGCTCGCCATCGGCTGGGTGATGGTGGCCGGAATCGTATACGGCTCGCTGATGCATTCGCCGCCCTCGCTCGGCTTCGAGCAGGGCGACAAGTTCGAGCACCTGGGAAGCTACGGACTGGCGATGTTCTGGTTCTGCCAGCTCTACGCCGCCCGCCGGGCGCGCCTCGGCTACGCGCTCGGCTTCGTGCTGCTGGGCGTTGCGCTCGAGTTCGTGCAGGGCTGGACCGGCTACCGCGACTTCGAAGTAGCGGACATGGTCGCCGACGCCGCCGGCGTAGCGCTCGGCTGGGGTGCGGCGCTCGTCCTCCCCAGAATGTTGCCGCCCTGATACGCTGTCGCGATGAGCGCAGCTTCCGCAGCCGACGCCCGCACGCGGCATCTGCTCACCGCGCCGATCCTCCCGATCTTGCTGCGCCTGTCGGCGCCGGGCGTGCTGCTGGTGGTGTTCCAGACCATGATCTCGATCGGCGACACGTACTTCGTCAGCCGGCTGGGCACGGTCCCGCTCGCAGGGCTCGCACTGGTGTTCCCGCTGCTGATGCTGCTGCAGATGACCTCGGCCGGCGCCCTGGGCGGTGGCGTGTCATCGGCGATCGCGCGCGCGCTCGGGGGCGGCGATTTG
>JBAUTZ010000336.1:0-7254 GCA_049582445.1 Burkholderiales bacterium
AGCGCGGCGCGCCCCGCTTCGCGCTCGGCCGCGACGGGCGGCACTCCGGCCCCGCGCTCGCCGAAGCGATTGCAGAGGGCCTGGTCGCCGCAGGGGCCGACGCGATCGACCTCGGCATGGTGCCGACCCCGGTGACCTACTTCGCCGCGCATCATCTCGGCTGCGCCAGTTGCGTGATGGTGACCGGCAGCCACAACCCGCCCGATTACAACGGCCTCAAGATGGTCGTGGCCGGCGACACGCTCTCGGGTGAATCGATCCAGGAGTTGCGCCGGCGCATCGAGGGCGGCGCCCTCGCCTCGGGCGCGGGACATCGCAGCACGGCGCAGGTGAACGACGCCTACGTCGAACGCATCGTGGGCGACGTAAAGCTCGCACGGCCGCTGCGTATCGCGATCGACTGCGGCAACGGCGTCGCCGGAATGCTGGCGCCGCGCCTGTACCGGCGCCTGGGCTGCGAGGTAACGGAGCTCTACTGCGAGGTCGATGGCGACTTTCCGCATCATCACCCCGACCCGTCTCAGCCGGAGAATCTCGCCGACCTGATCGCTTCATTGCGCGCCGGAGCGGGAGAGCTCGGACTGGCCTTCGACGGCGACGGTGACCGCCTCGGCGTCGTCACCGGCGATGGCGAGATCATCTACCCGGACCGCCAGCTCATGTTGTTCGCGGCGGACGTGCTGTCACGCAACCCGGGCGCCGAGATCATCTACGACGTGAAGTCGACGCGCCTTCTCGCGCCGTGGATCGAACAGCGCGGCGGCCGTCCACTCGTATGGAAGACCGGGCATTCGCTCATCAAGGCGAAGCTGAAGGAGACCGGTGCGCCGCTCGCCGGCGAGATGTCCGGCCACACCTTCTTCAAGGAGCGCTGGTACGGATTCGACGACGCGCTGTATGCCGGCGCGCGCCTGCTCGAGATTCTGTCGCGCGATCCGGACGCGAACCGGGTGCTCAAAGCGCTGCCGAACGCGCCTTCGACGCCCGAGCTGCACTGGAACCTCGCAGAGGGCGAGCCGCACGCGCTCGTGGCCAGGCTGCAGGCCACGCGCCCCTTCCCGAACGCGGGGCGCATCCTCACCATCGACGGCGTGCGCGTGGAGTACGCGGACGGCTTTGGCCTCGCGCGCGCCTCGAACACCACGCCGGTGATCGTGCTGCGATTCGAGGCCGACACGCGCGAGGCGCTCGCTCGCATCCAGGAGGAGTTCCGGCGCGCGCTCGCGCCGCTCAAGCCTGAAGCGGCTCTTCCGTTCTAGCGAGGCTGCGCCGGTAGCGTCCCAGATCCTGCGCGCTGCGCAGCTCGACGCCGAAAAGCTTCGACAGATTGAGCAGGATCATGTCGGAGACCTTCTTCTCCCAGCCGCGGTCGAAGCGGATCTGCTCGTCGAGCCAGCGCTCGAGCCATTGCGGATCGGGAAGCCTGCTCTGGATGGTGTCGCGCGGGAAAAGCTGCCGGTTGACGTGCAGGTTGGTCGGGTGCAGGGGCTTGCCCGCGCGCCCCGCGGCCGCCATCAGCACGCCGATCCGGGCGAAGGCGAGCCGCGCCTCGTCGCCATGTCTTGCCAGCGCGCGCTTCATGTACTGCAGATAGGCGCCGCCGTGGCGCGCCTCGTCGCGCGAAATCAGGTCGTAGATGTGCCTGATCACAGGCTCGCTGTGCCATTGCGCGGCGCGCCGGTACCAGTGGTTGAGCCGGATCTCGCCGCAGAAGTGCAGCATCAGCGTCTCGAGCGGCGGCGCGGGATCGAAGGCGAAGCGCACCGCGTGCAGCTCGGACTCGCTCGGGGCAAGCGCGGGCCGGAAGCGTCGCAGGTACTCGATCAGCACGAGCGAGTGCTTCTGCTCCTCGTAGAACCAGACCGACATGAACGCGGAGAAGTCGCTGTCGTGCAGGTTGTCGCGCAGGAACATCTCCGTGGCAGGCAGCGCCGCCCACTCGGTGATCGCGTTCATCTTGATGGTGAGCGCCTGCTCGTCGGAGAGCAGCGCTGCGTCGAACGATTCCCAGGGCACGTCCTTGCCCATGTCCCAGCGCACGCGTTCGAGGGACTTGAATATCTCTGGATAGAGCATGGTCTGCGAATCGGCTTTCGCGATCATCCGTTGCAATTATGCCGCTACGGCGTGTCCTGCGCGCCATTCGGCGAGCGCTGTCCCGATCCCGGCCAGGTCGCGGAACACCCGCACGCTGGCAGGGGGACGCTTCAGGCGCGCCGCGCCGGCCCCGCCGCACCATAGTTCCACTCCCGTCGGCAGCGCGGCACGCAGCGACTTTACAGCCTCCTGCAGCCCGGCCGCCGGGAAGTTAGCGCTGAATGATACCGCCACTACGTCGGCGCGCTTGGCGAGCGCCGCGGCCGCCAACTCGGCGACCGGCGTTTGCACGCCGAGCGAGACGCACTCGGCGCCCTCGAGCGCGCAGGCCGCCTCGGCCATCAGCAGGCCGAGGCCATGCTGCTCCCCGGGCAGCGTCGAGAGGAGCACGCGTGGCGCGCCGCCGGCCGTCGGCACCTGGCTAATCGCCTGGCGCAACACTCCTTGCAGCTGCTCGGTGAACAGGTGCTCCTCGAACACGTGGATCTCGCCGCGCATCCACGCCTCACCGACCAGCGTGGCGAGCGGCGCTGCGCTCTCGGTAAGGAAGCGGAACAAGCCGTCTCGCACCACCGCCTGATTCAGTTCGCGGCGCAGCTCGGCGGTCTGGTGCGTCTTCAGGAGGTAAAGCGCCAGGTCGTGCAGCGCACTGAGCGGTGCGGCCGACGGCGTTCCAGCCGCCTGTGTCTCGAGCTCAACGGCCGACATGGCGAAGATCCGCCCGGGGCGAAGACCCTGGTCCATCAGACGCCGGATCAGCTGCAGACGCGCGACCTGATCCAGGGGGTAGCTGCGCTCGCCGAACGCATTGCGGGTCGGTTGCGGGAAACCGTAGCGCCGCTCCCAGATGCGCAACGTGTCCTTGGAAACGCCGGTTTCACGCTCCACCGCCGCGATGGACAGCGGCTCACTCGGATTGCTAGCGACCATCGCTTTGTCCTAGACAATATGTTGACAAGTTGCTCGGTTCCCGCCATTATTCCACAAGAAACTAAGTTTTGACTAGGACAATACATGACAACCGCTTCGTCATTCATTCTTGGTGCGATGTTAGTAGGCACTCCCTTCTATGCGCAAGCCGCTGTAACAACAGCGGATTTCTACTATTCGGCACTGCGCGGCACCCCTGTAGCCGCCGCAGAACACGGCACGACAGGCGCCAAATCGGAGTCCCGCGCGTCGCAGGTATGCGATGAACGGCTCGCCGACCTGGCGGAGGCGCATTCCGGCCGTCGCCCGCCCTGCGCCGTGCGCTCGACCTTAACCAGGACCAAGTCATGACCCATCTTGCCCGCTGGAGCGCAGCCGCGCTGGCCCTCGCGATCCTGTTCCTGCCCACCTTCCCGTTGCTCGCCGCGCTACTGCCCGCCTGAAGCCACGCCATGCGCATCGCGATCGTCGGCTCCGGGATCTCTGGCCTGTCCGCAGCGTGGCTGCTGGCCCAGCGCCACGCCGTAACCCTGTTCGAGGCCGACCGGCGGCTCGGCGGCCATACCCACAGCGTAGACGTCACGCTCGGCGGCGTCACGCGCGCGGTGGACACCGGCTTCCTGGTGTTCAACGAACGGACTTACCCCAACCTGGTGGCGCTGTTTCGCCAACTCGGCGTCCCGGCCGCAAAAAGCGACATGAGCTTCAGCCTGTCCCTCGAGCAGCCTGCGCTGGAATGGGCCGGCAACAGCCTCGCGACGCTGTTCGCGCAGCGCCGCAACATCGTGCGTCCTGCGTTCCTCCGTATGCTGCGCGACATCCTGCGCTTCAACCGCGAGGCTTCGCGCGCCGACGCGGCCGGTGCCTCGTCCTCGCTCGGCGAGTTCCTCGAGCGAGGCCGCTACAGCGCGGTCTTTCGTGACTGGTACCTGCTGCCAATGGCGGCGGCCATCTGGTCGTGCCCGACGCGGGCCATGCTCGAGTTTCCGTTCTCCTCCTTCGCGCGCTTCTTCCGCAATCACGGGCTGCTGCAGATCGCCGACCGGCCACAGTGGTACACGGTGGCCGGCGGCGCCAGGCAATACGTCGAGCGCATGGCGCGCGCCATCCCGGATGTGCGCCTCGCGACGCCGGTGACGCGCGTGCGCCGCGATACGTCCGGCGTGCGCGTGATGGGCGAGCACTTCGACGCTCTCGTGCTCGCCTGCCACAGCGACCAGGCGCTCGCGATCCTGGCCGACGGCGCGACACCCGAGGAGCGCGCGGTGCTCGGCGCCATTCCGTACCAGAAAAACCGCGCGCTGCTGCACACCGACGCGGCGGTGCTGCCGAAGCGCCGCAGCACCTGGTCGGCGTGGAACTACTCCGCGGGGCGCGACACGCCAGCCGGCCGCCCGGTCGCCGTGCATTACCTCATCAACAAGCTGCAGCCGCTGCCTTTCGCGGAGCCGGTGATCGTGTCGCTCAACCCGCACCGCGAGCCGGCGCCGGAGCGCGTGCTCGGCGTGTACGACTACGAGCATCCGGTATTCGACCAACGATCGGAACACGCGCAGGCCGCGCTTGGCGCGCTGCAAGGTGCGCGGCGCACCTGGTTCTGCGGCGCCTGGACGCGCTACGGCTTTCACGAGGACGGGCTCGACTCGGCGCTCGCCGTGGCGCTCAGCTTCGGCGTCCAGGCGCCCTGGGCCGCCGCGCGGGAAATACCGACCGAAGAAATGGAGCGCGTTGCCGCATGAGCGCCGAGCTGGTGTGCGGTCAGGTCATGCACCGCCGGCTGCGGCCGGTGCAGAACCGCTTCGTCTACCGCGTGTTCTTCCTCCGGCTGCCGCTGTCGCGCCTGGAAGACGCGGCCAATGCGATGCTTTCGCTCAACCGCTTCAACTTGCTCGGCTTTCATTTTCGCGACCACGGCGCGCGCGACGGCTCGCATCCGCTCGCCTGGGTGCGCGCGCTGCTGGCACGCGAAGGGCTCGCCTGCGCCGACGGCGAGGTATGGCTGCATGCTTTTCCGCGCGTGCTCGGCTACGTGTTCAACCCGGTCAGCTTCTGGTTCTGCGAGGACCGCGCCGGACGCACACGCGCCATCTTGGCCGAAGTCAGCAACACCTTCGGTGAGCGCCACTGCTACCTGCTCGCGCACCCCGACCAGCGGGCGATCGAAGACGGTGACGAACTCGCCGCGCGCAAGGTGTTCCACGTCTCGCCCTTCCTTCCGGTCGCCGGCGCCTACCGCTTCAGGTTTGCGAACAGCGGCCGCCTGCGCATGGCGCGCATCGACTACCGCGACGACGCCGGCCCGCTGCTGCTCACCAGCATCTCGGGCCGGGCGCAGCCGCTCACGGCTGCGCGCCTGGCGAGAGCGTTTATCGCGCATCCGCTGATGAGCTTCGGGGTGATGGCCCGCATCCACTGGCAGGCAGCGAGGCTGTGGGCCAAGCGGGTGCCTTTCTTCTCCAAGCCCGCACCGCCCACAGAGGAGCTAAGCCGATGACCACGACCACCCGCGCCGGGCACCCTCTTCCGTTTTCCGCGCGAGCAGTGCTCGGCGTCCTCGACCGACTCTCCTACGGCAGGCTGCGCGTCTTGCTGCCCAACGGCGCGCGCCTCGACTTTGGCCCGGGCGGCCCCGAGGCCGTGCTCGAGGTGCGAGACTGGCGCAGCTTCGGACGCATCGTGCGCCGCGGCGACATCGGCTTCGCAGAGGGCTATCTCGAGGGCGACTGGCACACGACAGACCTCGCCCGCCTGCTCACCCTGCTCGCGGCGAATCGAAGCGCGCTCGAAGCGCCGCTGAACGGCAGCCTGCTCGGGCGCGTGATTCACCGCCTGGCGCACGCGCTCAGGGCCAATACACGAGGGGGCAGCCGCCGCAACATCGCCGCGCACTACGACCTCGGCAACGCCTTCTACTCGCTTTGGCTCGATGCCGGCATGACGTATTCGAGCGCTCTTTACAACGGCGATGCGACCCGCACTCTGGAAGATGCGCAGCAGGCAAAGTACCAGCGCATCCTCGCGCGCCTCGCCCTGCCGCGTGGCGCCCACGTGCTGGAGATCGGCAGCGGCTGGGGCGGCTTCGCCGAGCTCGCCGCGCAACGGGGTTTGCGGGTGTCGGGCATCACGCTGTCGCACGAGCAGTTCGCCTGGGCGACCGAGCGCCTGGCGAGCCAGGGTCTCGCGCGCCTTGCCCGCTTCGAGCTGCGCGACTATCGGGACCTGCACGGCCGCTTCGACGCCGTCGCATCGATCGAAATGTTCGAGGCGGTCGGCGAGCGCTGGTGGCCCAGCTACTTCGACGGGGTCGCCGCCTCCCTGCCGCGCGGCGGCCGTGCCATGGTGCAGACGATCGTGATCGACGACGCGCTGTTCGAGAACTACCGGCGGGGCAGCGACTTCATCCGGCACCACATATTCCCCGGTGGGATGCTCGCGACGCACGAGCGTTTCGCGGCAGAGGCGCGCCGCGCGGGGCTCGAGGTCGCCGAGGCGTTCCGCTTCGGCCGCGACTACGCCCTCACGCTCGCGGCCTGGCGCGGTCGATTCCTCGCCCGGCTACCGCAGGTGCGCGCGCTCGGCTTCGACGAGCGGTTTGTCCGCATGTGGGAGTTTTACCTCGCGTACTGCGAGGCGGGGTTCGTCACCGGCTCGACCGACGTGCTGCAGTACCTTCTGGTGCGGCAATGAAGCTCGCCGTGCTGCTTCTGCTGCTGTCCTGCGCCGCGCCGGCGCACGCGGACGGCTCCCCGGCACCGGAATCCATGCAACGCCTGGGATCCGGCACCATGCGCTGGCTCGGCCTGCGCATCTACGACGCCGAGCTGTGGACGAGCGGGCGCGCGGCGGACTACTCGCGCTCCTTCGCGCTTTCGCTACGCTACGCGCGGGCACTCAAAGGGGCGGCGATCGCCGAGCGCTCGGTCGAGGAGATCGCGAAGCTCGGCTTCGGCAGCGCCGCGCAGCGAGCCTCCTGGGGCGAGGCGATGCGGGGCCTTTTCCCCGACGTCGCCGAGGGCGACACCTTGACGGGCATGCATCTGCCCGGATGGGGCGCGCGGTTCTTCCATAACGGCTGGCCCCTCGGCGAGATCGAAGATCCGCAGTTCTCGCGCGCATTCTTCGCCATCTGGCTCGACCCCCGAACCAGCGCGCCCGACCTGCGCGCCGCGCTCCTAGGCGAGCGATGAGCACGCGCACGCTGCGGCCGGCGGCGCTCGCCGCATACGG
>JBAUTZ010000337.1:0-1563 GCA_049582445.1 Burkholderiales bacterium
GCGCAGCCGCGCAGGGGATGACGGTGGTTGCCGACGCCCGCTCCAACAGCCTGATCGCCCGCTCGGACGACGCGCTCCGGCTGGCGCGCCTGCGCGGCCTGGTCGCGGTGCTCGATGCGCCGCCAAGCAGCGCGACCGGCAACATCCACGTCGTGTACCTGAAGAACGCGGAAGCGGTCAAGGTCGCCGAAACGCTGCGCGCGATCTACCTCGGCGAATCGACCCCCGCCGCGTCGCGAGGGAGCACGCAGGCCGAGCCGCTCGGAGGCACCACCGCCTCCCCGATGTCTTCCAACACGCCGACCGGGACTGCCCCCTCCCCAACCTCGGGTCCCATGTCGGCGGCGTATGGCCGCTTTGCGACGCCGCCGCGCACGGCCACGGCGGGCGGCATGATCCAGGCCGACCCCGCGACCAACTCGGTCATCATCAACGCTCCCGACGCGATCTACAACAACCTGCGGGCGGTACTGGACAAGCTCGACGCGCGGCCCGAGCAGGTATACGTCGAGGCGCTGATCGCCGAGATTACCTCCGACAAGGCCGCGGAGTTCGGCATCCAGTGGCAGTCGGTCGGACCGGCGGGTAGCGGCGACAACAGCGCGCGCGGCTTCGGCGGCACGAACTTCGGCGGCACCGGCCAGAACATCGTCGGCATCTCGCAAAATCCCGCCTCGGCCGGGCCCGGACTGAACGTCGGCGTCGTGAAGGGCACGATCACCATCCCCGGCGTGGGCCAGATCCTCAACATGACTGCTCTCGTGCGGGCGCTCGAGACCGATAGCAACGCCAACATCCTTTCCACGCCGACCCTGCTCACGCTCGACAACGAGGAGGCGCGCATCGTGATCGGCCAGAACGTGCCGTTCATCACCGGGCAGTACGCGCTCAGCGGAACGGCCACCACGCCGACCCCGTTCCAGACCATCGAGCGCTACGACGTCGGCTTGACGCTGCGCATCAAGCCGCAGATATCCGAGGGCGGGACGGTCCGGATGCAGATCTATCAGGAGGTCTCGAGCGTCGTCGACAACACCAATCCGGCCGGCCCGATCACCAACAAGCGCGCGGTGGAGTCGACCGTCGTGGTGAAGGACGGGCAGATCGTCGTTCTCGGCGGACTGCTGCAGGATTCGTTGAAGGACGGCGTGCAGAAAGTTCCCCTGCTCGGGGACATCCCCGGCCTTGGCGCCCTGTTCCGGTACAACACGCGTGAGCGCAGCAAGACGAACCTCATGCTGTTCCTGCGACCGGTGGTGCTGCGCAATCCACAGGCTCTCGACTCGATCGCGAGCGAGCGCTACAACTACATTCTTGGCGAGCAACGCAAATCGGAGCCGGCCCCGAGCGTGGTGCTGCCAACCATGCCGCCGCCGACTCTGCCACCGCCGGCAGCGTCGCCTGATTCGCTGTGGAACCTGCCGCGCTGATGCAGGCGAAGGGCCTGGTGTCCTACGCCTTCGCCAAGGCCCGTGGCGTCGCGGTCACCGAACTCGGGCCCGGGACGGCGCAGGTCGCCGTGCGCGAGGATGCCAGCGCGGGCGCCCTCGCAGAACTGAGGCG
>JBAUTZ010000338.1:0-1609 GCA_049582445.1 Burkholderiales bacterium
CTTCTACCGCGCCCAGCGCCTGGAGCGGCTGTTCCGCGACGCGCAGGCCGCGCGCTTCCACCCGCTCGCGCAGGTGCCGCAGAAGGACCTGGCGGCGCGCCTGGCGCTCGGGCTGGAGGTCAGGCAGGCCGCCTAGTAGGGGCGCACGCCGAACAGCCAGGCGTGCACGGCGAGCATCCCGCCGTACACGAGCAGCGCGAACACGAGCTGCACCAGGCCGATCTCGCCCAGGGCGAGGCGATTGCGGCCCTGGGCGATGGCGGCGAACGGCAGGTTCGAGGTGAGCGCGGCGAAGCGCATCCAGTCCTCGCCGTGCGTCTTCGCCTTGCGCGCGTCCTGCAGTCGCGTGCCCGCCGCGGCGAGCAAGAGGAACGTTCCGAAGAAGATCGTCGCCTTGAGCTCGCCGCGCGCGAGGAGGTGCGCGCCGGCCCACAGCATGATGCCCCACATCACCGGGTGGCGCGTGACGCGGATGATGCCGCGCGCCGGGTCGGGCCGGGCGAGCAGCTTGCCGGCCGCGACCGCCGTCGGGTTGGGCGTCAGCACGCCGCTCACGACGAGCAGGAACGAGAACGGCATCACCGCGGATGGCAGGAAGCGCAGCCCAGGCCATAGCGGCGTCACGGGCGCGCCCTTGTAGGCGATCGCCGTCCACACGATCAGTGCGACGCTCGCGGCCGAGAACGCGCCGATGTAAGGCCCCTCGCCGAGCGTGCGCACGAGCCCCGCGCGCAGCGGCGTGCTCGGCAGCACGTGCAGGAGCAGGAACGCCGCGCAGGCGGCTACCAGATTGAGCATCGGATCCATGAACCCGCCCCCCAAAAGTAGCCAGCATATGCGATGCTTTCGCCCGCCGACAAGCGAGAGATGACCGATGCAGCTGCCGCAGAACCATCCGCAGCGTTTCCAGCTAGCGAACGAGGTACACGCCCGCCCGCACGAGCCGCTGAAAGCGCCGGAGCACGCCTTCTATATCGCGCTGGTGGTCGATCCTGCCGAACGCGAGCCAGAGCACGCGCACGTCGCGGCGCTGTGTAATCGCTACGGTGCGCACCCGCCGCCTGCCGATGCGATCCATTTCGCCGCCGACCTGGGCGCGTTCCGCCTGCGCTGGGAACGGCACACCGAGTTCTCGAGCTATACCTTCTACTGCCGCGGAGCCGCCCCGGGCTACTTCGCCGCCTCGGCGACCGCACAGGTGCCGCCGGAGTGGCTGAGGGTGATCCCCGGGCGCAGCCTGGTGGCGTTGCACGCCGAGCTGCACGAGCGCGCGCGGCCTGTGCCGGGCGGCTCGGAAATCGCCGCGGCCTTCGGCGGCAACTACGTGGTCGGCGCGGGCGTCGGCGACGGTGCGGCGGCGGCGTTTACGGACTTCCGTATCCACGCCGACGGCTGCGGGCGCATCCTGGTGTTCGACCGCGAACTGTCGCGCTACCAGGCGGGGCGCACGCTGCAGCGGCTGTTCGAGATCGAGACCTATCGCATGATGGCGCTGCTCGCGCTGCCCGTGGCTCGCTCGCTCGCGCCGCGCATTTCGGCCATGGAGCGCGAGCTGGCGCAGGTCGCAGCGGCGCTGACGCAGGGCGCGGCGGGCGACGAGGCGCTGCTC
>JBAUTZ010000339.1:0-5106 GCA_049582445.1 Burkholderiales bacterium
GTACTGAGTAGGGTACTGAGGCGGTACTAAGAGGCGTAGTAAAAGGGGTACTGAGAAGGGGGTAGCGAGAGGCATTACTAAGAACCTAGATATTGGTCAAAAAGGACGGTCAACCGCTCACTCGCCAATCAAGGGAATCGAGGTTGGCTTGGCCAAGATTGCGAAGCGCCTCAGTGACCCGTGGCCCATTCGCGCGTGAGCCGATGACCCAGGGCGACTGCGCCAAGTTTGTCCAATCCAAAAAAGAAAAAGCCCGGGTGAATGATCAGTGCGCTGAATAGCGCGTTCGTGCAGAAGACCTGTTCGGAGTCCCGAATAATGATGCGCCGCAATAAAAGGCTGAAGAGATTTACAATCCATTAGTTATGGAATAGCGTAACTAATTAGTGCCGCACCATAACTCAAGAGTCGCGTCGGCCGGATGATCACCGCACATCAACTTCGGGCTGCGAGGGCGCTGTTGGGATTGGATCAGCGCGCGCTCGCCGCGGCGTGCGGTTTATCGCTCCCCACGATTCAGCGCATGGAGACGAGCGACGGTGTGGTGCGCGGCAATGTCGAATCGTTGACGAAGCTGATTGAGGCATTGAACCGCGCTGGTGTTGAGTTGATCGGCGAAGGCGCCGCGAGCACAAACGGTGGCCGGGGTGTTCGACTGAAGCGGATTTCGGATTCGCCTGGGTAGCGCTCTGGCGGCGCCAGAGGCTGTCCCCACGGGGGAACGAGGCGCACGGTGGCTCTGGAAGTGTTGTTGTGGTGCATTGGAGCGCTGCTCGCGATCAGCGTGGCGGCGATCTGGGCTGCGCGCTTTCAAGCAGGAACCCCGGTTGTCTATGGCGCCGCGCTGTGCCTCACCACGGCAGCGCTTGGTATCGCTGTCACCGCTCTTCTCGTTGGTAGCTCGCTTCTAGGCGCGCTGACCCTGCCCGTCGGATTGCCTTGGCTAGGCGCGCATTTCCGGCTCGATTCGCTGGCTGCGTTCTTTCTCGTCGTCGTGAATCTCGGCGGCGCTACGGCGAGCATCTACGGCATGGGCTACGGCAGACACGAAGAGGCGCCCGGGAGAGTGTTGCCGTTCTTTCCGGCGTTTCTGGCCGGCATGAACCTCGTGGTACTCGCCGCCGACGCGTTCACGTTCCTGTTCACCTGGGAATTCATGTCGCTCACGTCCTGGGCGCTCGTGATGGCGCACCATCGCCGCACGGGCAACGCCGCCGCAGGCTATCTGTATCTGATCATGGCGAGTTTCGGCACGCTCGCGCTGCTGCTCGCGTTCGGCCTGCTCGCCGGCCCCGCGGGCGGCTACGCGTTCGAGGCCATACGCGCAGCGCCTCCGGCGGCCGGGGTGGCAGCCGCGGTGCTCGTGCTGGCGTTAATCGGGGCCGGGTCGAAGGCTGGCCTGGTGCCGCTGCACGTATGGCTGCCGCTGGCGCATCCGGCGGCGCCGAGCCACGTCTCCGCGCTGATGAGCGGCGTCATGACCAAGGTCGCGGTTTACGGCATCGTGCGCATCGCGTTCGACCTGCTCGGCGTGCCGACGTGGTGGGCGGGGGCGCTGGTCGCGCTTCTGGGCGGCGTGACCGCGGTCATGGGCGTTCTGCACGCGCTCATGGAGCACGATCTCAAGCGCCTGCTCGCGTATCACACCGTGGAGAACATCGGCATCATCTTCATCGGTCTCGGGCTTGCGCTCGCCTTCGAGGCGAACGGGATGCGAGCCGCGGCCGCGCTGGCGCTGACGGCGGCGCTGTTCCATGTCTTCAATCACTCGGTGTTCAAGAGCCTGCTTTTCTTCGGGTCGGGCGCGGTGCTCACTGCCACCGGCGAGCGCGACATGGAGCATCTCGGCGGCCTGATCAAGCGCATGCCGCTCACCGCGTTCGCGTTCTTGGTCGGCTCGGCGGCGATTTCCGCCCTGCCGCCGTTCAACGGCTTCGTTTCCGAATGGCTCACCTTCCAGGCGATTCTCGCGAGCCCGGCGCTGCCGCAATGGCTGCTGAAGTTCCTCGTTCCCGCGATCGGCGCGCTGCTCGCGCTCTCAGCGGCGCTCGCGGCGGCTTGCTTCGTCAAGGCGTTCGGCGTGACCTTCCTCGGCCGACCGCGGACCGACGCGGCGCGCAACGCGGTCGAGACCGATCGCTGGTCGCTCGCCACCATGTTCATTCTCGCGGCCTTGTGCCTGATCGCCGGCATTCTGCCCGGCTACTTCATCGACGCGCTCGCGCCGGTCACCCATGCGTTGGCCGGGGCGCATCTGCCGCGCCAAGGCGAGCTCGACTGGCTGACGATCGTTCCGGTCGCGCAAAGCCGCAGCTCCTACAACGGGCTCCTCCTGTTCCTGATCATCGCGTTCGCCGCCGGGATGGGCGCCGAGGCGATCCACCGCTGGGCGTCCGGCGCGCTGCGCAGGTCCGCGCCATGGGATTGCGGCTTTCCGGATGCGAGCCCGGCGACGCAGTACACCGCGGGCAGCTTTTCACAGCCGATTCGTAGGGTGTTCGGGTCGGTGGTGTTCCGCGCGCGCGAGGAGGTGCGCATGCCGCCACCGGGCGATCTTCAGCCCGCGCACATGCACGTCCGAATTCGCGACGTGCTATGGGATGCGTTGTACGCGCCCATCGCGGACCTCGTGAACTACGTCGCGGTGCGTCTCAACACGGTGCAGTTCCTCTCGATCCGGGTCTACCTGTCGCTCGTGTTCGGCGCCCTGGTCGCGCTTCTGATGGTGCTCGCGGTATGGAAATAGGCCTCGCTCTCCTGGTCCAGCTCGGACAGATGGCGCTCGTGCTTGCGCTCGCGCCGCTGTTTACTGGCTACGTGCGTAAGGTCAAGGCGCATCTGCTGCGCCGCCAAGGACCGCCGCTGGTCCAGCCCTATCGCGAGCTGCTGCGCCTGCTGCGGAAGGACGTCGTGCTCGCGGATTCGGCGTCGTGGGTGTTTCGCGTCGCGCCTTACCTCATCTTCGCCACCATTTGGGTCGCGGCCTCGCTTATCCCGACTTTCGCCGCCGGCCTGATCTTCAGTTACGCGGCCGACGTGATCGCCATCGTTGCCCTGCTCGGAAGCGCGCGCTTCATGCTTGCGCTGGCCGGGCTCGATGTCGGAACCAGCTTCGGCGGAATCGGCTCGAGCCGCGAAATGCTGATCGCCTCCCTCGCCGAACCGGCGATGCTGATGGTGGTGTTCACGCTCTCGCTCCTCGCCGGATCCACGCAGCTGTCGTCGATCGCCGCGTCGATGCAGGCATCGGACGTCGGCTTGCGGTTTTCGCTCGCGCTCGCGCTGATCGGACTGATCATGGTCGCGATCGCGGAAAACGCCCGTATTCCGGTCGACAATCCGGCCACGCACCTCGAGCTCACGATGGTGCACGAGGCGATGATCCTGGAATATTCGGGCCGGCATCTCGCGCTCATCGAGGCGGCCGCGTACCTAAAGCTCCTGCTCTACGTGTCGGTCATCGCCTGCGTTTTCTTCCCGTGGGGAATGGCGGTTTCCGGGCAGGGGCCGGCCGCCTATCTCGGCGGCATCGGGGTATACGTCCTGAAGCTCGCCGCCGGCGGTTTCCTGCTCGCGGTGTTCGAGACCGCGATCGCGAAGATGCGCGTATTCCGGGTCCCCGATTTCCTCGGCGCGGCGCTGATGCTTGGCTTTCTCGCGACGCTGCTTCTCTTCGTCACCATGGCCGCCTGATGGATCGCCTCGCCCTCGACGTTGCGCATCTTCTCGCCGGCGGCCTTGTGCTGGTGAGCTTCATGCTGCTTTACCAGGACCGCATGACCGGGCTGGTCAACAATTTCGCGCTGCACGCGCTGGTGGTGTCGCTTTCGGTGGCGTGGCAGGCACACATTCAGCACGCGCCGCACCTGTACATCACCGCCGCGATCGCCCTCGTCGTCAAGGCGATCGTGATTCCGCTCGTACTGCATCGCATCATCGTGCAGCTCGGGATTCATCGAACGATCGAGACCGTGGTCGGCATCGGGCAGACGATGCTCGCCGGCATCGGGCTGGTTGCGCTTTCCATCATGGTCATGCTGCCGATCACCGCCAAGGCGGGAACGCTGACCCAGCAGGACCTCGCGTTCGCGCTGTCGGTATTGCTGCTCGGCCTCCTGATGATGATCTCCCGGCGCAATGCGGTGAGCCAGGTGATCGGCTTCATGTCGATCGAGAACGGGCTGATTCTCGCCGCGACGGGCGCCAAGGGGATGCCGCTCGTCGTGGAAATCAGCGTCGCGTTCTCGATCCTGATCGCCCTTATCGTGATCGGAGTCTTCCTGTTCCGCATCCGCGAGCGGTTCGACACGGTCGACATCCACGCCCTGCACGAGTACCGCGGCGAGCAGCCATGACCGAACCGGGCAATTTGTTCGTCGGCGCAGTTCTGATTATTCCCGCGGTGAGCGCGGCCCTGCTCGCCGTGCTGCCCGACGACAGGGTGACGGCGCGGCTGAACGTCCTGGCAGCGCTGCTGACGTTCCTTGCGGCGACCGTGCTTTTCTTCGAGCGCCCGGCTCCCGGGCGCTACCTCATCGTCGACGATCTCAACGTCGTTTTCATTGTGCTGAGCACCTTCGTCGGATTTACGACCAGCGTGTTCAGCGGCAGCTACATCGCGCATGAGCTGGAGACCGGCAAGCTAACCCCGATCTACCTGCGCTTCTACCACGCGATGTACCAGATGCTCATGTTCGGTATGAATCTGGCGCTGCTTTCCAACAACGTGGGCCTGATGTGGGTTGCGATCGAGCTCGCGACGCTGACCACGGTGCTGATGGTCGGGATCTACCGCACGCCTGCCGCGCTCGAGGCGGCATGGAAGTATTTCCTTCTGGGCAGTGTCGGCATTGCTCTCGCACTGTTCGGAACCATCCTCGTGTATCTCGCGGCACATTCGGTCGTGGGCGAAGGCCTGGATGCAATGGCCTGGAATGTGCTGGTGCAGAGATCACCTGAATTCGATCCGGCGCTCCTCAATCTTGCGTTCCTGTTCCTCCTGCTCGGCTATGGAACCAAGGTAGGCCTGGTGCCCCTGCATGCATGGCTGCCCGATGCGCACGCGGAGGGGCCGACGCCCATCTCGGCCGTGCTCTCCGGCTTGCT
>JBAUTZ010000340.1:0-7046 GCA_049582445.1 Burkholderiales bacterium
CGCAAGGCCCCGCCGAGGGCCTCGCCGCGCTCGATGCGCTCGTCGCCGACAGACGCCTGCTCGATTACCAGCCGTACTGGGCGGCGCGCGCCGCGCTGCTCGCACGCAGCGGCCAAGAGGCAGACGCCGCGCAAGCCTACCGGCGCGCGGTCGGCCTGGAATCCGATCCGGCCGTGCGCCGCTTCCTGCAGCGGCGTCTCGCGAAATAGCCGACATTTTGGTGCGGAACAGCGGACTGGGCAATGGCCGTCCCGGCCTGCCCTATGAAACATTTAGGCTCGTAGCCTTGATAGTCGCGGCGATGCCCCCAACTAAACGTGGAGAGGACTTCACCCGCCAGGTGATTTGACGTTTCACTGGAGAACACGACGATGAACATCACACGCTTTGATCGGATCGAGGATGCATTCGAAAACCTGTTCCGTAGCGTCCCTGTGTGGCTGGCTAACGCTGAGACGCGTGCGCCGGCGCCGATGCAGTTTCGCATGGACGTAAGCGAGAACGAAAACGAGTATCAGGTGCTGGCCGAAATGCCCGGCGTCAAGAAGGAGGACATCAGCATAACGATTGACGGCAACGAAGTTGCGGTGTCCGCAGAAGTGAAGCGCGAAAAAGTCGTTAGGAACGGCGAGACGGTGCATCGCGCCGAGCGCTACTACGGCAAGATCCAGCGTGCGTTCACGCTCGGCCACGAGGTCGACGAAGCGACCGCCCAAGCCAAGTACAACGACGGCGTGCTGGAACTTACGCTACCGAAGAAAACTGTGGCGGCACTGAAGCGGCTCGCGGTGCACTGAGCGGCGGCGCCTCGAACGCCACGGATAGTATCGACCGTGGAAGCACACGGACCCCGCTTCGGCGGGGTTTTTGTTGCCAACTTCCGGTTCTGAGACTACATCGCCGTCGCCTGTTCCTTCGCGAGCCGGCAGCCGTTGATGCGCCAGGCGCCGTTCTTCTGGCGCTCCATCGGGTAGTAGGCGACCCAGGCGTGGCCGTCTTCGTCCGTCATGTGGACGGGCTGCACCGCTTCGCGCTGGACGACGTAGGCCGTGTCGAAGCGCACGGACTGCGGGCGGTAGACGACCGGATATTTGGCGCGCACCATCTTCATGAACGCCGCCGGCGTGCCGAAGGTGCGGCGGATGCCCGGGGTGGCGTAGGAGAAGGCGCGCGCGGCGTCGTCGCGGCGGAACGCTTCGAGCTGGGCCTCGATCACGTGACGCACGGCGCGGGCGTCGGCCGCGGGCAGCGGCTGCTGCGCCGAGGCGACGAGCGGAGCCAGGGCGAGGAGCAGGGCGGGCAGCGCGTGAAGGACGTTTCGCACGATGTCGCCAAGCATACCGTCAGCTTGAGTTGTTCACGATCCCCTTTCCCGGTAAACGGTTAAGCTAGTGCCCGAATTCCCGCGTTTGCAGGAGGGATGCCGTGACCGAACTCGTCGCCGTGGATCGCCTGGAAGTGCTGGTGCTGGTCGACAACGTGACCGACAGCCTGTCGACCACGCCGAAGAACGTGATTCCGGAGTGGACGGGCCTCGTGACCGGCGGGCGCATGCACATCCTGTCGGGCGGGGCGATCTGCTGCGCGCACCACGGGCTGTCGCTGCTCATCACGGTGCACGTGGGCGAGCAGGCGCACACGCTGCTGCTCGACGCGGGGCCGGAAGGCGCGACGTTCCTGCGCAACGCCGGCATCCTCGGGGTGGACTTCGGCAAGATCGAAGCGGTGGTGCTGTCGCACGGCCACTGGGACCACGCGGGCGGGCTGCCCGCGGCGATCGAGGCGATCGCGCGCGGCCGCGGCCCGGACGCGACGGATTGCTACGTGCACCCGGGGATGTTCGTGCAGCGCGCGACGCAACGGCCGACCGGCGAGATGATCGTGCACGAGCCGGTGCCCGACCCGAAGCTGCTGGCGGAAGCCGGGGCGCGGGTGGTCGAGACGCGCGAGCCGCAGCTGATCGCCGGCGGCGCGTTCTACCTGAGCGGCGAGGTCCCGCGCAAGACGTCCTACGAGGTCGGACTTCCCGGCCACATGCGCCGGGCCGCGGACGGCAGGTCCTGGGAGCCCGACCCGCTCCTCATGGACGAGCGCTTCGTGACGGTGCGCGTGAAAGATCTGGGCCAGTTCGTGTTCACGTCGTGCTCGCACGCCGGGGTGATCAACGTGCTGAACCACGCCAGGGAGTGCTTTCCGAAGGTGCCGCTGTACGGCGTGATGGGCGGATTCCACCTCTCGGGCGTGACCGAGAAGGCGATCCCCGACACGGTCGCGGACCTGAAGAAGCTCGGCCTCAAGATGCTCGCGCCCGGGCACTGCACCGGCTGGCGCGCGGTGTCGGTGATGGCGCGCGAGTTCGGCGGCGAGCTCGCGCCCTCGGCGGTGGGCAAGCGCTACCTGATCGACCGGCGCAGCTCGCCTAGGCGCGCTCCTCGCGCCAGCGCGCCGCCTCCGCGCGGATCGCGCCGATAAGCGCACGCCGCTGGATTCCGGATCGACGCAAGGATCCAGGTCACTTTCCCGCCGTGTACCAGATGGGCGACGTGTAGGCGCGTTCCTGCAATTCCATGGCCGTGCCCGGCAGCGGTTTGACCCCGAAGCGCTTGGCGTCGTAGGCGGTCCAGCGCGGCGTCGGGATCTCGATGACGCGCCCGTAATAGAAGGCCGGCTCGGTCGGATCGAACGCCGGGTCCTTCCAGACCGCGATCAGCTCGGGCGCCCCGATGGAGTTGGTCCAGGTTGCATTCGCGACGTCGACAGTGTCGCCGACCGGCGGCAGCTTGCCGGTCTTCGGGTCCGGCTTGCGGCTGCCCGACCACACGACGTCGTACACCTTCTCATGCAGCTTGCCGCTCCTGTCGAGCCAGCCCTTGACGATCTGGTAGCGGTCGAGGTTCGCGCCGATGGGATCCTTGAGCGCGGCGACCAGGAAGCTCGGCGCCTTGCCCTTCGGCACGTTCGTCAGATCGCCGCCCATGGGCACACCCTTCGTATAGCCGATCTGCGCCGGCAGGCGGTTCAGGGCGTCGCTCGCCTCAAAGTCCCAGCCGCCGAAAAAGCGGACGATCATGCGCGTCCCGGTCGTCGCGTAGGTCTCGCGGCGCTGCATGGCATCGAAGAGCGCTTCGCGCGTGTTCTCGGTGGCCCACACGGCGGCGTAGCCGGAAGCGGACACTTCCCAGTCCTTGATGGTGACCCCGATCTTCGGATTGGTCATGAACGTCGCGCTGAGACGCTCGGGATTCGGCTCGCTGACGGTGACCTTGCCGAAGAAGTTTTCCTCCTCCGCCGTCGAGAGGCCGGTGTGCGAGTCGGTGCTGCCGATCATGCCGAACTTGTACGGGTTCGTGCCCATTTTCTGCTCGAGGAGCAGGCCGTTCTTCAGCGCCGAGCGCGCATACTCGTACTGAAACATGTCATTGGTGTGTTTCTGGGTGACGGCGAGGTTGGCCTTGTCCCAGCGCTCGAAGTTGGCGAACTCATCGGTGGGCGAGAGATAGATGTGCGTTTCGCCATCCCCTTTCATCTGCGTCACTTCGTAGAGCCGCTCCCACTTGGCGCGCGTCTGCACGTAGGTCTTGTCGATCTTCTTGCCGAAGGCCTCGACCACGGGGAACATGACACCGCCGCTCAGATTGCCGTTGTGAGCGATCGCGAGCACCTCGCTGCCGGTCCTTTCTTCCGCCATTGCCATCCACTTCCAGAGATCCTCGGGGTTGTCGCTGCCGAGCGGTTTCTGCGTGGTATAGGGTTCGACGAGACTTGCTTGCGCGCCATTCCCGCGGAAGATGACGTTGCGGTGCAGGTTGTTGCCACCCGTGTTCGAGGTCCATTCATATCCGATGAAGGCCGTGAAGCGACCGGGATCGTTGTACGCTTCCGCAGCCTTGATGACCTCTTCCCAGGCCGAGCGATACGCCTTCGTGCCCGGGACCGGGAATCCCTTGGGCATCTTGCCGGCGCTGAAGCTCTGGATGATGTCGAACGCGGCTTCGAACCCCTTGCCGCCCTTGATCTGCTCGTACCAACGCTTGCCCTGCTCGGTGGCCAGCAGCTCCGGATCCCCGCTCATAAGCTGGGGGAAGAATCCGAAGCCGTCCGAGTGGTCGGTCACGGCAAGGAAATCGAGCGGCCTCGACAGCTTCACCGGCTGGTTCGAGGAGGCCATGATCTCCTCGCCACGCGCAAACCGGTAGGCGTCGCGCGGCGTGAGCCGTGCGCCGGCGGCGCCCGCGTCCATGGAAAACGACGTATGCAAGTGCAGGTCACCGAAGAACGGCCGCGTGGGGAAATTGCGCCCGGCGTAAGGCGAATACGCCGGCTTGGCCGGAAAGACCTTCGCCGCATCTTCCTTGGTCAGGTCCCCGGCGTCCTGCGCGAGCGCAAGCGGTATGAAGGAGGCGAGGGCGAACAAAGCGGCGAATGCACGCAACGGTAGATTGCTGTTCATGTGGATCTCCTCAGTGGTTCACTTCTCAATCAGCCTAGAACGCTGCGACGCGCTGGACGACCCAGAACATCGCCACGCTGCCGATGGCGTAGGGCGGCACCAGGTCCGCCCAGCGTGGCAACTGCAGCCGGACGTGCCGGATCCAGGCGAGCGTGCTCAGCGCGGCGGCGATGAAGAGCAGCTGACCGACTTCCACGCCGACGTTGAAAAACAGGAGCGCGAGCGGGATGCGTCCTTCGGGCAAACCGATCTCGCTCAATGCGCCCGCAAATCCGAAGCCGTGCAGCAGCCCGAACGCGAACGCCACGATCCACGGCGCCTGCGCGGCCAGGCCGGCGTTTCCCTGGCGGCCGCGCACGATCTCGGCAGCGACAAACGCGATGGAAAGCGCGATGACCGCTTCGACCGGCCGTTGCGGCACATGGACGAATCCAAGCGTGGCGAGAGCGAGCGTGATGCTGTGCGCGACGGTGAACGCCGTCACCGTCATCAGCAAGCGCCAGCGCTCGCGCGCGATGATGAGCAACGCGAGCACGAAGAGCAGATGGTCGACGCCCGTCAGGATGTGCTCGACGCCGAGCCTGAGGAAGATCGCGGCTACCGCGAGCGGTGATTCGTGGGCCGGAATCGTCGCCGCGGGCTGGCGGGGCGTGAGACGCTGTGTCCAGCTCGTCCCGTCGGCGAACTCGATGTGCACCAGGGCATCCGTCATCGTGCCGTCAAGGCCGTCGATACGCAGCGTCTGACCGCGCAGCGCCGGCGCCCGGATCGTCCAGGTCTGCACCGCGGCGCCGGGCGGCGTGCGCGCTACCACCGGCGAGGTCGCGGTGACTTCGCCGGAAAACTCGGGTTCGAGCGCCAGCCGTGCGTCGCCAAGCATGGGAGTCTTCCACAGCACGCTGAACTCCCCCGGTACCGTTTCGCGGAGCTCGAGGAACGACGGGCGCACTTCATGGGCGAGGCACGCGATCGGCCAGGCCAATGCGGCAACCAACAGCACGACGCAGCGCCTCATCGCGCTGCCCCGTCGAGTTGCGCCACGCCAAGCGGAGCGATGAGCGGCTTGACGCTGTCGTCGATGACCACGTGGTACTTCTTCATCAGGCGCGCGAAATATCGCTCTTCGCTTTCGCGCTGTTGCTGCTCGCGCCACGCCTCGAGAACCTGCGGCCGCGCCTCGGCGAATGCGCGCTGGTGCGCCGGCACGGTCTGGGTCACGTACACCAGATGCAATCCGTAGCCCGACGCGATCGGTCCGTGCCAGGCGCCCGGTTGCTGCGCGAACACCGCGTGCGCGAAGTCCGGCCCGAAGGCGCTCGCTACAGTCTGTTCGTCGGCGTCGCGATATTCGGAATCGAGGAGCAGGCGGTCGCCCATCGCCGCGACGCTAGGGGGCGTCGCGCTCGACAGACGCGCGAGCATCACACCGGCGTCCCGCACGGCGTCTCGCCGGTGCTCGGGGCTGAAATAAACCTGCGTGAACGATATCCGCGCTTCGGTCCGAAAGCGCTTGGGATGGGCCTGGTAGAAGCGCCGCAGGTCGTCGTCGGTCGGCTCGGCTGCCCGTGCGGTGTCCTGCAGCAGGAACTCGAGCTTCTGCGTCAGGCGCCGGCGCACGATGGTGTCGTCTTTGTCGAGCCGCATTTCGCGTGCCTCGCGGGAGTACAACTCCTCCTTGAGCAGGTCGAGCACCATCCCGCGCATTTCTTCGGTGGTTGGAGGCCGATGCCACTGGAGCATCCAGGTTTCGGTGAGCCACCGCACCTCGCCCGGGCCGATGCGCACCTGGCGCGACTCGGCATCGGCAGTGCGCGAGACCGGGTTGAACCAGGCATAACCTCCAAACAGCAAGCCGCCGACAATGAGGAAATGCAGCAGCGGTTCCTTCAGGTAGCGCGTCATAGTCCGAGTCTCGAACCCCACCTTCGCACGGTACTGGCGCGTCGCCGTGTCGGTTTGACTTGCGTCAATCTGACTCGACCGGTCCGCCGCAGGATGCCGTTGCTGACATCCCACGCGGAATAGCGAGATGAAAACCGGGGCCGCCTTGGCGAGCCTGCTGACGGGACTGATGCTGCTCGTGCCGCTGGGCGCTGCGGCACAGACGAGCGACCGCTGGACGTACTCGATCATGCCGTACTTCTGGCTGCCGAGCGTGGACGGCAAGCTGAACCGGTCAACGTGTCCACCGCCGATCTGAACGCGGGGACGACCAGCGAGCTGAGAGGGCTGGTGTAGAGGAGGGCGAAGACCGACTGGCAGCTCACGGCGACTGTGACAGGCCCGCTCGGCAGCACTTCTTTCGCCCGCACCGGCAACGTGGAGCAATCGGAGAGCGTCTGGCCGGGGATCGTCGGCCCAGGCTCGTCGACCTTCGCTTGGCAGGGCGTCGCGCTGGGGGCCAATTTCCGGTTCTAAGTCTCAAGGCGAGCCAGGCGGCGCCCGCTCGCGTGCCCGGGAGAAGTCATTCCCGACACAAATGAGGTGGTACGCGACCTCCCCGGACTGCAAGCGCTACCTGATCGACCGGCGCAGCTCGCCTAGGCGCGCTCCTCGCGCCAGCGCGCCGCCTCCGCGCGGATCGCGCCGATAAGCG
>JBAUTZ010000341.1:0-10406 GCA_049582445.1 Burkholderiales bacterium
CTCGAGGTCCGCGAAGCGCAGCAGCGGCGCGCCGCTTTGCCGCTCGCCCAGGACTTCGCCCGGCCCGCGAAGCATGAGGTCCTGGCGCGCGATCTCGAAGCCGTCGCGGGTCTCGAATATGACCCGCAGGCGGGCACGCGCCGCCTCGGACAGCGGCGAGGCGTACAGCAGGATGCAGGCGCTGTCGCGCGCGCCGCGGCCGACGCGGCCCCGCAGCTGGTGCAGCTGGGCCAGGCCGAATCGCTCGGCGTGCTCGATGACCATGAGCGAGGCATTCGGCACGTCGACTCCCACCTCGATCACCGTGGTCGAAACGAGCAATTGCGTGCGCCCCGAGGCGAAGGCCTGCATGGACGAGGCCTTCTCGGCGGCCGACAATCGCCCGTGCACCAAGCCCACGCGAAGTTCCGGCAGCTCGCGCGAAAGCGCCGCAAAAGTGTCAAGCGCGGTCTGAAGGTCGCCCTCCTTCGAATCCTCGATCACCGGGCAGACCCAGTATGCCTGCTGCCCTTCGGCACAGGCCGCGCGAATCCTCGCCAGCACCTCGGCACGGCGCGCATCGGACACCAGCCGCGTCGTGACCGGCCGCCTGCCCGGCGGTAGCTCGTCGATCACCGACACGTCGAGGTCGGCGTAGTAACTCATCGACAAGGTCCGCGGAATCGGGGTCGCGCTCATCATGAGCTGGTGCGGCACGAGCGTCTCACCCTTCTTTCGCAGGCTGAGCCGCTGCTGCACGCCGAAGCGGTGCTGCTCGTCGATCACCGCCAGGCCGAGCCGGGCGAAGCTTACGCCGTGCTGAAACAGCGCGTGCGTGCCGATCGCGATCGCGGCCTCGCCGCAGGCCACCGCGCCGAGCGCCAGGCGCTTGTCCTTCGCCGCCAGGCCACCGTGCAGCCAGGCGATCGGTACACCCAGCGGCCCGAGCCACTCCGAGAACTTGCGAAAGTGCTGCTCGGCGAGAAGCTCGGTCGGCGCCATCACTGCAGCCTGCCAGCCCGCATCGGCCGCCGCGAGGCACCCGATGGCGGCGACGATCGTCTTGCCGCTGCCGACGTCGCCCTGCAGCAGGCGCTGCATCGGATGCGGCTGCGCGATGTCTCGCAGGACCTCGGCGACGACGCGCGCCTGGGCCTGCGTCAGGGGGAACGGAAGGCCGGCGCGAAAGCGCCGCTGCAGCGGACCGTCGGCGGGCAACCTGGGCGCGGCGCGGCCGCGCCGCGCGCGGTAGGCAAGCCTCATGGAGAGCTGCTGGGCGAGCAATTCGTCGAACTTCATGCGCTGCCAGGCATCGTGCGTGCGCCCGGTGAGGGCCGAGATTTCGGCACCCGGCGGAGGCCGATGCAGCAGGCGCACGCTGTCACCGAAGCCCTGCAGCCCGTAGCGCCGGAGCAAGTCCTCCGGCAGCGTGTCCTCGAGCGTGGAGGAATCGAGCGCCTCGAGCACCTGCTTGCGCAACGCCTGCTGAGGCAGGCCCGCGGTCGTCGGGTAGACGGGGGTGAGCGCCGGGGCGAGGGGCTCGCCCTCGCGCACGAAGCGGTAACGCGGATGCGCCATCTCGGCGCCGAACCAGCCCGAGCGCACTTCGCCGAATGCGCGCACGCGCCGATGCTCCTCGGCGGCACGCTTAAACTGCTTCACCTGACTGCCGTAGAAATTGAAGAAGCGCAGCGCGAGCGCTTCGTCGCCGCTCTTTGCGTGAACGATGAGCTGACGCTTCGGCCGGTAAAGGACTTCCGCGCGAACGACCTCGCCTTCTACCAGCACCGCCGCTCCGGGCGGCGCGTCGCGCGGCGACGTGAGCGCGGTCTCGTCCTCGTAGCGCAGCGGCAAGTGCAGCACGAGGTCGAAGCTCGTCCGTATGCCGAGCTTCGCGAGCTTGCCCCGTAATGCCTCCCCGATCACCCCGCGTGCAGGATTGCGTCGATTTCCACCAGCGCGCCGCGCGGCAGGCTGGCCACGCCGACCGCCGCGCGTGCGGGATAGGGTTCCCGCAGGTATTTCGCCATGATCTCGTTCACCTTCGCAAAATGGCCGAGGTCCGTGAGATAGACGGTCATGCGCACGGTGTGCTCCAGCCCCAGACCCGCGGCGCCCGCCACCGCGGAAAGATTCCGGAACACGCGCTCGATCTGCGCATCGATGCCCTCGACCAGCTGCATGCTCACGGGGTCGAGTCCGATCTGCCCGGAGAGAAAGACGGTGTCTCCGGCGCGCATCGCCTGCGAATAGGTGCCGATCGCGGCCGGCGCATCCTTGGAGTGGATCGGGGCTCTCATCTCGCGGGCGAGAGTAAAATGCCGTGGGAAGTGCGCCAATCTTAGCCGAAATGGCTTCCCAGCTGATCGCGAATCTGGAAAAGTTGCTCGGCACGCCGCGCGACGGGGCGCTGCTGCGCTTCTCGCTCGGGTGCGAATACCTCAAGGCCGGCGAGCAGGCGCGTGCCGTGGAGCAGCTGCTCGCGGCGGTCGAGCGCGACCCGCGTTACTCGGCGGCCTGGAAGATGCTTGGCAGGGCGCTCGCGGAATCCGGGCGCACCGAGGACGCGATGGGCGCCTACCGCAGCGGAATCGACGCAGCGCACGCGAAGGGTGACAAACAGGCCGAAAAGGAAATGGGCGTATACCTGCGACGGCTCGAGAGGAGCCGGACGGCTTGAACTTCTTCCAGGGGTTGCGCGAATTCGTCGTCGGCGCGCCGCTCGACCCGCTTTCCCGCAAGACGCGCCATAGCGTCGCGCTGGTCGCCTTCTTCGCCTGGGTCGGACTCGGCGCGGACGGAATCTCGTCGTCCTGCTACGGTCCGGAAGAGGCGTTTCGCGCCCTCGGGGGACACACCCACCTCGGCCTGTACCTCGCGCTGGCGACCGCGGCGACCGTATTCATCATCGCGCTGGCCTACAACCAGGTGATCGAACTTTTCCCGACGGGCGGCGGCGGCTACCGCGTCGCGACGCGCCTGGTGGGGCCGATCGCCGGCCTGGTCACCGGCGCAGCGCTGCTCGTCGACTACGTGCTCACCATCGCAATTTCCGTGGCCGCCGGCGTGGACGCGCTGTTCTCGCTGATGCCGCTCACTCTGCGGTCCTACAAGCTCGGGGCGGGCCTCGCGATCATCGCCGCGCTCCTTCTGCTCAACCTGCGCGGCATGAAGGAAGCGATCAAGGTGCTGCTGCCGATCTTCCTCGGATTCATCGTCACGCATGCGCTGCTCATCGCCTACGGCATCCTGGCACACGCAGGCGAATTCGCGCGCGTGGTCCCCGCCATGGTGAGCGACACCACGTCGCTCGCCTCGAGCATTGGCTGGGCCCCGCTGGTGGCCTTCCTGCTGCTTGCCTACGCGCATGGCGGCGGCACCTACACGGGCCTCGAGGCGGTGTCCAACAACGTCAACGTGCTTGCCGAGCCGCGCGAGCACACCGGAAAACTGACGATGATGTACATGGCGCTCTCGCTCGCCTTCACGGCGGGCGGCATCATCCTCGTCTACCTGCTGTGGAACGTGGCGCCGGTCGAGGGAAAGACCTACAACGCGATTGCCTTCGGCGCCGTGCTGCAGGACATGGGTTTCGACACTCCCGCCTCCAACCACTGGGCGCTGCTGGTGGTGCTCGCTCTCGAAGCGGGCCTGTTGTTCGTCGCTGCCAACACCGGCTTTCTCGGCGGACCGGCGGTGCTTGCGAACATGGCCGCCGACTCCTGGGTGCCGCACAAGTTCCGCTACCTCTCGACGCGACTGGTCACGGAGAACGGTGTCGTGGTGATGGGTCTCGCGGCGCTCGGCATCCTGTGGTGGACCGGCGGCAGCGTGTCGATCCTGGTGGTGCTCTACTCCATCAGCGTGTTCCTGACGTTCTCGGTGTCGCTATGGGGACTGGCGACGTATTGGTGGCGCCGCAAAGGAGAGCGCAGGCGGTTCGCGCGCCTGGCCCTGTCGCTCGCCGGGTTCGTGGTCTGCGCGGGCATCCTGTCATTGCTCTCCTGGAACCGTTTCGGCGAGGGCGGCTGGGCCGCGTTCGCCATCATCGGCGTGATCGTCGCGGCGTGCATGGCGGTGCGGCGCCACTACGACTGGACGAAGGGCGCCTTGAGGCGCATCGACGAGCAGTTTGACAGCCTGCCGTTCGGCTCGGTCGCCCAGCCGCCGCGCGTCGATCCCGAGGCGCCGACCGCGGTGTTCCTCGTGGGCTCGTCGCGCGGCGGCGGTTTGCACGCGCTTCTCTGGGTGCAGCGGATGTTTCCGGACCACTTCCGCAACTTCGTGTTCATCAATTCGCGCACGGTCGACGCGAAAAGCTTCGGTGGCGCGGAAGAGATGGAAGCGCTCAAGCTCGAGGCGAACGTGGCGTTGAAGTATTTCGTCAACTTCTGCCACTCGAAGGGGCTCGCCGCGAGCGCCTACCTGTCGTTCGGCACCGATCCGATCGAGGGTTTCGTCGAACTCGCCGCCAAGGTGCACCAGGACTATCCGAATAGCATCTTCTTCACCTCGAAGCTGATCTTCGGGAGCGACAACTGGTTCGTGCGGCTGCTGCACAACGAGGCCGCGCTGGTGCTGCAGGAGCGGCTGCACGCGGCCGGGATGCAGATGGTGATCCTGCCGATGAAGGTCGAGCTCTAGCGGCTGCGCAGGCGCCCGGCGAGCTCCTCGGCGGGCATCGGGCGCGCGAACAGGAATCCCTGTCCCAGGTCGCAGCCGTGGCTGCGAAGAAAGGCCACCTGCTGCGCGGTCTCGACGCCTTCGGCCACGACCGTGAAGCCCAGGTTGTGCGCCATGTCGATGACCGCGCGCACGATGCTGGCCGCCTCCGAGCTCGTTTGAGCGTCGCGCACGAAGCTGCGGTCGATCTTGAGCGCGCTTAGAGGCAGGCGCGTCAGGTACGAAAGGCTGGAGTAGCCGGTGCCGAAGTCGTCGACCGATATCTTGACGCCAGCCGCGCGCAGGCTCTCGAGCAGCCGCACCGCCTCCCCGGGCTTTTCCACCAGGCAGCTCTCTGTCACCTCCAGCTCGAGCAGGTCGGCGGGCACGCCGCTTGCCGCCAGAGTGCCGCGTACCGTGACGTCGAGGTCCGCGCGCTGGAATTGCTTCGCCGACAGGTTCACCGCCACCGGCACCGGCTCCAGCCCCAGCTCCTGCCAGCGGCGGATCTGCGCGCAGGCTTCCTGCAGGACCCACTCGCCGACCGCCAGGATCTGGCCCGATTCCTCCAGCGCCGGAATGAACTCGGCGGGCGATACCATGCCGCGCTGCGGATGGCTCCAGCGCAGCAGCGCCTCCACGCCGATCATGGTGCCGCTCGAGAGCTCGACTTTCGGCTGATAGTGCAGCGTGAACTCGCGGCGCTCGATGGCGCGTCGCAGGTCGGTATTGAGCTGCAGCCTCGCTGCCGAGCGCCGGTTCATCTCGGCGTCGAAGAAGCAATAGGCGTTGCGCGTCGATTCCTTCGCCCGATACATGGCCAGATCGGCATTGCGCAGCAGGTTTTCCGCCTCACCGCCGTCTTCGGGGAAAGTGGTGATGCCGATGCTCGCGGTCACGTAGGCTTCGCTTCCGCCGAGCGGGAATGGGCGGGCGAGCGCCTCGAGCATCTTCTGTGCGATGAGCGAAGCATCGTCCGGATGAGCGAGCTCGGCAAGCACCACCGCGAACTCGTCGCCGCTCACCCGACCTACGGTATCCCCGGGGCGCACGCAATCCTGCAGACGTTTCCCGGCCTGCGCGATCAGCTCGTCGCCGAGCTGGTGGCCAAGCGTGTCGTTTACCAGCTTGAAGCGGTCCAGGTCGATGAACAGCACCGCGCCCGAGCGCTCGCTGCGCCGCGACTGCACGATCGTCTGCTGCAGGCGGTCGTGCAGCAGGTTGCGGTTGGGCAACCCGGTGAGGGCGTCGAACTGGGCGAGATACTCCAGACGGGTCTGCGCCGCGCGACTCTGCACCGCGGTCGACACGACGTTGCCGATGGCCTCGGCGAACCGCAGATCCTCGTCGCGGAACGCATGTTCCCTGAGCGAGTACATCGCGAGCACGCCGAGCGGCGCGGCATCTCCGCGCAACGGGGCGTACACCGCCGACCCCATGCGCCGCAACCACTGCGTCCTGGGGCGGTCGGCGGGACGCGCGAGGAAGTAGTCCCGGTCAGAAATGACCTGCGACTCGCCCTCGAGCACGCGCCGCCAGCAACTGTCCGAGGCAGCCGTCGCGACATCCCCGATGAACTGCTCGCACCCTTCGCCTACGCCGGCGCACACCACGAATTCCCCGGGTTCCGGCCCGCCCTCGGCCAGCACCGCTGCGTCTGCGCCGCTTTCCTTCAGGACACGCACCGCCTCGGCGAAGAGCGCCTGGAGGTCCGCATGGTCGAGCGCCATCTGGCCGAGCCGCGCCACGGCCTCGTGTCTGCGCGCGTGCGCGGCGAGCTGCTCCTCGGCCAGCACGCGCGCGGTGACGTCGATCATGGAGCCGATCATGCGCGCCGGCGTACCCCGCTCGTCCCGGAGCACCAGTCCCCGGTCCTCCACCACGGCGTAGGAGCCGTCACGGCGCTCGAAGCGATAGCGCCCCGACCAGCTCCCGTGGCCCGCGGCGACCGCGGCGTTCACGCTGTTCACGACCTCCTCGCGGTCCTCGGCGTGAATGCGGCTCACCCACGAATCGACGTAGGCGCCGACCTCACGCGGCGGCCAGCCGAACACCGCCTCGAAGTTCCCGTTCCACCAGATCTCGTCGGTGCGCAGGTTCCAGTCCCTGACGACGTCGTTGGTCGCGCGCGACACGCTCTCGAATCGCTCTATGCTGTGCCGCAGGCGCTCCTCGCCCTTGAGCTGCTCGGTGAGATCGCGCGCCAGGCCGACGACGTACACTCCGTCCGGGGTGCGCAGCACGCGGCGCGTGATCTCGACCGGAATGAGCGAGCCGTCGCTGCGGCGATACCGGGCACGCATCGGCTCGGCGCCCGAGTCATTCGCGATCAACATTTCGTAGCCGGCGCGCAGCTCCTCCTCGCTCGCGCCCACGAGCAGCGACGTGGGACTTTGCCCGATCAGCTCGTCCCTTTGGTAGCCGAGGCTGCGACAGGCCGCGTCGTTCACGTCCGTAAGTCGCATGCTCGCGGTGTCGACCAGGAAGATCATGTCGGGCGCCACGTCGAGCGCCGCCCGGAAGCGGCGCAGATTCTCTTCGGCCTTGAGCCGGCGTGCCTCGCGACGGAACCCCTCCAGCGCGAAGGACACGTTGTCCGCGAGGCGCCACATCAGGGCGGCCGTGTCCTCGTCGAATGCGCCCCGGTCCCCGTGCAACAAGCCGAATGCACCGACCACCTCGCCGTCGCAGCGCAAGGGAAAGGCGCATGCCGAGCCTATCGGGAACCCCAGGTGCTCCTCGACCCATCGAGCGCTTTCCACGTCGGCGCGGAAGTCGTTGCTTATCCGGGCCTCGCCGGTGCGCGCGGCATGTCCCATCATTCCGCGCCCGCCCGGCTGCGATGCGTCGGCCGACAGGACCAGCCCGTCCATGAGCGCCGCGCCAGGTCCGCTCGCCGCGGCGCTCTTGAGCCTGAGCGTCTGCGGGTCGAGCAGCGCCACCGCGCACAGTGCGAAGCCTCCGCTCTGCACTGCGATGTCGCAGGCGGCGCTGAACATTTCCTCGGGCGATTCCGCACGCAGTATGGCTTCGTTCGTCAGGCTGATCGCGGAATACAGTTCGGCCATCCGGTTCAGGTGCAGCTTCGCCCGATGGCGTTCGGAGATGTCCTCCAGTACCACGATGTAGTAGGCCGGCGCGCCGCCGTCGTCGCGCGCGAGCGAGACGGTGAGCCGGACCCAGACCGGCGTGCCGCCTTTGCGCAGGTAGCGCTTTTCGACGGACGCATGCCGTATCTCGCCGGCGGCTATCCGCCTGCGATGCTCGCGGGTCGACTGGGCCTGGTCGGGATGCGAGAAGGCGCTGATGGGTTGGCCGAGCAGCTCGGCGCGCTCGTACCCGAGGATCTCGCACAGCCTGTCGTTGACCAGACGAAAGCGGTCGTTCATGTCCAAATGGGCGATACCGACCGCCGCCTGGTCGAACGTGGCGCGGAAGCGTCGCTCGCTCACCTGCAAGGCCTGCTCGGCCCTGCGGCGCTCGGAGATGTCCTGGAACACCGCGATGTCGTAGCTCGGCGCCCCCGTCGCGTCGCGCATAGCCGAAACCGCAAGCTCCATCCACCTCGTGGAGCCGTCCTTGCAGAGGTAGCGCTTCGCCGCCGAGAACCCGCTGCGCTCGCCGGCGTGCAGCGCGGCGCGCTGGGCATTGGTCACGTCGACATCCTCCGGGTGCGAGATGTCGCGCACCGTCCGCTGCAGCAATTCTTCCCGCGAGTAGCCGAGCAGCCTGCACAGCGTCTCGTTCACCAGCTGGAAGCGCCCGTCGACGGCCACATGCGCCAGGCCGACGGCCGCTTTCTCGAACGTCGCGCGAAAGCGCTGCTCGAGTTCCGCGGCGTCGTCGAGGAGGTCGGGCCGCAGCCGGCGCCGGCCGCCCGTCGCGTCGGTCACCAGCTGCATCAGGCTCTTTGCGCCGAGCCGGCTCTTGAGCAGCACCGCGTCGGCTCTGCGTTTGATCGCCTCCGAGTGCAGATCGGGGTGATCGTTTCCGGTCACCAGAACGATCGGACAGCCGGTCGCGCTGCGCAGGCGTTCCAGCGTGATCAGACCCGCACTGTCGGGTAGGTCCAGATCAAGCAATACGAGATCGACCCCGCGCAAACGCAGGACACCGAACGCTTCGGTAAGCGACTTCGCGTGCAGGATCTCGCCGCCGGCTCCGATGACCTCCCAGAGGCAGCTGCGCGTGAGCTCGGCGTCGGCCGGATCGTCTTCCACCAACAGGATGCGGGGTCCGCCGGATGTCGAATGCTCGGGATGGGCTTGCACAAGATGCACGATGCCCGCGCCGCCGGTCGGCAGCCATCGGGGAAATCCCTAGGCGGCACAGGCGATTGCGCCCCGAGGGCGCGCAAAGTGCAAGATTCTGTCAGCGCTCGGCGGAAACGAGCCCGTTGCGGATGGCGTAGCGCACCAGCCCCGCCACGTCGCGGATTCCCAGGCGGTCCATGATCTGGGCGCGATGCGTTTCGACCGTCTTGACCGAGAGATTCAGGGCGAACGCGATCTCTTTCGTGGCGCGGCCCTCGGCGATCATCTTCAGCACCTCGCGCTGCCGGGGCGTCAGCGCCTCCCGCGCCTCGCCGGCCCCCATGCGCTGGACGTACCCGTCCACCATCTGCATCGACACCGCCGGACCGAGCCAGGTCTCGCCGGCGACCACGCTGCGCAGCGCGTGCTCGAGCTCGGCCGTCGCGGCATCCTTGACCAGGTAGCCCGCGGCGCCGGAACGAAGCGCCTGCAGCACGTACTCCTCGCTCGAGTACATCGAGAGCACGATGACGCGCGCCGAAGGCAGCAGCTCGCGCAGACGGGCCGTCGCCTCCAGCCCGTTCATTCCCTTCATCGCGATGTCCATCACGACCACTTGCGGTCGAAGTCTCGCCGCCAATGCGAGGGCCTCTTCGCCGCTTCCGGCCTCGCCGACCACTTCGACCCCCGGCATCGCGTTTAGCAGCGCCCGGATTCCCGCGCGCACCAGGGCATGATCGTCCGCCAGCACGACGCGAATGGCGCCGTGCGTCATTGCGCCTCCGCGCTCCCCGTGTCGGGCTCGAGCGCAAACGTGGCGACGATCACCGTCCCGTGCCCCTCGCTCGAGCGAACCTCGAGCGCGCCGCCCGCGAGGGTGGCACGCTCTTCCATGCTCGCCATCCCGAGGCTTGCGCCGTAAAGGCCGCGCCGCGTCACGGCTTCGACGTCGAACCCCCCGCCATCGTCGCGCACCGACAGCGCCAGCCGTCCACCGGCGACGAACAGCCGCAGCCAGATGTTGGCGGCCTGCGCGTGCCGCAAGACGTTGGTGATCGCTTCCTGCGCCACGCGAAAGCACGCGGTCTCGACTTCCGGCGGCAGCGAGCGCGGCACATCCTCCGCCTCGAAGTGGGGCGTCAAGCGACCGACCGCGGCCTGCCGGTCGAGATGCGAGCGCAGCGCCGCCAGCAATCCCAGGTCGTCTAGCTGCGGCGGGCGCAGGCTGAGCGACAGCAGCCGCACCCGCTCGAGCGCGTGGCGAGCCGTGTCCGCGCTTTCCGCCAGCCGCTGGCGCGCCACCGGATCGCCGTTCGTCCGCGCCAGGGACTCAAGCTGGATCTTGAGCGCGGTAAGCGCCTGTCCGATATCGTCGTGCAGCTCGCGCGCGAGATAGCGTCGCTCACGCTCCTGGACTTCCAGCAGTCGCCGTGACAGCTGCTGCAGCCGGCCCTGCGTCGCCAGGTGGCGCTCGCGCTCGCGCCGCTCGACGAGCGCGCGCCGCACCGCGGG
>JBAUTZ010000342.1:0-4436 GCA_049582445.1 Burkholderiales bacterium
TGGTACGCGCCTGCGCGCCGGTACCGGAGAGCGGGCAGTCGAGCAGCGTGGCGCCGGCGCGAGCGAGCACGCGCCGTCCTCCCTCCTTGACTTCGATCGGCAAAGTGCTGGTCTCGATCACTGTGAGCCCGCGCCGCGCTGCGCCCGCGAGCTCGCGCGACACGCTTTCGAGCGCATCTGCCGAGGGCAGCGAGGTGATGATCGTGTCGCAGCGCCGCGCCAGCGCGGCATTCGAGCCGAGTGCCGTGCCGCCCGCGCGTTCGAGCGCGCGCCGCGCGCTCGGGCGCGGGTCGTAGCCGAGAACGCGGAACCCCGCACGCGCGAGGTTTGTCGCCATGGCCGAGCCCATGATGCCCAGTCCCGAGATGCCTACGGTCGATGCCACGTGTCGCCTCCCTGGTTGCCGGATCGCCTTAGAATACCGCCATGCCGCTTAGCCACATCGAACATTGCCTGCTGCAGACCGCCGATATGGCGGAGACGCGCGACTGGTACGTCAGGGTGCTCGGCTTTCGCGTCGGCCCGAACCCGGACTTCAAGTTCCCGGTGTGCTGGCTGTACCTCGGCGACAAGGACGTGATCCACATCACCGAGGGCGGAGCGGGCGTATCCGAGAACCGCAAGCGCTACGTCGGTCAGGAATCGGAGGCGACGCAGGGCAGCGGCGTCATCGATCACATCGCCTTTCGCTGTACCGGCCTCGCCGAGATGCTGGAGCACCTGACCGCGCTCGAAGTGAAGTTCAGCCGCCGCCAGGTCAATGATCAAGGGCTCTATCAGCTATTCCTCTTGGACCCGAACGGGGTCAAGGTGGAGCTGAACTTCGCCAACGCCGAGGCGCGCGGCATCCGCCCCGAGCTGATGGCTTCCGACCTCCCGGGTTAGATTTTGCCGAGGGCCTTCAGCACGCGTTCCGGCGTGCAGGGCTGCGCCGCCACGCGCGCGCCGAGCGGGGCGAGCGCATCGTTGATCGCGTTCATGACCGCCGCCGGCGCGCCCGCGGTTCCGGCCTCGCCGACGCCCTTCGCCCCGAGCTCGGAGGTCTTGGTCGGCGTCTCGACGTGCGCCACCACGATATCGGGGATCTCCCCCGACATCGGCACCAGGTAGTCGGCCATGTTGCCGTTAAGGAGCTGCCCGTTCTCGTCGTACAGGCAGTGCTCCCAGAGCGCGGCGCCGATGCCTTGCACGACGCCGCCGCGGATCTGCTCGTCGACCAGCATCGGGTTGATCACGGTGCCGCAATCCTCCACGCACCAGTGCTTGAGCAGCGTCACGAAGCCGGTTTCGGGGTCGACCTCGACCAGCGAGGCCTGGATGCCGTTGGTGAAGGTAAAGCCGTACTCGCGCGGCGTGTAGTGCCGCGTCACAGTGAGCTCGGACTGGAACTTCATCGGCAACGTGTCCGGACGGAAATAGCCCACCCTGCCGACCTCGGCTAGTGGCAATTTCGCCTCGCCGGTCACCTTGCTCACGATCGCATCGCCGGCGACATCGAGCTGGGCCTTGTCCTCGTTCAGCATCGCCGCCGCGACGTCGAGGATGTTCGAGCGCAGCGCCTTGCCGGCCTGCAGCACCGCCTCGCCGCCGATGCCCGCGCCGCGCGAGGCCCAGGTGCCGCCGCCGTAGGGCGTGGTGCCGGTGTCCCCGGTGATGACGCGCACCTTGTCGATGGTGACGCCGACGGCAGTCGCCGCGATCTGGGCGAAGATGCCCTCGGTGCCCTGTCCCTGCTCCGTGACGCTCGCGAGCACCGTGACCATGCCGGTCGGCTCCAGGCGGATCGTGGCGCCGTCCTGCGCCGAGATGCGCGCGCCGCCGACGCCGTAGAACGCGGGTGAAGGATTAGTGACCTCGATCATCGCCGCGAGGCCAATGCCGCGGTACACGCCTTTCTTGCGCAGCGCCTGCTGCTCGGCCCGCAGGCCCTTGTAGTCCATCAGCTCGAGCAGGCGGTCGAGCGTCTTGTGGTGCGAGAGCTGCTCGAACTTGAGGCCCGAGGGGAAGGTGTACGGATAGGCGTCGTCGGGGATCAGGTTGCGCCGCCGGAACTCGGCCGGGTCCATGCCGAGCCTGGCCGCGGCAAGGTCGACGATCGCCTCGGTCAGCGCGACCGCGATCGGATGGCCCACTGCCCGGTACTGGCAGGTGACGTTCTTGTTGGTGAACACCACGTTCATCTTCGCCCGGTAGTGCTGGTGCTTGTAGGGCCCGCCGGTCAGGTTTACCACTTGGTTGCCCTCGATGCCGCTCGTGCGCGGATAGACCGAATAGGGGCCGATGGCCGTCAGGTCGTCCAGCTCGAAGGCGAGAATGTCGCCGTTGCGGCTGACCGCCATACGCACCTTCACGCGGTGCTCGCGGGCGTGGATGTCGGTGAGGAAGGATTCGAGGCGGTCGGCGACGAACTTCACCGGCCGGCGCAGCATCACCGACAGCGCCGCGGTCGCCATTTCGTCGGGGTATACGTGCACCTTGATGCCGTAGGAGCCGCCGACGTCCTTGCAGATCACGCGCACGCTCGCCTCGGGAATGCCGAGGTGGCGCGAGAAGATGTCCTGCATCATGTGCGGCGCCTGCGTCGCATGGTAGACGGTGAGCGAATGCTCGGCGGCGTTGTAGTCGGCGAGGATCGATCGCGTCTCCATGCACACGCCGGTGTGCCTGCCGAAGTCGTAGGTCTCCTCGACCACCAGCTCGGCCTTCGCGAACGCGGCGTCCACCTCGCCAGCGTTCAGCTCGCGGCTGAAGCAGACGTTGTCGCCGAGCTCGGGATGGATCACCTGATCGCCGCGCAGCGCCGCCTCCATGTCGGTGACAACCGGCAGCTCCTGCCATTCCGCCTCGACCAGCGCCAGCGCGTCCTCGGCCTGCGCGCGGGTCTCGGCGACGATCGCTGCCATCGCCTCGCCCTGCCAGCAGGCGCGATCGATCGCGATCGCGTGCTGCGGCGGCGACTTGATGCCCTTCAGATGTGCGAGCACCGCGACCCAAGGCGTGCAGTACTCGGCGAGCGCGCGGCCATCGACCGTCGCGATCACGCCGGGCTGGGCGCGCGCCTTCGAGAGGTCGAGGCGCTTGAGCCTCGCGTGCGCGTAGGGGCTGCGGAAAAACACAGCATGAGCGAGGCGCGGAAAGCGCAGGTCGTCGACGTAGGCGCCGCGCCCCTGCAGCAGGCGCCGCGCGTTCGCGCGCGGCTCGCTCTTGCCGATGTAGCCGGTCTGCACGGTCGCGCCGGGCGCCTTCTTGGGCGCCTCGGCGCGCGTCCTGAAGAGCTTCTCGGGTGCGTTCATCGCCTGGCCCCCTCCCGCCGCGTTTCGAGCACTGCCTCGACCGCGTCGACGATCGCCTGGTAGCCGGTGCAGCGGCAGTAGTTCCCCGACAAGTGCACGCGGATCTGCTCGCGCGTCGCGTCGGGACGGTTTTTCACCAAGTCGAGCGCCGCCATCAGCATTCCCGGGGTACAGAATCCGCACTGCAGCGCGTTGCGCTCGTGAAACGCAGCCTGCAGCGCGGCAAGCTCGCCCGAGTCCGACAGGCCTTCGATCGTGTCGACCGTACGGCCGTCGGCCTGAGCCGCGAGCATCAGGCAGCCGCGCAGGATTTCGCCGTCGACCCGCACCGTGCAGGCGCCGCACACGCCGTGCTCGCAACCGATGTGCGAGCCGGTGAGGCCCATCTCTTCGCGCAGAAAGTCGATCAGGTGCTGGCGCGCCGGGACGCGACGGGCCACGCGCGAGCCGTTCAGCACAAGGGTGATGTTGAGTTCGGTCGCCGCCGATCGGCTCATGGTGCCTCCGGAGTCATTGCGCGAGAGCCGCGAGCGCGCGGCCAGTGAGCACGCGCGCCAGGTGCAGCTTGGCCGCGGCGGAGTGATAGAGATCGGGCAACGGAGCCAGGTCCTCGCCCAGCGCGGCTTGCGCCGCCGAAACCGTCTGCGGCCCGCACGCCTTCCCTTCCACCGTCGCCGCGGTGCGCGGGGCGCGCACCGCAGTTGCGCCAACGCCCAGGTAAGCGAGGCGCAGGTCGAATAGCCTGCCACCTTCCACGCGCGCATGCGCGGCGACCCCGACGATCGCGTAATCGCCGTGCCGGCGCGCAAGCTCCAGGAACGCAGAGCGATAGCCGGGCTTGGCGAGCGGGAACTCGGCCGCGAGCAGCAGCTCGTGCGGCTCGAGCGCAGTACTGTACAGCCCGCGGAAGAAGTCGTGCGCCGCGACGCGGCGCTCGCCGCCCGGGTGGCCAATTACCAGGGTGGCGTCGAGCGCGAGGGCGCAGGCCGGGTATTCGGCCGCGGGATCGGCGAGCGCGAGCGATCCGCCCAGCGTTCCCGCATTGCGGATCGCCACGTGCGCGACGTGCGGCACCGCCTGCGCGAGCAGCGGCACGTGCCGTGCCACTTCGGCCGATCTCTCGATCTCGCAATGCCGCGTCAG
>JBAUTZ010000343.1:0-3574 GCA_049582445.1 Burkholderiales bacterium
TTGAGCCCGTCGCCGTCGTGCAGCACCTTGTGGCCGAGGTGCGAGGCGAGGTCGAACTTCAGGCGCGCCGGGTCCGCCTGCAGCTCACGGTTCAGATAGACAGTGCGCGGCGACTCGAAAAACGAGCGCACCATGCTGCGCAGCTCGCGATCGTTGTCGCGCGCGAGCAGCGGCTTGCGGTCGAACCAGCGCAGGGTCAGGCCGTGGTGCTTGCACAAACGAGTCAGGTCGTCGACGCCCAGGGGAAACCTGCGCTCGCCGATGCTTTCCGCCGAGCGCTCGAGGTCCGGGAAGTCGTTGCGCGACATCTCCTGATGCGACCGGATGAGCAGGTGGGCGAACTGCCGCCCGGTGGTACCGGTTTGCGCCAGCAGCTCCGGGATCGCCGCCTGCAGCAGTTCCTTGGAGAACAGGAACGCCGGCTCGAGCGGCACGCGCGCCGCGGCGCCGGCCCGCTCGCTGACAGCCGGGGCCTCGACTTCCGCATTGCCGTCGAGAAACCAGCGCGGCTCGCGCTGGAACACGGTCGACAGCAGGCGCAGCACGTCCTCGGACGGGATCCGCTTGCCGCTTTCGATCATGCTCAGGTAGGAAACCGAGGGCGCGCCGCGCGCGTCCAGCTGGATGCAGCGCGCCGACAGCTCCTCCAGGGTCAGGCCGTTGCCCTTGCGCAGGCTGCGCAGCTTGGTGCCGAGGAAGTGGCTCTTGCGCGTATGCGGGGTCATGGGCAATGTGTGAAATTGACGTTGTGAAATTTCCTTCGTGAAATTTACCAGATTTCAGTGCCTATACTGCGTTGCGCTGAGCACGGCGGACAACGGAGGCATCTGATGAAGCGATACAGCATATTGATCCTGGGAGCTTCGTACGGCTCCCTGCTCGGCACGAAGCTGCTGATGGCCGGCCATCGGGTCACGCTCGTGTGCACCCAGGCCACTGCCGAGCTGATCAACCGGGAAGGAACCCTGGTGCGCTTCCCGATCAAGGGCCGGGAGGCGCCGGTCGAGATCGCCTCGAAGCGGCTCCGGGGCGCGCTCTGCGCGCGCACGCCCGACGAGATCGACCCCGGCGCCTTCGACCTGGTGGTGCTCGGCATGCAGGAGGCCCAGTACGGCGCGCGCGGCGTGCGCGAGCTGATGGGCCGCATTGCCAGCTCGCGCAAGCCGTGCTTCGCCATCATGAACATGCCGCCCCTGCCCTACCTCGAGCGCATCCCCGGGCTCTCGACCAAGGCCCTCGAGGGGTGCTATGCCGACCCCGCGGTGTGGCAAGGCTTCGACCCCACGCTCATCACTCTGGCAAGCCCCGATCCGCAGGCATTCCGCCCCGCGGACCAGCCGAAGAACGTCCTCCAGGTCGGCCTGCCGACCAACTTCAAGGCCGCGCGCTTCGAGAACGAGGACCACACCGCGCTGCTGAGGCAGCTCGAGGCCGACATCGAGCAGGCGCGGCTACCCGACGGCGAGGGCGCGCTCGAGATCCCGGTCAAGCTCAAGGTGCACGACTCCATCTTCGTGCCGCTCGCCAAGTGGCCGATGCTGATCGCGGGCAATTACCGCTGCATCCGCCCCGACGACATGATTCCCATAAAGGAGGCGGTGCACGGCAACGTCTCCGAGTCGCGCGAGATCTACGACTGGGTCGCGAGCCTGTGCAGCCGGCTCGGCGCCGACACCGCCGACCTGGTTCCGTTCGAGAAATACGCCAAGGCCGCAGAAGGCCTGGCCAAGCCCTCGTCCGCGGCGCGCGCGCTGTTCAGCGGCGCCCATCACATCGAGCGCGTCGACAGCCTGGTGCGGCGCATCGCGCGCCAGCTCGAGCTGCACTCCGATCCGCTGCATGAGATCGTCGCGCTCGTAGACGACCGCCTGGGAAGAAACCGCCTCGCCGCGGCGCCCTGACCGCCCCGCGCGCGGGCATTGACTTTCGCCGCGGCGCCGCTATCGTTCGGCAGCCATTCATCTGCCGAACGCCATGAACGCACCCGCGAAGCTGCAGGAAAGCGCCCTCGGGCTCACCGAGTCTTCGATCATGGGAGTCGCCGGCACGGCGCCCGTGTACAGCATCGCCGCCACGACCGCCACGTTGATCGCGGCGGTCGGCGTGCTCTCGCCGGCCAGCCTTCTTTATTGCGGGCTGATCATGTTCGGCGTGACCATTTCTTTCATGTACCTGAACCGGCTGAATGCGAATGCCGGCGCCTCGTACGCCTGGGTGGGATCGATCTTCAGCCCGACCCTCGGTTTCCTGTGCGGCTGGACGGTGCTGGTGTCCTCGGCGGTGTTCATGGTTTCCGGAACGATTCCGGCGGCCGTCGCAACGCTGCAGCTGTTCGCGCCGGACCGGGTCAACGACATCGGGATCGTCGCCCTGGTGGCGGCCGGCTGGCTCGCCGTCGTAAGCGCGATCCTGATCAAGGGCATCAAGCTCACCAGCTACGTGCAGGTGGCCTTGACCGCGGTGGAGGTGGTCATCCTGCTGGCGATCGTCGTGGCGGCGCTCGTCGAGTACGCGCACCACCCCGTGCGTCCGGTATCGCTGGCGTGGTTCTCTCCGTCGGGCTTCTCGCCGCACCTCTTCGCCGCGGGCGCGCTGGCGGCGCTGTTCTTCTACTGGGGCTGGGACGTGACGGTCAACCTCAACGAGGAAACGCGCGACGGCGCCCGCACTGCCGGAATGGGCTCGCTCGTGGCCATGCTGGTGCTGCTCGCGCTGTTCGTCGCGTTCACCGCGCTCGCCCTCATGCTGCTGACCGACCAGGAAATCCAGAGCTCGGGGGCGAACGTCGTGTTCGCCGTCGCGGAAAAGCTGTTCCCCAAGCCGTGGAGCTACATGGCCGTGCTCGCGGTGATGCTGAGCACGATCGGCACGCTGGAGACCTCGATCCTGCAGTTCACCCGCACCATGTTCGCCCAGGGGCGCGACGGCTCGCTGCACCCGCGCTATGCGCGCCTGCATCCGACTTGGAATACGCCCTGGATCGCCACCGCGGCGATCGCCGTCACCGGGCTGGTCATGCTGCTATTCGCTTCCCGCTATCCCTCCATCAATCAGGTCATCCAGGATTCGGTAAACGCGGTCGGCATCCAGGCGGCCTTCTACTACGGCCTCGCCTGCCTCGCCTGCGCCTGGCACGTCTGGAAGAGCGGCAAGCGCGACGCCCTCGGCGTGCTGCTTCTCATCATCTGGCCGCTCGCGAGCGCCGCGTTCCTGGGCTTCATCGCGCTGTACGGCATTCCCACGTTCGACCTCACCGCCAACGTCGTCGGCCTCGGTGGCATCGCGATCGGGTTGGTGCCGATGTGGCTCAATCGCGGCCGCGCGGCCTCGCGTCAAGAGGCCACGTAGCGTTCGCGTGCAGTCGAGCGGGAGCGCGCGGCGAGTCCCAGATTTTCCGTCCCGTCGCCGGGACGCCCGCGGTACAGTTGCAGCGCGCGGCCGTCTCCGCCGCGAAGGAGGACCCAATCGTGATGAAGCTGCTTTCTGCACTGGGCCGCGCAACGATCGCGGCCGCCGCCGTAGTGATCGTTGCCGGGTTCGTCATCGGCGGCTACCTAGCCCCCGTGACGTATCC
>JBAUTZ010000344.1:0-8251 GCA_049582445.1 Burkholderiales bacterium
GTGATGCTGGCGCTGCTCAACGACGGGGCCATCTTGTCCATCGCCTATGACAAGGTTCACTACAAGGACCAGCCCGAGGCCTGGAACATGCGCATGGTGCTGGGGATTTCCACCGTGCTGGGCGTCATCGGGGTTGTCTCCGCCTTCGGCCTGTTCTACCTCGGTGAGCGCGTCTTCCATCTCGACCGGCCGCACATCCAGACACTGATGTACCTGAAGCTGTCCGTGGCGGGACACCTGACGATCTTCCTCACGCGCACGCGCGGCCCGTTCTGGTCCATCCGCCCCGCTCGGATTTTGTGGGGAGCCGTGCTCGGCACCCAGATCGTGGCGACGCTGATCGCGGTTTACGGCTTGTTCATGACGCCCCTGGGCTGGGGTTGGGCCGGGTTCGTCTGGGGCTATGCGCTGCTGTGGTTCCTCGTGAATGACCGCGTGAAGCTGCTCGCGTATCGGATATTTGATCCAGTCAAAGCTGGAACCAAGCCGGATGCCAAGGCTGAACCCGAACCTGCGGCCGAGCCGAAACCTGAAGCCAAAGGCAAAACAACTTCCGATCTGACACCGCAGATCGCCACGCGGGCGTATGAACTCTATGAGGAGCGGGGCCGACGGGACGGTCAATCAGTTCAGGATTGGGAGAAGGCGGAGCGGGAGATTCGGAAAGCTGATGTCAAGGCCGAGCCTGAAGTCAAGGCAGCGGTTGAGCCCCAGGCCAAAACCGAACCCAAGCCAGAAGCCAAGGCCAAGGCCAAGGCCAAGACACCGTCCGATTTGACGCCGCAACTCGTCAAGCGGGTCCATCAACTCTACGAGGACCTGGGGCGAAAGGATGTTCAAGCAGTTGAAGAATTGGAGAAGCCGGAGCGCGAGCGGCGTAAAGATGAAACCGACAAATAAACAGACGCGAACACGGCCGCTGACCTGGCCGAAACGGTGCAGCAAACAACCGGGGGCCGTATGACCGCGCATCGCACTGACGGGCATAGAAGGGCGCAGCAGGAACGCATGGTTCGGAAGCAGTTGTCTCCCGACTTTCTCGATCCGGCGCACGAGTGGCGTCGCCTTTTTGCCGAGGCTTGGGGCACGTTCCTGCTGGTTGTCGTCGCTGCGGGTGGCGGGGTAGTTGCCGCCAGGAGCGGTGGCGCTGTCACCCTGGGCATGATCGTGGTCGCGCCCGGGCTCATGGTGATGGCGATCATCTACTTCATGGGTACGGTGAGCGGGGCGCACTTGAACCCAGCCGTGACCTTGGCATTCGCCGCGCGGGGCAATTTCCCCTGGGGCCGGGTGCCGGGATACGTTCTGGCGCAGATGATCGGCGCTTTCGCGGCGGCGCTGTTCCTGCGGGTCATGTTTGGCACTGTCGGCGCGCTGGGCGCCACCGTGCCGGGCCATGGGATCAGCAGCACAGCAGCACTGGCGATGGAGGTGGTGCTGACCGCCGGGCTGGTGAATACGATCCTGGGTACGGCCTCGGGGGCGCGCAACGTCGGCGCCAACGGTGCCATCGCAGTGGGTGGATATATTGCGCTGGCGGGTCTTTGGGCGGCGCCGATCAGCGGCGCCTCGATGAACCCGGCGCGATCATTGGCACCGGACCTGGTGCGTGGCGACCTCGGCACGGCGTGGATCTATGTGGCGGGACCGGTCTTGGGCGCGCTGATCGGCGTCGCCTTCGAGTGGCTATTAAAGGGCAAGCCCACCGCTGCCGGCACGATTGCGGCGGAAGGCACTCTGGGCGCCGATGATCCGACGCGCAATGAATAAAGGAATAGACATGAAAATAGATTCCGGTGCTTTCCGCGTGCCGGCACGCGCAAAGGTCAACCTCAAGAAGTGGCCGACGATCGTGAAGCCCTTCTTTAAATCGACAAAACAGTACAAGGAGCTCCTGCAGCAACACGTCGAGGAGTTGAGCGCGCAGCAACGCCTTCTGTACGCGTCCGACAACTATGCGCTGCTGTTGATCTTCCAGGCGATGGACGCTGCCGGCAAGGACGGCGCCATCGCGCACGTCATGTCCGGCGTCAACCCGCAGGGCTGCCAGGTGTTCAGCTTCAAACACCCGAGCGCCACGGAACTGGATCACGACTTTCTGTGGCGTACCACCCGCTCTCTGCCGGAACGCGGCCGCATAGGTATCTTCAACCGTTCTTATTACGAGGAAGTGCTGATCGTTCGGGTGCATCCGGAAATCCTGCGCACGCAGGGGCTGCCGGACGCATTGCTCGACGAGAGCGACATCTGGCAGCAGCGCTATCGCTCCATCGTGGACCTGGAGAACCATCTCTACCGTAACGGAACGCGAATCCTAAAGTTCTTTCTCCACCTGTCGAAGGAAGAGCAGAGAAAGCGATTCCTCGCGCGCATCGATGAACCGGAAAAGAACTGGAAGTTCAGCCTCGCCGACATTCACGAGAGGAAATTCTGGAACCAGTACACGACGGCCTACGAGGATTGTCTGACCGCCACTAGCAGCGATCATGCCCCCTGGTACGTCGTTCCCGCCGATGACAAGGAGAACGCTCGGCTGATCGTTTCCAAGATCATCCTTGATGCGCTCGATGAACTCGAGATGGCCTATCCGAGGACCACTGCGAACCGCCGCCGGGAATTGAAAGCCATCCGCAGAAAGCTGGCGAAGTAGCGCTTGGTTGGCGCGCCGGAATTGCCGCCACTGGGGATCGGGCCGCTTCTTGGCACAAGGAAGGAGAAAAAACCATGGCGACAAGAGCTCTTTCACCCGAACTGCTGCACAAGATGGACGCCTACTGGCGCGCCGCCAACTATCTGTCCGTCGGGCAGATCTATCTCTTCGACAATCCGCTGCTGAAGCGGCCGCTCGCGCTCGCCGATGTGAAGCACATGCTGCTGGGCCACTGGGGCACCACCCCCGGGCAGAACTTCATTTACGTGCACCTGAACCGGGTCATCAAGAAATACGACCTCGACATGATCTATGTCGCCGGCCCCGGGCACGGCGGCCCCGCGGTCGTGGGCAACACCTATCTCGAGGGCACTTACAGCGAGATCTACCCCGACATCAGCCAGGATGAGGCCGGGCTGCAGAAACTCTTTCTCCAGTTCTCGTTTCCCGGCGGCATTCCCAGCCACGCTTCGCCGGAATGCCCGGGCTCGATCCACGAAGGCGGCGAGCTGGGCTATTCGCTCAGCCATTCGTTCGGGGCGGTATTCGACAACCCCGATCTGGTCGTCGCCTGCGTCGTCGGCGACGGCGAGGCGGAGACGGGGCCGCTCGCCACGGCGTGGCAGTCCAACAAGTTTCTCAATCCGGCCACCGATGGCGCAGTGCTGCCGATCCTGCATCTGAACGGCTACAAGATTTCCAACCCGACCGTCCTCGCCCGCATCGAGCACGAGGAACTGGAGCAGTTGCTGCGCGGCTACGGGTGGACGCCCTACTTCGTCGAAGGCCACGAGCCCGAGCCGATGCACGAGGCGATGGCTGCGGCGCTCGACACAGCGGTTGAAAGAATCAAGCAGATCCAGCAGGACGCCCGCGTCCACGGCAACCTCACGCGGCCGCGCTGGCCGATGATCGTCCTCAATTCACCCAAGGGCTGGACGGGTCCGAAGGTCGTCGACGGCTTGCAGGTTGAAGGCACCTTCCGTGCGCATCAGGTGCCGCTCGCCGACCCGGAGACCCATCCCGGAAACCTCAAGCTGCTGGAAGACTGGCTGAGGAGCTACCGGCCGGAGGAACTGTTTGACACGCAGGGCCGCCTGAAGCAGGAACTGGCCGAGCTTGCGCCCAAGGGCGATCGACGCATGGGCGCGAATCCCCACGCCAACGGCGGCATACTGCTGCGCGACCTGCGCATGCCGGATTTCCGCGACTACGCGGAGAACGTGCCCGCGCCGGGCGCGCCCGGCGCGGGCGACGCGCATGTGCTCGGGCGTTTCCTGCGCGACGTGGCGAAGCTGAACGCCGAGCAGCGCAATTTCCGGGTCTTCGGCCCCGACGAGACGCTGTCCAACGGCCTGGAAGCCCTGTTTGAGGTGACCCAGCGCCAATGGGACGCGAGGAGCGGGCCGAACGACGAATTTCTCGCGCCCGCTGGACGCGTACTGGACTCGATGCTCAGCGAGCATCAGTGCGAGGGGTGGCTGGAGGGGTATCTGCTCACCGGGCGGCACGGACTGTTCAACTGCTACGAGGCGTTCATTCATATCATCGATTCCATGTTCAACCAGCACGCCAAGTGGCTGAAGGTCACGGCGCACCTGCCGTGGCGGCGCAAGATCGCCTCGCTGAACTACCTGCTGGCCTCCCATGTCTGGCGCCAGGATCACAACGGCTTCACCCACCAGGATCCAGGTTTCATCGATCACGTGGTGAACAAGAAGGCCGAGGTCGTGCGGGTTTACTTTCCGCCGGATGCCAACTGCCTGCTCTCGGTGATGGACCATTGCCTGCGCAGCCGCCATTACGTCAACGTCGTGGTCGCGGGCAAGCACCCGGCGCCGCAATGGCTGACGATGGACGCCGCCGTCAAGCACTGCACCGAGGGCATCGGCATCTGGCAGTGGGCGAGCAACGACCAGCGCGTCGCGCCCGACGTGGTCATGGCGTGCTGTGGCGACGTGCCCACGCTGGAGACGCTGGCCGCCGTCTCCATCCTGCGCGAGCATCTGCCCGAGCTGAAGATCCGGGTGGTCAACATCGTCGACCTCATGAAGCTGCAACCGCCAAGCGAACACCCGCACGGCCTGAGCGACGTGGATTTCGACGAGCTCTTCACCAAGGACAAGCCGGTCATCTTCGCCTACCATGCCTACCCGTGGCTGATCCACCGGCTGACCTACCGCCGCACCAACCACGACAACATCCACGTCCGCGGCTACAAGGAAGAAGGCACCATCACCACGCCCTTCGATATGACGGTGCTGAACGACCTGGACCGCTTCCACCTCGTGATGGACACCATCGACCGTCTGCCGCAGACCGGCGACAAGGGCATCTACCTGAAGCAGCAGCTCAAGGACAAGTTGATCGCACACCGGCAGTACATCAACAAGTATGGGCAGGACATGCCGGAGATTCGCTATTGGAGGTGGGGGACGACCAATGCATAGGCTCAAACAAATCTGGGGCGACCTGCGCGCGAGCTTCTGGTTTGTGCCTTCGCTGATGGTCGCGGCCAGCACTGTCTTGGCGGTCGCTTTGATCGAAACAGACTCCGCCAGGAGCGATCGCTGGCTGGCCCAGTGGCCGCGCCTGTTCGGGGCCGGGCCGGAAGGCGCGCGCCAGTTGTTGTCCACGCTCGCCGGTTCGATGATGACCGTTATGGGCATCACGTTCTCCATGACCTTGGTGGCGCTGGCGCTGGCGTCGAGCCAATACACCTCGCGCATTCTGCGCAACTTCATGCGCAGCCGCGTCACGCAGGTCACGCTCGGGATTTTCTCCGGCATTTTCGTTTATTGCCTGATCGTGTTGCGCACCATTCGCGGCGGCGCCGGCGAAACGGAGTTCGTGCCGGGCGTGGCGGTGTTCTTCGCATTTGTCATGGCGCTCGGCGGCGTCGGCGTCCTCATTTACTTCATTCATCACATCGCCTTGTCGATCCAGGCTTCCAGCATCATCGCCTCGATCGCTCAGGAAACCATCGCGTCCATTGAGCGGCTGTTCCCGGAAAGACTGGGACACGGACCCGACGAAGACGAGAACCAGGACGAGATGCTCCGGTCTTTAGACGAGAGGACCTGGCGCGCAGTGCCGGCGGAGATGAACGGTTACATTCAAAGCGTGGACAACGATGCGCTGCTGCGCTTGGCGCGGGACAGGAAAACCATCGTGCGGATGGAGCGCGGCATCGGCGAGTTCGTTGTGCGAAATACGGCGTTGGCATCGCTCGCTCTGCAAGAACCGCCGGATCGAGAGACGATCGCCGCCCTCAATGCGTCATACAGCATCAGCAGCCACCGCACGGTGGACCAGGACCCCGCTTTCGGTGTCAGACAGATCGTGGATATGGCATTGAAAGCACTTTCGCCCGGTGTCAATGACACCTCGACGGCCATCATGTGCGTGGATTATCTGACGGCGATTCTGGCACGGCTCGCCGTCCGGAAATTCCCTGCATCGCGCCGCTACGAGGGAGGCGAGCTGCGTGCGATCACCATAGCCCCGACGTTTGAGGATCTGCTGGCCGAGGCGTTCGACCAGATCCGGAGAAACGCCGGAGGCAATGTCTCCATCATGGCGCGCACGCTCGGGGCCCTTGACATGCTCGCCGGTGTGACGACCAGCCCGCGCCGCAGAACGGCGCTACACGCACAAGTGCAGTGGATTGCGGAGCTCGCCGAACGCACCATCGAATCCGCGCATGATCGCGCGCGGATCGAGAGGCGGTTGACGCGCGTGCGCGAAACGCTCGGAGACAAGCCCCACCCGGAAGCCCCTTGAGCCTCTTTTCCCTGGTCAGCATCCTGATCTCGCTCGCGGCCGTCTCGAGCTACGTCAATTACCGATATATCAAGCTGCCGACGACGGTCGGCGTCATGCTGGTAGCCCTGGTCTCGTCGCTCGCGCTGGTGCTCGCCGGGCCCTACGCCGAAGGGTTCCGCGAGCAGGCCACGGCACTGGTCTCGCGGATCGACTTCAACCAGGTCGTGCTGCACGGCATGCTCGCCTTCCTGCTGTTCGCCGGCGCGATACACGTAAATCTCGAGGAGCTTGGCCGTGAATGGTTGACCATTTCGTCGCTCGCCATTGTGGGGACGCTCGCCTCCACCTTCATCGTCGGCGGTGTGACGTGGCTGGTGCTCGGTTGGCTGGGCCTGGGCATTCCCTTTTTGCATGCACTGTTGTTTGGCGCCCTGATCTCGCCGACCGACCCCATCGCAGTGCTCGGAATCATGAAGTCCATTGGTGCGCCCCGTCAGCTCGAGGTGCAGGTGGCTGGAGAGTCTTTGTTCAATGACGGGCTGGGTGTCGTCGTCTTCCTGTTGCTCCTGCAGCTCTCGGGCTCGGACGGAGCCGCCGGGAACGGCGCCGCGGCACCGCTCTCGCTTGGGGTCGGCGCGGCGGGAATGCTGCTGCTCACGGAAGTGGGTGGCGCCGTGGTGCTCGCGCTGGCGGCCGGATTCATCACCTACGAGATGCTCAAGCGCGTCGACAACTACCAGGTCGAAGTCCTGCTCACGCTCGCCCTGGCCATGGGGATCTACGCCCTGGCGGACGCCCTGCATCTGTCCGCGCCGATCGCCGTCGTGGTCGCGGGCCTGTTCGTGGGCAACCAGGGCCGGGCATTCGCCATGACGGAGAAGACGCGCGAGCACGTCGATACCTTCTGGGAGCTCGTCGACGAGATTCTCAACGTCGTCCTCTTTCTCCTGATAGGCCTGGAGCTTCTCGTGCTCCCGATCGAGCGCGGATGGCTAGCGGCCGGAGTCCTCGTGATACCGATCGTGCTGGCCGCGCGCTGGCTGAGTGTGGCGGCAATCATCGGACCCCTCAGCCGGGTGACGGCACAATCCGAAGGAGCGATTGCGGTCCTCACCTGGGGCGGATTGCGCGGGGCCATCTCGGTGGCGATGGCGCTGTCGCTGCCGGCCGCCTACTCGCGCAGCCTGCTGCTGACCCTCACGTACTTCGTGGTTGTGTTCTCGATCCTGGTCCAGGGTTTGACCGTAGGTCGGGTCGTTCGGATGACGCAGAAGGAGCACGGCTTACGGCCATGAAGGTCTCGGCGGCATCCGGTACGCGATGAGCGGACGCTACCTGCCGCCAGGAGATTCAGCGCGCAACTCGCGCATGGCTGCGGAGACCTGGCTCGATTCGGTTCCCATTCCTCAGCTGCAGGTGCACGCGATACAGGGAGAGTTGGGCGCGCTTGATGCAGCGCGGACGTATGCCCAAACTCTGCACACGGTCGGCGACTTCGATCTGGTCCTGCTCGGGCTTGGCGACGATGGCCACACGGCAAGCAACGGCGCTGACACGAACCTTCTGCTTCACCGATCGTCTGCGGCAGCGCGCTAAGCGCGCCAACGTACGGACCCGGCCGCTTGATCCACGTAATGTGCGCCACGAACCGTAGCGCTCACCCACGATTGCGATGCGAATGATTTCAGTCAAGTGCGCGTTTGTAGTTCGTCACACAAAAGGAATTGACTTGAAATCCGTAATGATGAGAAGCAGGCTTTCGCTCGCAGTGATCGCCCTGTTCGCCGCAGGGTGCAGCACGACGCAGCCCGGCGCGATGAACGAGTCCCCCGTGAG
>JBAUTZ010000345.1:0-2818 GCA_049582445.1 Burkholderiales bacterium
GCTAGCGCAGTTCGCGCCAGCCGAAGCCTTCGTTCTGCGTGGCGATCGCCACCCAGCTCTCCTCGCAGCCCAACGCGCGCGCCAGCGCCGCGCGCGCCAGCTCGGGCCGGTTGTTCTGCTGTGACAGGTGCGCGCCGATGACGTGTTTCAGCCGCGAGCGCTCGAGCGCTGCGAGCAGCGTCTCCGCCTGGTCGTTTGCGAGATGGCCGAACGGCCCGCCGATGCGTTCCTTGAGCCAGCGGGGGTAGCCGCCGCCCCACAACATCTCGCCGTCGTGATTGCACTCCAGCACCAGCGCGTCGCAACCCGACAGCGTCTGCTCGACGTGGCGTGTCGGCGCGCCGATGTCGGTGAGCACGCCGAGGCGCACCGCTCCATCCGAGATCACGAACTGCACCGGCTCGCGCGCATCGTGCGGCACGGTGAAGGGTTGCACCTCGAGATCGCCGATCTGAAACGCGGCGCGCGCGTCGATCACGTGCGTCTCGACTTCGGGCAGCGCTTTCCCGGACTCCTCCAGAGCGCGCAGCGTGCCGCGCGTGAGGTACACGGCGATCCGGTGCGTGGCGGCGAATGCGAACACCCCCGCTGAGTGGTCGTCGTGCTCGTGCGTAACGAGGATCCCGGACAACTCGTCCGGCGCAAGTCCCAGGCGGGCGAGGCGCCGCTCCGTTTCGCGCGGCGACAGGCCGCAATCGAGCAGCACGCGTGAATCGCGCGCCTCGGCGACCAGGCAGTTGCCCTTGCTGCCGCTCGCCAGCGAGGCGAAGCGCATCATCGCGCGAAGTGCGGCGCCTACTTCAGCTGCTCGTGCAGCAAGGCCAGGATACGACGCGCGGTCTCGGTCTTGTCGGTCGCGCCGTCCTTGTCCAGGACCTGAACCATGCTGGTGTCGTTCTGGTCCTTGATCGCGACGCGGTACTGCTCCGCCTTGACCTTCGATCCGCTGCTCGAGAAGAGCTTGGAGAAAAACCCCTTGCTGCTGTCCTTCATCTCCGCTTCGGGGTCGGCGTAGCGCACGAAATAAAGCCCTTTGTTGCGGTCGCGGTCCTCGACCGTGAAACCGACGCGGTCGAGAGCGAGCCCGACACGCCGCCAGGTACGGTCGAAGGGCTCCGAGACCTCGAGCTGCTCCACGCCTCCCGGTCCCGGCTTCAGCACCGCGCGCTGTGCCGGGGCGCTCACGGCGACCTGCTGCTTGGCCACCTGCTCCGTGGTGCCGAGGCGCACCATCAGCCGGCGCAGGAATTCGGCTTCGAGCCCCGGATCCGTCGGGCGCGGCTGCCAGACCGTGCTCGAGTTCTGCTGGTTGGAGATGACCTCCTCCATGCCGCGGTGGCTGATGTAAATCTCCGTGCCCTTGCCGTCGGGGGTGCGCTCCATGCGGGTGCGGAACTTGTCGCGCTCGGAGGTCGAGTACAGCGAGGCGATGAACTTGCTCAAGCCACCCTGCGGAACCTTGGCGCGGTTCTCGGCCCAGTCGGTCTCCATCACGCCCGCTTCGGGGCGGTCGGTCTTGATGAGGAAGCCGTTCTCCTGCCAGAAATCCTTGACCAGGCCCCACAGCTTCTCGGGCGGATCGTTCGCCACCACCAGCCAGCGCTCGTCGCCGTCGCGCTCAACGTGCATGTTCGGCATTTGCGGCAGCACCTTGCTGTCACCGACCGACGTTTGCTGGGTGCGTCCCGACTGGTATCCGGACAGCGTCGTGGCCTTGTCTGCGGTCTCGGGCAGTACGTACCGGTTGTCCTCCTTCGGCGTGGTGAGGTCAGGCGGCACTTCCAGCGGCGGCAGCGTGCTCGCGCTCTTGTACTCGACCTTGTTGTCGAAGCTGCCGGAACTGCTGCAGCCCGCGAGCAGCAGGGCTCCGAGCAGGACGGCGGAGGAGCGACGCATCAGGCGCGGCCCTCCACGACGCGCAGTCCGGGCAGCGACACGCCGGCTTCGTGCAGCGCGTCGCGCACCGCCTGATGGAACCTCTCCGACAGCGGGGTCATGGGCAGTCGAAGGCCGTGGGACATCATGCCCATTTCCGCCAGCGCCCATTTCACCGGGATCGGGTTGGCCTCCAGGAACAGCCGCTGGTGCAGGGGCAGCAGCCTGAGATTGATCTCGCGCGCCTTCTTCACGTCGCCCACGAGGGCCGCGGCGCACATCTGGTGCATCAGCTTCGGCGCCACGTTGGCGGTGACGGAGATCACGCCGTGCCCGCCCAGCAGGATGAGCGCGAGCGCCGTCGAATCCTCCCCGCTGTAGATCGCGAAGTCGCGCGGCGCGCGCTTGACGAGGTCGGTGCCGCGCTCGATGTTCGCGGTCGCGTCCTTGATGCCGATGATGTTCGGCACCTGCGCCAGCCGCAGCACGGTATCGTTCTGCAGGTCGGCCACGGTGCGGCCCGGCACGTTGTACAGGACCATCGGCAGGCCGACCTTCTCGGCGACGGCGCGAAAATGCCGGTAGAGGCCTTCCTGGGTCGGCTTGTTGTAGTACGGCACGACCGACAGGCAGGCGGTGGCGCCGGCGTGCTTCGCGGACTCGGTCAGCTCGACCGCCTCCGCGGTCGAATTGCCGCCGGTTCCGGCGATGATCGGGATGCGGCCCTTGGCGTGCTCGACCGCCAGCCGGATCAGCGCCTTGTGTTCGTCGAAGTCGACGGTGGGCGATTCCCCCGTCGTGCCGACCACGACGATACCGTCGGTGCCCTCTGCGACGTGCCAGTCGATCAGGCGCCTGAAGCTGTCCAGGTCGAGGCTGCCGTCCTCGAGCATCGGGGTGACGATCGCCACCAGGCTTCCGGTGATCATGGTGTCCGCCTCCG
>JBAUTZ010000346.1:0-12403 GCA_049582445.1 Burkholderiales bacterium
ACCAGGCTGCGGCGCCGCCCCACGCGGTCGGCGAGGAACGTGCTGAAAGCAGTGCCGCAGGCGACGCCGATGAAGCCGGCCGTGAGCACCACCCCGACCTCGGCTTCGTCGAAGCCGCGCTTGGCGAGGTACACGGCGGCCAGCACGCTGATCGAGCCCGCGGCCAGGCCGCGCAGCAGCGCGGCGGTGTAGATCAGGCTGCGGTCGCTCCGCAGCCCCGCGTCACGCGAAGCTGTCGGGGCGGAAGCCGACGTCGCACACCCGTCCGCGTTGCGCGCGCTTGCCCTCGTAGTCCTTCAGCATCCTGGCGTCGAGCTGCGCGGTCTTGCGCGTGCGCTTGAGTCCCGACACCGTGAGCGTGCCCTTCGGTTCGAGCGCGGCGACCGCGGCGAGCGTCAGTTTTTCGGGCAGCGCGATCAGCTGCACGCCAACGCCGCCGTTGGGCCGCAGCGGCAGCTCAGCCATCGGAAACACCAGCAGGCGCGCGTCCGACGACAGCGCGGCGACGTTCAGCTTCGCCGCCTCGCCGGCAAAGGGCGTCGGCGGATTGGCGCGCGCGCCCTCGGCGACGCTCATGAACTCCTTGCCGGCGCGCGTCTTGGACAGCAGGTCGCCGAGCCGGCAGTGGAAGCCCTGGCCGGCGCTCGAGCTCATCAACAGCTGCTGTCCGGGATCTCCGCTCGCCATCCACACGATGTCGTCGCCGCCGCAGTTCACCAGCGTGTTCATCGGCTGGCCGTCACCGCGCCCGCCCGGAAGGTTGGCGGCCTCCAGCGTGAAGGCCTTGCCGCGCGCCGACAGGAACACGACCTGCGAGGTGGTCTTGCACTCGATCGCCTGCAGCAAGCCGTCCCCGTCCTTGAAGCCGACCGAGGACATATCCAGGCCGTGCCCGGAGCGCGCGCGGATCCAGCCCTTTTGCGACAGGATCACGGTGAGCGGCTCCTCGAGCACCGTGCGCTCGATCTGGGCGCGCTCTTCGGGCCTGATCAGCGTGCGGCGCTCGTCGCCGAATTTCTTCGCATCCTCCTCGAGCTCCTTGACGACCAGCTTGCGCAGCTCCTTGTCGTCGCCGAGCAGCGCCTTCAGGCCCTTCCTCTCGGCCTCGAGCGCTTTTCTCTCGTCGTTCAGCTTGACCCCGTCGAGACGGGTGAGCTGGCCGAGTTTCAGGTTGACGATGTCCTCGGCCTGGCGCTCGCTCAGCTTGTACTTCGCCTGCAGCTTGGCCTTCGCCTCGGCCTGGTCCTCGCACGCGCGGATGAGCTTGATGATCTCCTCGATCTTCGCGTAGGCGATCAGCCGGCCGGTCACGATGTGCAACCGCTCTTCGCACTTGTCCAGCCGGTGCGTCGTGCGCCGGCGCACGGTCTGCACACGGAACTCGGTCCATTCGCGCAGGATCTCGACGATGCCCTTCGTCTCGGGCAGGCCGTCGAGGCCGAGCCAGGTGAGGTTTATCGCGTAGCGCGCTTCGAGCGAGGTCTGCACCAGCAGCGCCTTCATCGTCTCGGCGGGGTCCTGGCGCGAGCTGCGCGGCTCGATCACCAGGCGCAGCTTCGACTTGCGGTCGGATTCGTCGCGCACCGACTCCACCAGATCGAGCACGAACTGCTTGACGCGCTTCTGCTCCTGCGTCACCTCTTTCTTGCCGGCGGCCGGCTTCGGGTTGACCAGCGCTTCGATCTCCTCGAGCACCTGACGGCAGGACACGCCGTGCGGCAGCTCGTTCACCACGATGCGCCACTGTCCGCGCGCCAGCGGCTCGATCGTCCAGCGCGCGCGCAGCGCGATCGATCCGCGTCCGGTCTCGTAGGCCTGCCGCAGCTCCTCGGGCGGGGAGATGATCTGCCCGCCGCCGGGAAAATCCGGCCCCGGCATGCGCTCGAGCAGGTCCTCCAGCCTGGCTTTCGGGTGGCGGATCACCCAGGCCGCGGCCGCGGCGACCTCTTTCAGGTTGTGCGGCGGAATGCGCGTGGAGAAGCCCACCGGAATGCCGAACGAGCCGTTCAGCAAGCCGAACGGGACGCGCGCCGGGAGCAGCACCGGCTCCTCGAACTTGCCGTCGTAGTTCTTCTGGAAGTCGACCGTGCCCTCGCCGATCTCCGCGAGCATCAGCTCCGCGATGCGCGCGAGCCGCGCCTCCGTATAGCGGTAGGCGGCGGCCCCGTCGCCGTCGCGCGAGCCGAAGTTGCCCTGGCCGTCGATGAGCGGGTAGCGCATCGAGAAGGGCTGCGCCAGATGCACCAGGGCTTCGTAGGTGGAAGAGTCCCCGTGCGGGTGGTACTTGCCCAGCACCTCGCCAACGTAGCGCGCGCACTTGGCGAAGCTCTGCCCGCCGCCGGGCGTGTCGCCTATGGCGTAGAGAATCCTGCGTTGCACGGGCTTCAGGCCGTCGGCGACCTCGGGCAGTGCGCGCGCCTTGACGGTCGACACCGCGTAGCCGAGGTAGGCCTGCGAGGCATGGCGCTCGATCGGCGAGGCCTCGTCGCCGTTCTCGGGCCCGAACAGGTCCAGCGTTTGTGTGTCGTCCATTGCTTACTCGAATAAATTGAGTTGACGGTCGGCCATCGCGACCGCGAGTTCGACCGCGGATTTCGCCTTGTCGAGGCTGTCCGTGGCGCCGGTCTTCTCGGCCGCCTCCCAGCCATACCGGCCCTGCCCGAGAAGGGTCACCTTGCCGAGCTTCGCCTTTCCCATCCAGTAGGCGTGTCCTTTGTAGCTCCGCTCCCAGAAGGGCTTCTGCCTGGGGGATCTTTTCTTGTTCGCCATTGCCCCTCCTTCATACGTCGGCCTCGACGGTCTTCCAGTGCTCGCGCATCCAGTTGCGCCGGCCCTCGGCTTCGCCCGAGTCCATCAGCAGCTCGAAGGTGGCGCGGGCCTGCTTGATCTTCGCCAGGTCGAGCTGCATGCGCACCAGCCGGCGCGTGTCCGGGTTCATGGTGGTCTCCCACAGTTGCTCGGGGCTCATCTCTCCCAGTCCCTTGAAGCGCGAGATCTCCCAGCTGCCCTCGCGCAGCTTCTCCTTTCGCAGCAGATCGAGGGTCTCCGCGAGCTCGTCGTCGTCCAGGCAATAGAGTCGCCGCGGGGGCTTGTTCTTCCCCTGCCCGGGTACCTCGACCTTGTACAGCGGCGGCTGCGCGACGTAGATGTGCCCGGTCTCGACCACTCTGGGCGCGTGCATGAAGAAGAACGTGAGCAGCAGCGCCTGGATGTGTCCGCCATCGACGTCGGCGTCGGTCATGATGATGATCTTGCCGTAGCGGATGCCCGAGAGGTCTGCGCTGTCGCCGACGCCGTGCGGGTCGACGCCGATCGCCGTGGCGATCGCCTGCAGCTCCTTGTTGGCGAGCACGGTGCGCGAGTCCTTGGACATCGTGTTTAGCACCTTGCCGCGCAGCGGCAGCACGGCCTGCGTTTCCTTGTCGCGCGCCTCCTTGGCCGATCCGCCCGCGGAATCGCCCTCCACCATGAACAGCTCGTTGCGCGACGTGTCGCCCGAGGCACAGTCCACGAGCTTGCCCGGAAGGGTCGCGACGCCCGAGGACTTCTTGCGCTCGAACTTCTTGCCTTTGGACAGACGCGACATCGCCTGCTCGACGGCCAGCTCGACGATCTTCACGCCGTCCTCGGGGTGCGCGCTTAGCCACAGCTCGAAGGCATCGCGCGTACACAGCTCGAGCAACCGCGTGGCGTGCCGCGTGGTGAGCTTTTCCTTGGTTTGGCCGTGGAACTGGGTGCGCACGATCCTCGCCGACAGCGTGAAGCACGCGCGCGACCACAGGTCCTCGGCGATCAGCTTGACGCCCTTGGGGGCCAGCCCACGCGTTTCCATGAATGCGCGCAGCGCCTCGAAGATGCCGTTGCGGAAGCCCGCCTCGTGTGTGCCGTGCGAGCGCGTCGGGATGAGGTTGACGTGACTATCGCCGAAGACCTCCCCCTCGGCGACCCAGCCGATGGCCCAGGATGCGCCCTCGCCCGGCTCGATTTCCGGAATGTCGCTATGCTCGAAATACCTCTCGCCGGTGAACAGCGGGGCCACCAGCTCTCGTCCGCCGAGCATGAACTCGAAGTACTGCGCCATGCCGCGCTCGTACTTCCACGCCTTCTCCTCCTTGCCCTCCACGCGCAGCACCATCGTCAGGCCGGGCAGCAGGTAGGCCTTCGACCGCACCAGGTGCTCGAGTTCGGCGAGCGGAATATTGGGCGAGTCGAAATACTTTGGATCGGGCCAGACGCGCACCACGGTACCGGTGCCGCGGCGCTCCTTCGCCTTCTCGCTCTTGAGCTTCTGCTTCAGCTCCCCGCCCTCGAACGCGAGCGTATGCTTTTCGCCGCCCCGGTAGACGGTGACTTCCAGCCGCCTGGACAGCGCGTTGGTGACGGCGACGCCGACGCCGTGCAGGCCGCCGGAGATGTGGTAGACCGCCTCCCCCGAGCGGTTGAACTTGCCGCCGGCATGCAGCATGCCGAAAGCCACTTCGACCGCCGGCTTCTTTTCCTCCCGGTGCATGTCGACCGGGATGCCGCGCCCCTCGTCGGCGACCTCGACCGAGCCATCCTTGAACACCGTGACGGTGATCTTGCGCCCGTGGCCCGCCAGCGCTTCGTCCACCGCGTTGTCGATCACTTCCTGCACCACGTGCAGCGGGTGGACGGTATGGGTGTACATGCCGGGCATGCGCCGCACGGGCTCCAGCCCCTTGAGGGCCTGGATAGCTGACGCGTCGTAAGCTTGTCGTGCCATGTATCTAGTGCCTTAACGCCGTAAATGCCCCGTATATTGTAGTCGGGGTGGGGTCCCGGCGCTGGGGAACCCCTTCCGGCCCTTCCGGTCTGAGGTAAATGGACCGCCGCCGCGCCCTGCAGAGCGCCGCCGGCCTCGCCGCCGCCCCGCTTTCCGTGACGGCGAGGGGCGCCGGCCTGCCCCCCACGCCGTCATGCCCGGCCGACGGGGCCACGCCGCGCCAGACCGAAGGCCCGTTCTACTCGCCACGCACGCCCCTCAAATCGAGCTTCCTCGCCGACGCCGAGGGCGAGCCCCTGACGCTGCAGGGCTACGTGCTCGACACCGGCTGCCGACCGCTTGCCGGCGCCTGGCTCGATCTTTGGCACGCCGACGCCTCGGGCGCCTACGACAACCACGGGTTCAGGCTGCGCGGCCACCAGTTCACCGACACCGGCGGGCGATACCGGTTCGAGACCATCGTGCCCGGTCTCTACCCGGGTCGCACGCGTCACTTCCACGTCAAGCTTCGCGCCCAAGGTTCGCGCCGCGAGCTCACCACTCAGCTCTACTTTCCGGGCGAGCGGGAAAACGAACGCGACGGCCTGTTCCGCCGCGACCTCCTGTTGCGGTTGGATCCGGCCACGCGCACGGCGCGCTTCGACTTCGTGCTCGATGCCTAGTGCGATTTGTCCAATGCATTTAGTACAAATGGACCAATCGTAAGGGTTCGTCAACCCGGTCTACCCAATCGGCGCGGAGTCGATTAGGCTCCCGCTCCATGCAATCGGATCTCGCCGCGGCGGCACTCGCCGGTCTCGCCAAGCGCCGCGTGTTGGCGGTGGCCGTGCTGCGCCAGGGTCGCGTCATATGGGCAAGCCCTGCGCTGCTCACCATGTTCGGCCTCGAAGCGAACACCGCCGTGGGCAGGCGCTTTCTCGACCTCGTGGGGGCCGATGACCGCGCGGCGCTCGTCACCGCGCTCGATGAAGCGCCGGGCGCGGAGATTCCGCAAACCTCGTTCCGCGCCCTGCGCGAGGACGGCAGCCAGTTCGACGCCGAGATGAGCGGGTCGTCGTTCGACCTTCCCGGCGGCCCCGGAGCGGTGATCGCGGTGAGCGACGTCACCGAGCAGCGGCGCGCGCAGACCCAGCTCTCCTACCTCGCGTTCCGCGATCCGCTCACCGAGTTGCCCAATCGCGCCCTGTTCTTCGACCGCCTGCGCCAGGCCCTGGTCGACGCGCGCCGTCACGGCAGTTCCTTCGCGGTGCTCGTGAGCGACCTGGACGGCTTCAAGCTGATCAACGACCGCTACGGCCACGAAACCGGTGACGCGCTGCTCCAGGTCGCCGCCAAGCGGCTGCGCGCCGCCACCCGAGAAGGCGACACCGTCGCGCGCATCGGCGGCGACGAGTTTTCGGCGCTTCTGGCGCGCGCCGCGAACCAGGAAGACGCCGCGATCGTCGCCTCTCGCATGGTGCGCGCGCTCGACGCCCCGATCGTCGTCGCCGGCCAGCCCTGCCAAGTAGGCATCAGCATCGGCATCGCCCTGTACCCCGGCAACGGCAAGGACATGGACACGCTGGTCGCCCATGCCGACGGCGCCATGTACGCCGCCAAGCGCGCCGGCGGCAAATGCTTCAAGTTCGCCGGCGAGCGCGACCCCGACATCTCGGGTCCGCTGCGACTGCCGTTCTTCGAATGGAACGAAGCGTATACGGTCGGCGTGCCGCTCATGGACGAACAGCACAAGCAGCTTGCGACGCTGATTAACCGGCTGGGCGAGGACCTGAAGGCGGGTCACGAAACCGACCGCCTGAACGAATCCCTGCACATGCTGGTCGAAGCCGCGCGCTCGCATTTCGCCGACGAGGAACGCCTGATGACCGAAGCGGGGCTTGGCGCGACCGCCGAGCGCCACAAGCTGGAGCATCGCCGTCTGCTCGAAGAACTTCAGAGCCAGATGTCCAAGTTCAGCGGCAAGAGCATGGCGCTCACCATGCGCTACCTCAATTTCTGGCTGCTGCATCACATCGAGACGATGGACAGGCCGCACGCCAAGGTGCTGGTCGATCGCGGATTGGCGCAGGGCGCGAGCCGCGCGGCGTTCCCGACCGGCGCATCACGCGCCGCGCCCCTCGCGAGCTAGTCGGCCGTCAACTTGACGTAAGTCAAAGGCCGCTGCGCGCGGCCTCGTATCCTGCAACGATCGTTAGCAGGATTTCCTGAAGGTCATGAATCTTGGGACGCGCGCGTCGTTGATTGCCGCATTGCTTGCGCCTGTCGTGGCGTTCGCCGCCGAAGCTGAGCTGAAGATGAGCGCCACGCAGGTCGCTGCGCTCGGCGTCGAGACCGTCGCCCTCGAGCAACGCAGTGTCGGCCAGATCCAGGCCCTGCCGGCGCAGGTGGTGGTGCCGAACCGGCAGGTCGAGGTGGTGAGCGCGCCGCTCCCGGCGCTCGTTGAGCGCGTGCTCGTGGCGACTCAGCAGCACGTCAGCAAGGGACAGCCGCTGGCGCAACTGCAAAGCCCGGCGCTCGCCGACCTTCAGCACACTTTCCTGCAAGCCGCGACGCAATCGAGCCTGGCGCGCGCCAACCGCGAGCGCGACGAAAAGCTCTTCGCGGAGGGAATCATCTCCCAGAGCCGGCTGCTCGCCGCGCGCGCTCACGACACCGAAGCCTCCGCCGACCTTGCCGAGCGGGCGCAGGCGCTGCGCGTGGCAGGAATGTCCCAATCCGCGATCGAGCGGCTGCGCACCGGACAGCGCGTTGGCACCGCGATCGAGCTCGCTGCGCCTATCGATGGCGTGGTTCTCGAGCAGCTGGCGTTCCCCGGTCAGCGGCTCGAGTCCGCCGCACCGGTGCTTAAGATCGCGCAACTCGAGCCCCTGTGGCTGGAGATTCAGCTGCCGATAGCTCGGCTTGCCGAGGTACGCGAAGGCGCCGCGGTGAGCGTCGCCGCACAGCAGGCCGCCGGGCGCGTGATCGCGATCGGACGCAGCGTCTCGGCGGCAAACCAGACCGTGATGGTGCGCGCCGAGATCGATCGCAATGCCGGACGCCTGCGGCCCGGACAGTACGTCGAAGCCTCGATCGAAGTCGCGGGCGGTGAGGCGCTGTGGTCGGTGCCGAGCGGCGCGCTGGCGCGCGTGAAGGGAAACGCGCTGGTGTTTGTGCGCACCGCGGAGGGATTTCGCGCGCAGCCGGTACGCGTGGTGAACGAGACCGCGACTCGGGCCTTGATCGCCGGCGAGCTCGCTGCGGGCGAGCTGATCGCCGTCAAGGGCGTGGCCACGCTCAAGGCGACACTGGCGGGCATCGGAGCGCAGTAGATGCTCAACCGGCTGGTCGAGTTCTCGCTCACGCAGCGGCTCCTTATGGTCGTCCTTACGCTGGGGCTCGCGGCTGCCGGCGTACTCGCGTTCCGCGAGCTGCCGATCGACGCCTACCCGGACGTGTCCTCGACGCAGGTGAAGGTGATCATGAAGGCCCCGGGCATGACGCCCGAGGAGGTGGAGGCGCGCATTACCACGCCGATCGAGCTCGAGCTGCTCGGCATCCCTTACAAGCGAGTGGTGCGCTCGATGTCGAAGTACGCCATTGCCGACATCACGCTCGATTTCGAGGAGGGAACGGACATCTACTGGGCACGGCAGCAGGTCGCGGAACGGCTGTCGAACATCGCGCGCGATCTGCCTCCCGGCGTAACGGGGGGGCTCGCCCCGATCACCACGCCGTTGGGCGAGATGTTCATGTTCACGATCGAGGGAGAGAACCTGTCGCTCGCGGAAAAGCGCACGCTGCTCGACTGGACGATCCGGCCGGCCCTGCGCACGCTGCCCGGCGTTGCCGACGTGAATGCCCTCGGCGGCCTGGTACGAACCTACTCGGTGGTACCCGACCACGCAGCGCTCGCGGCGCGCGGCGTGACCCTCGAGATGCTGACCCAGGCGCTCGAGACTAACAACCGCAACGACGGCGCCGGCCGCGTGCGCGACGGCGAAGAGACGCTGGTGGTTCGCGCGGAGGGCGCGGTGCGCGACATCGATGACGTAAAGGCAATCGTGGTCGCCACCAGGGAAGGCGGGGTGGTGCGCGTTGGCGACGTGGCCGAAGTGCACATCGGCAACCTCACGCGCTATGGCGCCGTCACGCAGAGCGGCCGGGGCGAGGCGGTCGAGGGGCTGGTGCTGGGATTGCGCGGGGCGAACGCCAGGCAGGTCGTCGAGGACGTGCGCGCGCGCCTGCGCGACCTCGCGCCGAGCCTGCCGCCCGGGGTGACGACCAGCGTGTTCTACGACCGCGGCAGCCTGGTCGAGCGCGCCGTAGGCGGCGTTTCGGAGGCGCTCGCCGAGGCGGTCGTGCTGGTGCTGGTGCTGCTGGTGCTGTTCCTCGGCAACCTGCGCGCGGCACTCACGGTGGCGCTCATGTTGCCGCTCGCGGCGCTTGCCACGTTCATCCTGATGCGCGCAGCCGGGATGTCTGCGAACCTCATGAGCCTGGGCGGTCTGGCGATCGCGATCGGGATGCTGGTCGACGCCGCGGTGGTGGTGGTCGAAAACGTAGTCACGCACCTGGCGCAGGAATCGAGGCGCGGCCTGCCGCGCCTCAACATCATCTACCGCGCCGTGAGCGAGGTGACCCTGCCCGTGACTTCGGGCATCGCCATCATCGTGATCGTGTTCCTGCCGCTGCTCACGCTGCAGGGCCTGGAAGGAAAATTGTTCATCCCGGTAGCGCTGTCGATCGTGTTCGCGCTGTCGGCGTCGCTCGTCCTGTCGCTCTCGGTCGTTCCGGTGCTCGCTTCCTTCCTGCTGCGCGAGGGGGGACACCGCGGGCCTTGGCTGGTGCGGCTCGCGCTGCGCGCGTATGCGCCGGTGCTCGACTGGGCGCTGAAGCACTCGCGCACCGTGATCGCAGCGGCGTTGGTTGGGCTCGGCGCCACGGTCGGCGTGTACCTTCTGATCGGCAAGACCTTCATGCCGGCCATGGACGAGGGAGACCTGATCATCGGCCTGGAGAAGCTGCCCTCGATCGGCCTGGAAGCGAGCCTGGCCACCGACCTTCGCATCCAGCGCGCGATCCTCCGCTCGGTGCCGGAAGTGACCCGGATCGTCGCCCGCACCGGCTCCGACGAGCTCGGCCTCGATCCCATGGGCCTCAACCAGAGCGACACATTCCTCGTGCTCAAGCCGAAGTCGCAATGGCGCCGCCGTGACAAGGCCTGGCTGATGGACGAGCTGCGCAAGGTGATGGCGCAATTTCCGGGCGTCGCCTACAGCTTCACGCAGCCGATCGAGATGCGCGTGGCGGAAATGCTGGTGGGCGTACGCGGCGACGTCGCAGTCAAGATATTCGGCCCCGACCTCGACCAGCTTGGGCGCCTGGCGGAAAAGATGGTCGAGGTCGTGCGGGGCATACGCGGCGCCGAAGACGTCCTGACGGTGAAGAACGAAGGAGTGCAGTTCCTTTCGGTAAGGATCGACCGGCTCGCGGCAGGGCGCATGGGGCTGTCGGTCGACGAGATCCAGGACGCGCTGCGCGCCCAGGTCGAAGGAAGGGTCGTCGGTACGGTGCTCGAGCAGGGACGAAGGACGCCGCTTCTGTTGCGTGCCGGGCCGCGCATCCGCAACTCGCCGGCGATGTTCGCGGGGCTCACGCTCACGCTGCCCGGCGGCCAGGTCGTGCCGCTGTCGCAGGTGGCGCATCTGGCGCGCGTCGACGGGCCGGTGAAGGTCGACCACGAGAATGCACGCCGTTACGTGGTGGTGCAGGCCAATGTGCGCGACCGCGACCTGGTCGGCTTCGTCGAGGAAGCCACGCAGGCCGTGGCGCAGAAGGTCCCCTACCCGCCGGGCTACAGCGCGGTTTGGGGAGGGCAGTTCGAGAACCAGCAACGCGCGGCTACGCGCCTCGCCATGGTGGTGCCGGTCGCCCTGGCGCTTATCTTCCTGCTGCTGTTTGCGACCTTCGGCTCGGTGCGGCAGGCGGCGCTCGTGTTCGCCAACGTGCCCTTCGCGCTGATCGGCGGCGTGTTCGCGCTCTGGCTCTCTGGTGAATACCTGTCGGTGCCGGCCTCGGTCGGTTTCATTGCGCTGCTCGGTGTCGCGGTACTCAACGGGGTGGTCATGGTGACCTACTTTAACCAGCTGCTCGCGCGCGGAATGTCGCTCGCCGAGGTGGTGGTCGAAGGCGCCCGGCGCAGGCTGCGCCCCGTTCTCATGACCGCGAGCATCGCCGCCTTCGGACTGGTGCCGCTCCTGTTCGCCAGCGGACCCGGCTCCGAAATCCAGCGGCCGCTCGCAGTCGTCGTCATCGGCGGCCTCGTCACTTCGACTTTGTTGACGCTCGTGCTGCTGCCGATTCTTTACCGCCGCTTCGGTCTCGAACCGGTGCGCGAAGGAGCCAATCCATGAATGACGCCGAACGGCACCAGGTCGACTGCCTGCTCACGCTGGTGTTTCCGCCGAGCCTGGAAGAAAACGTGATCGGGCTGCTGCTCGAGCACCCCCAATGGGCTGCGCGCTTCGTATGCTCCCACGTGCAGGGTCACGGCCAGGCGATGACGCTCGCCGCGGGCGCCGACCTGGTGCGCGGCCGCGCGCCGCGACTGATGGTACAGCTGGTCACCGGACACGCCGAAGTCCAGGCGTTGCTCGATACGTTCCGCGAGGCGGTGCCGAGCCCGGAAGTCGCCTATTGGGTCGTCGAGCTCGCGCAGTACGGGAGGTTGGCGTGAGGATCCTCGCGCTCGCCCTGCTGCTGCCGCTCGCCGCCGCGGCCGCCGACCCGCAGGATCTCCCACCCGAGGCGCGCGCACGCGCGGCGATCGAGTCACACCCCGCGGTGCTGGCGGCGCAGGCCGGCATCGCCGCCTCCGAGGCCGAGCGGCGCGCACTGGACGCCGGACCCTACGAGACACAGATGCGACTCGGTGCGGCACGGCGCCGCGAACGCACGGTCGACCAGGACCTGAACGAGTACGAGGTGGGCGTTGAGCGCGCGTTTCGCATCGGCGCAAAAGGCAGCCTTGACCAGTCGATCGGCGAGGCGGGCGTGGAACAGGCCAGGCTCGCCGTGGGCTACGCCCTCCACGAGACCGCACGCAGCCTGCTTAGGATGTGGTTCGCGTGGCTGCGCGCGGCGGCCACGGATGCGGACTGGAGCGCACAGAGCGCGATCCTCGCGCGCCAGCTCGACACGGTAGCGAAGCGCGTGCGCCTGGGCGATGCGCCGCGCCAGGAGCAGTTGCTTGCCGAGTCGGCACTGGCGCGTGCCGAGACCTCGCGTGTGCAGGCGGGCATGCGCATGGCAGCCGCCGCGGCCGAGCTCACGCGCAATTTCCCGGCGATCGTACCCCCGGAGGCGGTCCCCGAGCCCGACGTGCAGCCGCTGGAGCACGATCTCGCCTGGTGGCGCGAGCGCATTCTCGAACACAACCACGAGCTCGCCATGGTGCGCTCCGAGCTTCGTCGCCTGCGCCTGCAGGCCTCGCGCGCCGACGCCGGCCGCACGCCCGACCCGACCCTCGGCATGCGCTATTCGTCCGAGCGCGACGACACCGAGCGGGTGATCGGCGTGGTAGTCACGGTACCCTTCTCTGGCGAGGCGCGGCGCGCGGCCGCCGATCGGGCGCTCGCGCAGAGCGACGTCGCTGCCCAGCGCGAGGCCGCCGTGCTG
>JBAUTZ010000347.1:0-12243 GCA_049582445.1 Burkholderiales bacterium
CCCCAGGGCACGGTGAGCGACGCGCCCGCGCCCGCCCAGGGCGACGAGGCGCCGCAGGCCGAGCCGCGCGACGAGTGGGGCGAGGAGCCCGCCTTCTCGGCGCGCACCCAGGACCACGACGAGGACGGCGACCGCAGCTTCTCCGCCCCCGATACGCCGAGCCTGCGTGCCCACCTCATCGAGCAGCTCTCGCTCACCAACCTCGGGCAGCGCGACCGCGCCCTGCTCGCCATGCTGATCGACGCGCTGGACGAAGACGGCTACCTTACCCAGAGCCTGGAGGACATCGCGGCGCTGCTGCGGCCGGAGGACGAAGCCGGCGTGGATGAGCTCGCCATCGCGCTGCGCCACCTGCAAAATTTCGACCCCGTGGGCGTCGGTGCGCGCTCTCCGGCCGAATGCCTCGCGCTGCAGCTCCGCGCCGGGGGCGTGGACGATCCGGTGCGCCGCCTCGCGCTTACCATCTGCGAGCGTCATCTCGACATGCTCGCGAGCCGCGATTATGTGCGGCTCAAGGCGGCTACCGGCGCAAGCGACGACGAGCTGCGCGCCGCCCATCGCCTGATTCTGTCGCTCAATCCTCGCCCCGGCGCCGCATTCGCGGACGTCGAAGCGCGCTACGTCGTGCCGGACGTGATCGTGCGCAAGCTGCGGAACGTATGGCGCGCAAGCCTCAACCAGGAGGCGCTGCCGAAGCTGCGCATCAACCGCCTGTATGCCGAGCTCGCCGGCCGCCGCAACACGGGCAGCGGGCTCTCCTCACAGCTGCAGGAAGCCCGCTGGCTGATCAAGAACGTGCAGCAGCGCTTCGAAACCATCCTGCGAGTGTCCCAGGCGATCGTCGACCGGCAGCGGAATTTCTTCGAGCACGGCGAAATCGCGATGCGGCCACTGGTGCTGCGTGAGATCGCCGAGACGCTCGGGCTGCACGAGAGCACGATCTCGCGCGTCACAACGCAGAAGTACATGGCAACGCCACGCGGCACCTACGAACTGAAGTATTTCTTCGGCAGCCACGTGGCCACCGAAACGGGGGGCGCCGCCTCCTCCACCGCGATCCGGGCTGCAATCAAACAGTTGGTCGCAGGCGAAAACGCCAAGACCCCGCTCTCCGACGCGCAAATCTCGCAAATTCTGAGGCAACAAGGTATCGTAGTGGCACGGCGCACGATCGCGAAATACCGGGAATCCTTGCAGATCCCTCCTGTCAATCAGCGAAAGTCCCTCTAGGAGAAGAGAGAATGAATCTCAACGTGAGCGGCCACCACCTCGAGGTGACCCCGGCGATCCGCGGCTACGTCCAAAACAAGCTGGAGCGCATCAAGCGGCACTTCGACCATGTGATCGATGCTCACGTGATCCTGTCGGTCGGCAAGCTGAGGCAGAAGGCCGAAATTACGCTGCACGTGCGCGGCAAGGATCTGCATTGCGAGTGCGAGGACGGGGACCTGTACGCGGCAATCGACCTCCTGGTCGACAAGCTCGACCGACAGGTCCTCAAGCACAAGGGCAAGGCCTACGACAAGCCGCACGAGGCGCTCAAGCACCGGGAAGTGAGCTCGTAGGAAGGCCCACTTGGGCGCTCCGGGCCGCACCAAGGCGAGGCGCCGCACGTTGGGCTATAATTCGCGCCCTTTGAGTCCCCAGTCAGGCGAGGCATGAGTCTGATCGCGAAGCTTCTGCCGCCCTCGAACGTAGTGCTCGACCTCACGGTATCGAGCAAGAAGCGCCTGTTCGAGCAGGTTGGTCTGCTGTTCGAGAACAACCACGGCATCGCCCGCAGCCTGATCTTCGACAGCCTGTTCGCGCGTGAGCGCCTCGGTTCCACGGCGCTCGGGCAGGGCGTCGCCATTCCGCACGGCCGCATCAAGGGACTCAAGGAAGCGCTCGGCGCGTTCGTCCGCCTCGCGCAGCCGGTCCCCTTCGATGCACCCGACGGCAAGCCCGTCAGCCTCGTCTTCGTCCTGCTGGTGCCGGAGCAGGCGACGGAGAAGCACCTGCAGATCCTGTCCGAGCTGGCGCAGATGTTCAGCGACAGGGCCCTGCGCGAGTCGATGTCCAGCGCACCCGACCCGGGTGCGCTGCATCAGATCGTCGCCGGCTGGGAGCCGGATGTTTCAGGTCAACGTCGCGCGGCTGCATGAGGATAACCGCGAGGCGCTTTCGCTCGCGTGGATCGCGGGGCGCGACGGCCTCGGCGCCGTGCAGCGCGACGCGGCCGCTTCAGCGGCCCTGATCGGCCACCTCAACCTCACCCACCCAAACAGCATCCAGATACTGGGCGCCTACGAGGCGGCTATGCTCGCCGGAGGCGACGGCGCTGCGCGCGCCCGCTTCGCCGACCAGCTTTGCGCAGCCTCTCCCGCAGCGGTGATCCTCACCGACGGTGTCGGCGCGACCGAGGAGCTCGTCCAGGGGGCAACCCGCGCCCACGTCCCGCTGTTCACGACGCCGCTGCCGGCGGCCCGCGTGATCGAAAAGCTGGCGCGCTACCTCGCCAAGGCTCTCGCCGAGACGACCGAGCGGCACGGCGTCATGATGGACGTGCTGGGGCTCGGCGTGCTCATTACCGGGGACTCCGGCGTCGGCAAGAGCGAGCTCGGTCTCGAGCTCATCAGCCGGGGGCACGGCCTGGTCGCCGACGACGTAGTCGAGATCTCGCGCATTGCCGCGAACACGCTAGAAGGACGATGCCCGGCGCTGCTGAGGGACTTCATCGAAGTCCGCGGCTTGGGACTGCTGGACGTACGCACGATCTTCGGCGAGACAGCGGTGCGGCCGAAGATGAAGCTCAAGCTGATCGTCCACCTGGACAAGCCGGCCCCTGGCGGGCGCGCGACGGGCGAGCGGCTTCCCCTGGCGGAGCTTTCCGAGGACATCCTCGGCGTGACGGTGCGCAAGGTCGTGATCCCGGTCGCGGCGGGGCGCAACCTCGCGGTCCTGCTCGAGGCCGCCGTACGCAATTACATCCTGCAATTGAGGGGAATCGATTCGATGGCGCAGTTCATGAAGCGCCAGAAGAAGGAAATGGACGGCGGGCCCTGAACACGGCCCTTCCTGCACATGCAGCTCATCCTCGTCAGCGGCCTTTCGGGTTCGGGCAAGAGCATCGCGCTTAACGTGCTGGAGGACGGCGGCTACTATTGCGTGGACAACCTGCCCGCGACGCTGCTGCTCGACGTCGCCGATTTCCTGGCCGAGGCGGGGCACGAGCGCGTCGCGGTGAGCGTCGATGCGCGCAGCGCGGCGCTGCCCGCGCTTCCCGCGAACGTGGCGCACCTCAAGGCGCGCGGCATCGACTGCCGCGTCCTGTTCCTCGAAGCCTCGCCGCAGACGCTTCTGCGGCGGTTTTCCGAGACGCGCCGGCGGCATCCGCTCACGCTCGGCGGGCTGACGCTCGCGGAGGCGATCGAGCGCGAGCGCGGGCTGCTCGCTGGGGTCGCCGATCTCGGACACCGCGTGGACACCAGCGATATGCTCCCGCGCGTGCTCCAGAACTGGATCAAGGACCTGCTCGGCCTGGGCGGCGGGTCGCTTGCATTGCTGTTCGAGTCGTTCGCATTCCGCGACGGCATCCCGCTCGACGCGGACTGGGTGATCGACGCGCGCATGCTCCCGAACCCGCATTACGTAGCGGAGCTGCGGCCGTTCACCGGGCGGGACGCCCCGGTCGCGAGCTTCCTGGACGGCCAGGAAGCGGTGCAGCGCCTGCTCGCTGACGTGCGCGATTTTCTCGGGCGCTGGCTGCCCGAAATCGCGCGCGAGAACCGCAGCTATCTAACGGTGGCCATCGGCTGCACCGGCGGCCGGCACCGCTCGGTGTACCTTGCCGAGCGCCTCGCAGCCGCGTTCCGCCCCCAGTGGAGCGTACTGGTGCGGCACCGGGGACTCGCCGGCGCGGACGCCGGGGACTCGCCCTGAACGAGGCCGGCGCACGCGAGGTCGCAATTTTTCCGCTGCGGGCGGTTCTCTTCCCGGGCGGACTACTGCCGCTGCGAATCTTCGAGCAGCGCTACATGGAGATGGCGAAGGACTGTCTGCGCCAAGCGCTTCCGTTCGGCGTGTGCCTGATCCGCTCGGGCGAAGAGGTCGGCGCCCCGGCAACGCCCGAGGACGTCGGATGCCTGGCGCGCATCGTGCACTGGGACATGCAGGAGCTCGGACTGCTGCAGGTCACGGTGCGCGGCGAAGATCGCTTCCGCATCCTAGAGCGCCGCGTGCTGGCGAACGGCCTTACCCGCGGGCGGATCGAGCCGCTGCCCGCCGACAACGACTCTCCGCTCGCCGACGAGTTCCTCTCCTGCGCGCGCCTGCTGCGACTCGTGATCGAGGAGCACGGCGCTCGCACGATCGAAGCCCCGTTCCAATTCGACTCGAGTTCATGGGTGAGCGCGCGCCTGTGCGAAATCCTGCCGGTGCCGCTCGCCGCCAAGCAGAGGCTGATGGAACTCGCCGACAGCCGGGAGCGGCTGGAGATCCTGCAGAAATTCCTCGAGCAACACGGATTAGTCATGCGGGCCTAGAAGCGAGCCGCGCCAGCAGCTTCTTCACCGGTACCGGCGCGGCTGCGCGCTGCGCCTCGGCAAGGTCGAGCCACAGGCGCCCGGGCTGCTCGGCGCGCGGCGTCGCCTTGCGCACGGCGTAGAGCATGGGGCGCGCGCGCAATCGAAAATGCGTGAAACCGTGCTCGAGCGACTCCATCCGTTCGAGCAAGCGCACCTCGCAACCAAGCTCCTGGCGGCAGTAGGCCGATGCCCGCCCGGACCCGATCTCGGGAAAGGTCCACAGCCCGCCCCATAGCCCCGGCGCCGGCCGGCGCTCGAGCAGAACCCGTCCGGCATCGAGCAGCACCAGCCACGTGACCTCCCTCTCCGGATAGGGCTTGCGCGGGCGCGGCGCGGGAAGCTCGGCGGTGCGCCCCTGGCTGCGCGCGACGCACCCCGGCGCAAGCGGGCAGGCGTCGCAGCGCGGTCGCACTCGCGCGCAAAGCGTCGCGCCGAGGTCCATCAGAGCCTGCGTGTAACGCCCGATATCCCGCCTCGGGAGCTGATCCTCGGCGAGCCGCCACAGCCGGGCCTCGACCGCAGGCTCGCCCGGAAAGCCATCGATGCCGAAGGCGCGCGCCAGCACGCGCTTCACGTTTCCGTCGAGAATCGCGGCGCGCCGGCCGAACGCGAACGCCGCGATGGCGGCGGCGGTGGACCGCCCTACCCCCGGCAGGGCGCTCAACCCTTCGACGGTGTCGGGAAACCGACCCGCCCAGTCTGCAGCGACCATCTGCGCTGCGCGATGAAGATGGCGCGCGCGCGCGTAATAGCCGAGCCCGCTCCAGAACCCCAGCACTTCTTCCTCCGTGGCGCGCGCGAGCGCATGCACGTCGGGAAATCGCTCGAGAAAGCGCTCGTAGTACGGGATCACCGTTTCCACCTGGGTCTGCTGCAACATCACCTCGGACAGCCAAACCCGGTAGGGGTCGCGCGTATCCTGCCACGGCAGGCCGTGGCGGCCGTGTGCGCGCTGCCAGCGGACCAGCGACTTCGCGAATTCGGACACCGCGCGATTGTAATGGGCCGCGGGCTTGCGCAAGTTTGACGCCAGAGGGGGAACACGGCACCATTTCCCGGCCCCGATTCCCCGGGGCCTTTTCCCTCAGCCCGCATGCTCGCGTTCGTGCTCCGCCGACTTGGACAGGCCGTGCTGGTAATGCTCACGGTGGGGCTGATCGCCTTCGCGCTGTTCCATTTCGTCGGCGACCCGGTGGTGTTCATGCTTGGCCAGGACGCGACGCCCGCACAGCGCGCCGAAATGTCGCGTGCGCTGGGCCTCGACCAGCCTTTCTACATCCAGTACGCGCAGTTCGCCGTGCGCGCCGCGCAGGGCGACTTCGGCCTGTCGCTGCACCAGTTGCGCCCGGTTTCGACCCTGTTCATCGAGCGCTTGCCAGCGACGCTCGAGTTGTCGCTGGTGGCAGCCCTGCTGGCGCTGCTCGCCGGAATTCCGATGGGCGTATACAGCGCACTGAAGCGCGACTCGTGGCTCGCGCACCTGTTTCAGGCGGTGTCGTTGATCGGTGTGTCGCTGCCGACGTTCCTGATCGGCATTCTGCTGATCCTGCTGTTCGCGGTGGTGCTCGGCTGGCTGCCGTCCTTCGGGCGCGGCGACACCGTCAAGATCGGCTGGTGGTCCACGGGCTTACTCACCGCCTCGGGACTGAAGGCGCTGATCCTGCCCTCGGTGACGCTGGGGCTGTACCAGATGACCCTGATCCAGCGGCTGGTACGCGCCGAAATGCTCGAAGTACTGCGCACCGACTACATCAAGTTCGCGCGCGCGCGCGGCCTTACCGACCGCGCGGTGCATTTCGGCCACGCCCTGAAGAACACGCTGGTGCCCGTGATCACGATCACGGGTCTGCAACTCGGCGCGATCATCGCCTTTGCGATCATCACCGAGACGGTCTTCCAGTGGCCGGGCATGGGGCTGCTGTTCATCCAGTCGGTCGCATTCGCGGACATCCCGGTGATGGCCGCCTACCTGTGCCTGATCGCGCTTTTCTTCGTCATCATCAACCTGGTGGTGGACCTGCTTTACTACGCCGTCGATCCGCGCCTGCGGGTCGAGCGTCTCGCCGCCGTGCATTGAGGTCGCCGATGAGCACACCCGTAGACAAGATCCGCAAGTACCACGCCGAGCTGCGCGAGATTCGGCACGACATTCATTCGCACCCGGAGCTCGGCTTCGAGGAGAAGCGCACCTCCGAGATCGTCGCCGGCAAGCTGGCCGCCTGGGGCGTCGAAGTGCACCAGGGCATCGCACGCACCGGCGTGGTCGGCGTGGTGCGCGGCAGAAAGACGGAAAGCGGGCGCGGGATCGGCTTGCGCGCCGACATGGACTGCCTGCCGCTGCACGAAACCGGCGACGTGCCCTACCGCTCGCGCCACGACGGGCGCATGCACGCATGCGGCCACGACGGCCACACCACGATGCTTCTGGGAGCGGCGCGCTATCTGACCGAAACGCGCCATTTCGACGGCACTGCGTACCTCATTTTCCAGCCGGCCGAGGAAGGCGGCGGCGGCGGCCAGGTTATGGTGCAGGAAGGCCTGTTCGATCGATTCCCGGCCGACGAGGTGTACGCGTTGCACAACTGGCCCGGCCTGCCGCCGGGCAAGATTGCGGTGCGCGCGGGCGCGATGATGGCGGCCACCGACGAGATCCAGATCACCGTGCGCGGCAAGGGAGGACACGCGGCGATGCCGCACCTCACGGTCGACCCGGTGGTGGTCTCGGCGCACATCATCACCGCCCTGCAATCGATCACGAGCCGTAACATCAACCCCGTCGACGCGCTGGTGATCAGCGTATGCTCTATGCAGACCAGCCAGGTGGGCGCGTTCAACATCATTCCCGACCACGTCAAGCTGGTCGGCACGGTGCGCAGCTTCAGGCACGAGACGCGCGATCTCGCCGAGAAGCGCATCAAGGAGATCGTGACCGGTGTGGCAGGCTCTCTCGGCGGCAGCGCGGAGATCGACTACCGGCGCGGCTATCCGGCGACCATCAATACCCCGCGCGAAGCCGAATTCGCTGCGAGCGTTGGCGACCGGATATTCGGCAAGGAGAACGTGGTGCGCGACGCCGAGCCGACCATGGGCGGGGAGGACTTCTCCTACATGCTGCTCGCGCGCCCGGGGGCTTACGTCTGGCTCGGCCAGGGCGGCGGTCCGAGCGGCTGCTTCCTGCACAACCCCGGATACGACTTCAATGACGACGTGATTCCGCTCGGCGCCGGCTACCTCGCGGCGCTGGTCGAGCACTCGTTGCCGCTGAAATAACACATCGGGAGGACCACACCATGCGACTCATCCACATCGTCATTGCTTCTGCACTTGCGCTCGCGCTCGCTGCCGGGGCGCAGGCAAAAACCTTCAGGTACGCCGATCAGGGCGATTCCCTGTCGATGGACCCTTACATGCTGAACGAGTCGCTGCTGCTCAATTTCACTGGCAACATGTACGAGCCCCTGGTCGACCGCGGCAAGAAGCTCGAGCTCGTTCCGGGCCTCGCCACGAGCTGGAAGCAGACTTCGCCGACCGTCTGGCGCTTCGAACTGCGCCGCGGAGTCAAGTTCCACGACGGCACGCCGTTCACCGCGGACGACGTGATCTTCTCCTACGAGCGCGCCAAAGGCGAGGGCTCGGATCTCAAGTCGTACGTCGGTTCGTTCAAGGAAGTGCGCAGGATCGATGACCACACCGTCGAGATCGAGACCACGGCTCCGTTTCCCATCCTGCCGGACGTCATCAGCCAGTGGCGCATCATGTCCAAGGCCTGGTGTGAGAAGCACAACGCCCTGCGCCCCGTGGACGTCAGGAAGGGCACCGAGAACTACGCCTCGAACCACGTCAACGGCACCGGCCCGTTCATGCTCAAGGAGCGCCAGCCTGGCGTGAAGACCGTGCTGGTCCCGAACCCGAACTGGTGGGGCAAGCCCGAGCACAACATCACCGAGGCCGTGTTCACCCCGATCGCCAATAGCGCGACCCGCGTCGCCGCGCTCGCCTCGGGCGAAATCGACATGATGGAGCCGGTGCCGCTGCAGGATGTGGCGCGCCTGTCGGCCAACCCGAACCTCAAGATCATGCAGGGCCCCGAGCTGCGCACGATCTTCCTCGGCATGGACCAGAAACGCGACGAGCTGCTGTTTTCCAACGTCAAGGGCAAGAACCCGTTCAAGGACCTGCGCGTGAGGAAGGCCTTCTACCAGGCGATCGACATCGAGGCGATCAAGTCGCGCGTGATGCGCGGCGCTGCCACCCCGACCGGTCTGATGGTCGCGCCGGGGATCAAGGGATTCGACCCGTCGCTGAACAAGCGGCTGCCCTACGATCCGGCGGCCTCGAAGAAACTGCTTGCCGAAGCCGGCTACCCGAGCGGCTTCGAGGTGGGGATGAACTGCCCCAACGACCGCTACGTGAACGACGCGGAAATCTGCCAGGCGGTGGCGGCGATGCTCGCGAAGGTGGGCGTCAAGATCGACCTGATCGCCGAGCCCAAGGCGACCTATTTCCCGAAGATTCTGCGGCGCGACACGTCGTTCTACATGCTTGGCTGGACTCCGGGAACGTACGACTCGCACAACCCGCTATTCGCGCTGATGGCGACGCCGGGCGAAGGGGGCCAGGGCCAGTTCAACCTGGGCTCGTACTCCAACAAACGGGTCGACGAGCTGACCGCGGCGATCGCTTCCGAGACCGATCAGAACAAGCGCCAGGCCATGATCTCGGAGGCGTTCCGCATCCACCAGGAGGACGTGGGGCACATTCCCCTGCACCAGCAGGCGCTGGCCTGGGGAATGAAAAAGAACGTTGAGCTGATCCAATTGCCCGACAACTTCAATTACCTCCGCTGGGTCCGGATCAAGTAACGGGCGATGCGCGCAGCGCTCGCCCGTGCCTGGGACTCCGATCTCGCGTACAGCTTCCGCAGATCGCCCGTCACGGTCGCCGCCGCGCTCCTGACGCTGGTCTGCGTCGGGGGCGCGCTCGGCGCGCCCTGGCTTGCGCCGCATAATCCGTTCGACCTCGCCTCGCTGAACCTGCTCGATGCGTTCACGCCACCGGCGTGGTCCGCGAAGGGCAATGCCGCATTCCTGCTCGGCACCGACGAGCAGGGGCGCGACGTGCTCTCGACCATCATGTACGGAACGCGCATCTCCCTCGCCGTCGGCGCGGCGGCGGTGCTGCTGTCGATGCTGGTCGGCGTGACCCTGGGCCTGGTCTCCGGTTACCTCGGCGGAAGGGTAGACGCCTTCATCATGCGCGTCGCAGACGTGCAGCTGTCGTTCCCTGCGATCCTGATCGCGCTGATGATCGACGGCGTGGCGCGCGTCGCGCTGCCGCGCGACGCTCAGGACATGATCGCCATCCCGGTGCTGGTCCTGGCGATCGGCGTCTCGGGCTGGGTGCAATACGCCCGGACCGTGCGCGGCTCGACGCTGGTGGAGAAGAACAAGGAGTATGTCCAGGCGGCACGCGTCATCGGCCGAAGGCCGACGACGATCATGCTCGCCCACGTGCTGCCGAACGTGACGGGGCCAGTGCTGGTGATCGCCACGATCCACATCGCGACCGCGATCATCACCGAGGCGACGCTGTCCTTCCTCGGCGTCGGGGTGCCCCCGACCCAGCCTTCGCTCGGCACCCTGATCCGCATCGGCAATGACTATCTTTTCTCGGGCGAATGGTGGATCACGGTCTTCCCCGGCCTCGCGCTGATCGCGCTGGTGCTGTCGGTCAACCTCTTGGGGGACTGGCTGCGCGACGCGCTCAACCCGAAGCTGCGATGAGCGCGCCGCTACTCGAGGTGCATGACCTGCGGGTGGAGTTTCCGACCAGGCACGGGACGCTCGTCGCCGTGGATCGCGTTTCGTTCTCGATCGAACCCGGCGAGGTGCTCGGCGTGGTCGGTGAATCCGGCGCGGGGAAGTCGCTCACGGGGATGGCGATCATCGGTCTGCTCGAACCCCCGGGGAGAATCGCCGGCGGCGAGATCCGTCTCGAGGGCGCGCGTATCGACCATCTGCCGCCCGAGCAGATGCGGCGCATTCGTGGCCGGCGCATCGGCGCCATCTTCCAGGATCCGCTCACGTCGCTGAATCCGCTGTACAGGATCGGCGACCAGCTGGTGGAGACGATCCTGACGCACCTGGATCTCGACCGGCCCGCCGCGCGGCGACGCGCTCTTGCGCTGCTCGACGACGTCGGCATACCGGCACCGGAAGCGCGCTTCGATCACTATCCGCACCAGTTCTCCGGTGGCATGCGCCAGCGCGTGGTGATCGCGCTCGCGCTGGCGGCAGATCCGCGCCTGGTAATCGCGGACGAGCCGACCACGGCGCTCGATGTCTCGATCCAGGCGCAGATCATTTCCCTGCTCAAGCGCCTCGCGCGCGAACATGGATCGGCGGTGATGCTGATTACGCACGACATGGGCGTGATTGCGGAGACGGCGGATCGCGTCGCGGTCATGTACGCCGGGCGCGTCGCGGAGATCGGTCCGGTGCGCGAGGTGATCCACGCGCCGCGGCACCCCTACACCGCCGGGCTCATGGAGGCCATTCCGCGGATCACCGCGGGCGTCGGCAAGCGCCAGCGGCGTCTGGCGCAGATCGACGGCTCGATGCCGCGTCTGAACGCGATCCCGCGCGGCTGCGCGTTCAACCCGCGGTGCCCGCGCCGCTTCGAGCGCTGTCTGGCGGAGCGGCCCGAGCCCGTTGCGGTCGACGCCCATCGCGTCGCCTGCTGGCTGTATGCCGACCGGCGCTGAACAGCCCCTTCTCCGGCTGCGCGGAGTCGGCCGCGATTTCGACGTTTCGCGGCCGTGGCTCAATCGCGCGCTCGAGGGCTCTTCACCGCTACTGCTGCGCGCGGTGGACGAAGTGTCCTTCGACGTGAGGCGCGGCGAGACGCTGGGCATCGTCGGCGAGTCGGGCTGCGGCAAGTCGACCGTTGCCCGCCTGATCGTGGGGCTGTATGCCCCGTCGCGAGGCGCGGTCGAGTTCGACGGCCTGGAGCTGACCGATCGGGCGCGCACTGCCGAGGTGCGCAAGGCGCGCCAACGCATGCAAATGATCTTTCAGGACCCTTATGCCAGCCTGAATCCACGCTGGCGCGTGCGCCGCATCGTCGCGGAGCCGATCCGCGCGCTTGGCCTGGCCGCCTCGCGCGACGAAGAGCGCTCGCGCGTGCACGAATTGCTCAGCCAGGTGGGGCTTTCGCCCGAGGACAGCGAGAAGTTCCCGCACGAGTTCTCGGGTGGGCAACGCCAGCGGATCTCGATCGCGCGCGCGCTTTCGGGCAACCCCGAGTTCCTGGTGTGCGACGAGCCGACTTCTGCGCTCGACGTTTCGGTGCAGGCGCAGATCCTCAACCTGATGACCGACCTGCAGCAGCGCTTCGGCCTGACCTACCTTTTCATTTCACACAACCTGGCCGTCGTATCGCACGTCGCGGACCGCGTTGGCGTCATGTACCTGGGGCGGCTGGTCGAGATTGCCGATGCCGCCGAACTGTTCGCCCGTCCGCGGCACCCGTACACCCGCATGCTGCTCGACGCAGTTCCCGATCTGGACATGACCGGACGGAGCCGAACGCCGGTCGCCGGCGAAGTTCCCAATCCGCTCGCGCCGCCCCCGGGCTGCGCGTTCCACCCGCGCTGCCCGCATGCCGACGCGCGCTGCGC
>JBAUTZ010000348.1:0-4759 GCA_049582445.1 Burkholderiales bacterium
GCGCGCGGCGCCGCATCACCAGCGGCACGAGCGCGATCGCGGGGAACGCCGCCAGGGCGAGGAACCCGGCGCGGTAGCCGATCGAATCGATCGCGAAGCCCGCCAGGATCGGGCCGCAGAAGCCGCCCGTCGAGAAGCCGAGCGCCAGCCAGCTGAAGTTGTGGGCGCGGTTCTCGGGCCCGCCAATCGCTCCGACCATGTTGTTGAGCACCACGTGGTACACGCCGAATCCGGTGCCGATTGCGACGGCCGCCGGGAACAGCGCATGCAGCTGCGGCCAGGCGAAGGGCAGCAGCAGGCCGGTGAACACGGCCGAGGCGGCCACGGTCACCGGAGCGAACACGCCGATGCGGTCCACCAGGCGGCCGATCGGGACCGAAATCAGCATCGGCAGCAGCGCGAACAGCGACATCAGCGCGCCGACGGTGAGCGGCGTGGCACCCTCGTGGATCGCGAACAGCGACACGGTCACCCGGCTGCCGGTGTACGCGAGGTGGTTGAGCACCGTCAGCAGGACGATGACCGGCAGGTTCACGCGTGCGGCCTCGCCAGCGCCACCAGCGCCACGCCGAGACAGGTCACCGCCACGCCGACCAGCGACAACCCGCTCGGCACGACGTCGAACACCGCGTACTCGAGCGCCACCGCGATGAGCGGCGGCAGGTACAGCAGGCTCGTGACCCGGGTGGCCTGGCCGTGGCGCATCAGCGTGTGCAGCGTGTTCACCGCGACGATCGAGCCGAGAATGACCAGGTAGGCGAGCGCCGCGGCGAGCTGCCAGGACCAGTGAATGTGGGCGCCCTCGATGCCGTAGGCGAGCGGCGCGAGCACGAGCGAGGCCACGGCGAGCTGGATGAACGCGCCGCTATACAGGTCGGCATTGCGGCAGTAGACGCGCTGATAGAGGGTTCCGGCGGTGATTCCGCCGAGTCCCACGCACACCGCGGCGAGGCTGCGCGGACTCATGGCGTGCACGTCGATCTTGTGCCAGACGACGAGTCCCACGCCGGCCAGCCCGATCGCCACCCCCGCCCACTGATGCGTCGTGAGCCGCTCGCCAAGCCAGCGCGACGCCACGATCGCGGTCAGCAGCGGCTGCACGGAGAACAACACGGCGACGATTCCCGCCGAGATGCCCCAGTATTGCCCGTAGTGGCTGCCGCCGAGCTGCACCGCGTGCATCAACAGGCCGGCGACGATCAGATGCACCCATTCGCGCGGCGCGCGCGGCCAGCGCGGGCGCACCACGATCAGCACCGGCACGAGGCAGGCGGCAGCGAGCGCGAAGCGCAGCGCAAGGAAGGTGAACGGCGCCGCATAGTGCAAACCGGTCTTGGTGGCGAGGTAGCCCGACCCCCAGATCCAGACGAACAGCCACGCGAGCCCGCGGTCGCCCCAGCGCGAGGGAGGGGAGGAAGACAAGGGAGCTTGCGCTCAGGGCCAGAGCGGCAGCCCGGACAGGCCCGCAGTCTCCGGCTGCCCGGTCATGAGGTTTGCGTTCTGCACCGCCTGCGCCGCGGCGCCCTTGCCGAGGTTGTCGATCGCGCCGAGCGCGACGGCGAGCCCGGTTTCCGCGTTTACCGCGTAGGAGAGGAAGGCGAGGTTCGAGCCGGTCGCCCACTTCGTGTGCGGGCCGCGCCCCTGCGCCACGTCGAGCACCTTGACGAACGGCTCGCCCCGGTAGCAGCGTCGCGCGCTCTCGGCGAGCTGCGCAGCGTCGGGCTTGCCGCGCGGGCGCGCATAGCAGGTCGCGAGGATGCCGCGCGTCATCGGCACGAGGTGCGGCGTGAACGCGACGCTCGCCGGTCGCCCGGCGAGCCGCGACAGCGCCTCGCGCATCTCGGGGACGTGCGGATGCGCGGCGAGGCCGTAGGCGAACAGGTCCTCGTTCGTCTCCGAGTAGCCGAACTCGCTCGCGCCTCCGCGCCCGGTGCCGGTGACACCGCTCTTGGCGTCGATCACGATGCCCTCGGGCTCGACCAGTCCGTCGCGCACGAGCGGCGCGAGCGCGAGCAGCGCCGCCGCCGGATAGCAGCCGGGATTGGCGACGCGCGCGGCGCCCTTCAGCTGTTCGCGCTGGCCGGGAAGCTCGGTCAGGCCGTAGACCCAGCCCTCGGCGAAACGGTGGTCGCCGCCGACGTCGAGCACCTTGATCCCGGGCGGCACATGCGCGAGCGGCGCGCGCGACTTGCCGGTCGGCAGCGATGCGAACAGCAGCTCGATGCCGCGCAGCGCCTCGGGCTCGAAGGGCTGGATGACGATGCCGCCTGCGGGGTGGCCGGCGAGCGCCGGAAAGCGCTGCTCGAGCGTTTGGCCGGCGGTAGACTCACCGCCCGCGTAGGCGAGCTCGAAGCCCGGGTGCGAGACGCACAGCCGCAGCAGCTCGCTGCCGCCGTACCCGCTGATTCCCACGATGCCGATCCGCATGATCGACATCGTAAGGCAAGATCAGCGGCCTTGCAGGGCGGCGATTCGCTTCTCGATCGGCGGGTGCGTGGCGAACAGCGCCATGACACCGGCGTGGTCGCTGATGCCGAAGGCCTTCATGCTCTGGGGCAGCGTCCCCGACTGGAGGCTGCCGAGGCGCGCCAGCGCCGCCACCATCGGTTGCGGCGAGCCGAGCAGCCTGGCCGAACCGGCGTCGGCGCGGAACTCGCGCTGGCGCGAGAACCAGGCGACGATGAGCGACGCGAGCACGCCGAACACGATTTCGCACACGACCATCGTGATGTAGAAGCCGGGTCCGACGCCGCGCTCCGTCCTGAACACGGTGCGGTCGACGAAGTAGCCGACTATGCGCGACAGGAATACGACGAAGGTGTTGACTACGCCCTGGATCAGGGTGAGCGTCACCATGTCGCCGTTGGCGACGTGCGTCACCTCGTGCCCGAGCACCGCTTCGACCTCCTCGCGGCTCATCGACTGCAGCAGCCCGGTAGACACCGCGACCAGAGCCGAGTTGCGAAACGCCCCGGTGGCGAAGGCGTTTGGCGCGCCTTCGTACACCGCGACTTCCGGCATGCGGAGGCCGGCGCGATCGGCGAGCCGCTTCACGGTCTGCACCAGCCAGTATTCCGTGCTGCCCTCGGAGCCGTCGATGACGTGCGCGCCGGTGGACCACCTGGCCATGGTCTTCGACATGAGCAGCGAGATGAAGGCGCCGCCGAAGCCGATCACCGCTGCGAACACGAGCAGCGAGCGGTAGTCGATGCCCTGCTGCGTCAGGAAGCGATCGACCCCGAGCAGGCTGACGATGACGGATAGCACCACCATGACGGCCAGGTTGGTGGCGAGAAACAGGACGATGCGCTTCATTTGAGGGGGTCTCCTTTCACTGTGGCCATTTTGGGGCGGTCCGGACGCGCTTCAAGAGCCCGATTCCGCGGCTCGGCGCTTCTCGCCGGCGAGCAGCCGGCGCGCGGCGGCGAGCTCGCGCCGTTGCTTCTGGCCGACCTGGGGATAGTTCAGATCGAGACCCGCCATCGCTTCCACGATCGCCGCGGCGACCGCCAGACGCGTGAACCACTTGTTGTCGGCCGGGACGACGTACCACGGCGCGTGCGGTGCCGCGGTGTGGCGCACGATGTCCTGGTAGGCCTTCATGTACTCGTTCCAGTAGGCCCGCTCGCGGGCGTCCGCGGTCGAGTATTTCCAGTTCTTGTTGGGGTTGTCGAGCCGGTCCAGGAAGCGCTTCTTCTGCTCGCCGCGCGACACGTTGAGAAAAAACTTCAGGATCAGGAAGCCGTTGCGCGCGAGGTAGCGCTCGAAGTTGGCGATGTCCTCGAAGCGCTCCTTCCAGATGCGCTTGCCGACCACCTGTGCGGGCAGCTTCTGCTTCGCCAGCAGCTCCTGGTGCACCCGCACCACGAGCACCTCTTCGTAGTAACTGCGGTTGAAGATGCCGATGCGCCCGCGCTCGGGCAGCGCCTTCGCGCAGCGCCACATGAAGTCGTGATCCAGCTCCTCGCTCGAGGGCGCCTTGAACGGGGTGACCTCCACGCCCTGCGGATTGACGCCCGACATCACGTGCTTGATCGCGCCGTCCTTGCCGGCCGCATCCATCGCCTGGAATACGATCAGCACTCCCCAGCGGTCCTGCGCATAGAGCCGGTCCTGCGCCTCGGCGAGCCACTCGACGCCGCGCGCGAGCAGCTCTTGCGCTTCGTCCTTGCTTTCCGAGCCGATGCCGTGGGTATCGCCCGGATCGTGGTCCTTGAGGCGGAAATGCTTGCCCCGGGCGATGCGGTGCGGTTTGACGAACCGGCTCAGGGTCTTGAGTACGGACTTGTCCATGGCGCTATTCCGGGGGCAGGGTGCAGGAGAAATGCCGGTCGCCGTGCACGGCATCGACGCGTTTCACCGGCGGCCAGTACTTGGCGCCTTGCAGCGCGGCGACGGGGTAGGCGGCTTCCCGCCGCGAGTAGGGATGTTTCCACTCGCCCGCCAGCTCCTCCGCGGTATGCGGCGCATTGCGGATCGGATTGTTCTCGCGGTCCCAGGCGCCCGAGGCGATCTTTTGCAGCTCGCCGTGGATCGCGATCATCGCCTCGCAGAAGCGGTCGAGCTCGGCCTTGGACTCGCTCTCGGTGGGCTCGACCATCAGCGTGTCGGGCACCGGGAACGACACCGTCGGCGCATGAAACCCGTAGTCCATCAGGCGTTTGGCCACATCCTCGGCGTTTACGCCGTAGGCCTGCTTGAGCGGACGCAGGTCGAGGATGCACTCGTGCGCCACGCGGCCGCCGCGCCCGGTGTACAG
>JBAUTZ010000349.1:0-4084 GCA_049582445.1 Burkholderiales bacterium
CCATCCTGCGACTCTCGCTCCTGCTGCTGCTCGCGCTAAGCGCGGGCGCCCAGGCGCAGCACCGCTTCCGCGACGCCGAGCACTGGGCGGCGCAGTTGGACGACCCCGCGCGCGATGCCTGGCAAAAGCCCGACGAGGTGATCCGGGCGCTTGCGCCCGCACCGGACGCGGTGATCGCCGACATCGGGTCGGGCACCGGCTACTTCTCGGTGCGCCTGGCACGCGCGGTGCCGCACGGCCGCGTGATCGGGGTCGACATCGAGCCCGACATGGTGCATTACCTCGGGCAGCGCGCGCAGCGCGACGGGCTGAAGAATCTCTCGGCGCAGCTCGGCGCGGCGGACGATCCGCGGCTTCCGGAGAAGGCGGACCTGGTGCTCCTGGTCGACACCTACCACCACATCGCCGCGCGGGAGGACTACTTCCGCAGACTGCGCGGCTCGCTCAAGCCGGGCGCGCGGCTGGCGGTCATCGATTTTCGTCCGGACTCGCCCTACGGCCCGCCGCCGTCCGGACGCGTCCCGCTCGCCCAGGTGAAGCGCGAGCTCGCGCGCGCCGGATACGAAACGGTCGAGGAGCTCGATTTCCTGCCGAATCAGTATTTCGTCGTGCTGCGCGCGAGGTAACCATGAACCGACGCCTGCTTCTCAAGTCTCTCGCGGCCGCGCCGCTCGCGGCAATCGCCGGGCCGGTGCTCGCCGCGACCCCGAAGGGAGGAATCGACGTGCAAGAACTGCAAAAGGACTGGAAAGCGCTGCTTCCCGCGGGAGCCCAGGTGCCCTCGCCGGGCGATCCGCTCAAGCTGACGAAGGACGAATGGAAGAAGCGCCTCGATCCGGCGCAGTTCAGCGTGCTGCGCGAGGAAGGCACCGAGATGGCCGGTACCAGCCCGCTGAACGAGGAAAAGCGCGAGGGCGTGTTCGCCTGCGCCGGTTGCGGCCTGCCGCTGTTCAGCTCGGCCATGAAGTACGACAGCGGCACGGGCTGGCCGAGCTTTTTCACGCACATCCCGGATGCACTCCAGACCAAGCGCGACTTCCGCCTGATCCTGCCGCGCACGGAGTATCACTGCGCGCGCTGCGGCGGCCACCAGGGCCACGTGTTCAACGACGGCCCTCCGCCGACCGGCCAGCGCTGGTGCAACAACGGCGTGGCGCTGCGCTTCCTGGCGAAGGACGGCAAGGCCTGAGACTAGCGGCGGCGGCGCCCGGCGTCGGTGTCCGGGTCCCAGGCCGCATGCTCCGCGGGGCGGGTGGGTCGGGGCTGCCTGGGCGGCTTCTTCCGGGTGCGGTCCGGCAGGACCACGATCCACAGCACGATGCCGCCGATCACTGCGGCCGCGATGCCGAACTCGAGCAACTCCACCGTCGTGCTCATGATGCGCCCCCCGCTTTGCACGCGAGACGTCCAACTCATAATCCGCGGGCGGCGTCCTCGCAAGCGGATTTACCAACTGTTGCATATCCTTCACCCGGCTTGCGCGAGGACTCAGCACTTAGAATGCCCGCATGCCGCATGCCGACCTGCATCCCTACTCCCGCCTCACGCCCGACATGGTGCTTGCCGCGCTCGAGAGCGTCGGCCTGCGCTGTGACGGCCGCCAGCTCGCGCTCAACAGCTTCGAGAACCGCGTCTACCAGGTCGGCATCGAGGACGAGAAGCCCGTGGTGGCGAAGTTCTACCGACCCGGTCGCTGGAGCGACGCGCAGATTCTCGAGGAGCATGCCTTCGTGCGCGAGCTCGCCGCGCGCGAGATCCCCGTGGTGGCACCGCTCGATCTCGGCGGGCGCAGCTTGCTCGAGCACGGCGGGTTCCGCTTCGCCGTCTACCCGAGGCGCGGCGGTCGCGCGCCCGAGCTCGAGGACCGCGCCACGCTCGAGTGGCTCGGCCGATTCATCGGCCGCATTCACGCCGTCGGCGCCCTGCGACGCTTCGAGGAGCGGCCCGCGCTCGACATCGCGAGCTTCGGCCTGGAGCCGCGCGACTGGCTGCTCGGGCACGACTTCATCCCGCCGGACCTGCTCGAGTCCTGGCGCAGCGTGGTCGAGCTCGTGCTCCAGGGCGTGGCGCGCTGTTACGAGCGCGCCGGCGCGCTGCGAACGCTGAGGCTGCACGGCGACTGCCACGCGGGCAACGTGCTGTGGACCGACGACGGGCCGCATTTCGTCGACTTCGACGATGCGCGCAACGGGCCCGCGGTGCAGGACCTGTGGATGCTGCTGCCGGGCGAGCGCCCGGCGATGTCGGCGAGCCTGAAGCACCTCCTGGACGGCTACGAGCGCTTCAATTCCTTCGACCGGCGCGAGCTGCACCTGGTCGAGGCGTTGCGCAGCCTGCGGCTGCTGCACTTCTCCGCGTGGATCGCGCGTCGCTGGGACGATCCGGCCTTTCCCGCCGCCTTTCCGTGGTTCAACACGCAGCGCTACTGGCAGGATCGCATCCTCGAGCTGCGCGAACAGGTGGCGCTCATGGACGAGCCGCCGCCCTCGGCATGAAGCCGGCCAACGTCCGCCTCTGGCTGAAGAAGCTCGGCCCGGGCCTCATCACCGGCGCGGCCGACGACGATCCGAGCGGGATCGGCACCTACTCGCAGGCGGGGGCGCAGTTCGGCTTCGCCACGCTGTGGACGCTGCTCGTCACCTATCCCCTGATGGTCGGCATCCAGATGGTCAGCGCGCGCATCGGCTGCGTCACCGGCCGCGGCGTGGCCGCCAACATCCTTCGGCTGTACCCGCGCTGGGTCCTGCACCCGCTGGTGATCCTGCTGCTCATCGCCAATACCATCAACATCGCCGCCGACCTGGGAGCGATGGGCGAAGCGCTGCGCCTGCTGATCGGCGGACCGTCGCTTGCGTACGTGGTGCTGTTCGGCTGTCTGTCGGCGGCGCTGCAGGTCCTGATGCCGTACCCGCGTTACGCCCCGCTGCTCAAGTGGCTCGTGACCGCGCTGTTCGCCTACGTCGGCACCGTGTTCGTGGTGCACATCCCCTGGCGCGAGGTGGTGGCCGGCACACTGTGGCCGAGCATGAGCCTGAGCCGCGGCTACGTGCTGGTGGTAGTCGCCATATTCGGCACGACCATCAGCCCGTACCTCTTCTTCTGGCAGGCTTCGCAGGAGGTCGAGGACCAGCAGGCCGCCGGCCACAGCGGGCCGCTCACGATCGCGCGTGCGCGCGAAGAGCTGCACCGCATCAAGGTCGATACCTATCTCGGCATGGGCTTTTCCAACCTGGTGGCGTACTTCATCATGCTCACCACCGCGGTCACCCTGCACCGCGCCGGCATCACCGACATCGAAAGCTCGACGCAGGCGGCCGAGGCGCTGCGCCCGATCGCGGGACAATTCGCCTTCGCGCTGTTCGCGGCGGGCATCATCGGCACCGGCATGCTCGCGATCCCGGTGCTCGCCGGCTCGGCCGCCTACGCGGCGGCAGAAACGCTGCAATGGCGCTCGGGCCTCGCGCTCAAGCCGCTCGAAGCGCGCGGCTTCTACGCGATCATCGTGGCGGCGATGCTGATCGGCATAGGGATCGACTTCGCGCCGCTCGACCCGGTCAAGGCGCTGTTCTGGAGCGCGGTGATCAACGGCATCGTGGCGTTGCCGATCATGATCGTCATGATGCTGCTCGCCTCGCGGCGCGAGGCCATGGGGCCGTTCGTGGTGAGCCGGCGCCTGAAGCAGCTCGGCTGGCTCGCGACCGGCTCGATGGGCATGGTCATCGCGTTGCTGCTCTACATTTCCTATGCCTGACGAAGGAGGCACGAGCATGCTCCCATCCTTGCAACGCGCGGCCGGCATCGGCTACCGCGAATCCGGCCGGCGCGACGCGCCCGCCGTCGTGCTGCTGCACGGCATCGGCTCGACCTCGGCCGTGTGGCGCCGGCAGTTCGGGCCACTCGGCGCGTCCTATCGCGTCATCGCCTGGGACGCACCGGGCTACGCCGACAGCGAGCCGCTCGCGGCCGAGGTGCCGCAATCCGGCGACTACGCGCGCGCGCTCGGCCGGCTGCTCGATGCGCTCGGCGTGGCGCAGTGCGTTCTCGTCACCAGCTCGTGGGGCACGCTCGTCGCGCTCGCCTACGG
>JBAUTZ010000350.1:0-1502 GCA_049582445.1 Burkholderiales bacterium
TGCTGACCCTGCTGTACCGGACGCTCGATCGTCACGGCTCGCCGCTCGAGCCGCAGTTGCGTGCCCTGGTGCAGGTGCGAGTGTCGCAAATCAACTGGTGCACCTTCTGCGTCGACCTGAACGGTGCGGCCGCCCTCGAGCGGCACGCTACGCGCGAAAAGCTTGCGGCGTTGATCGCGTTCCAGAGCCTGTCGAGCAAGTTCAACGCGGCGCTCGCGGTGCCGGCGCAGGGCTTTTGCGTGCGGCAGACATCCGCTCCACCGGGGGTGGGAAAATGAACCGCCGTCTCATGTGGTGGCTTTGCGCGCTTGCGCTGGGACTCGGCACGGTGCCGACATACGCGCAGACGATGCAGTTCCCAAAGCCGACGCCCGGGCTGATGCCGAACCCGGCCGAGGGAAAGAAGCTGTTCGCCGAGCGCTGCGCGCAATGCCACGGCGTGGATCTGCGCGGCTCGGTGACCGGTCCACCCTTGCTGCACAGGATCTATGAGCCTTCGCATCATGGCGACATCGCCTTCCAGCTCGCGGTGCGCAACGGCTCGCGCCAGCATCACTGGAATTTCGGCGACATGCAACCGGTGCCCGGGCTTACGCCGGACGACGTCGCGCACATCACGGCTTACGTGCGCGGCGAGCAGCGCAAGGCCGGAATCAAATGACAACGGAGCTTGCATGAACGGATACGCAGTCGCGGCAAGACCGGTCGGTTACGGGGCACTGGCCTTCGGCGCGCTCATCGCGGCGTACTTTGGCATCCTCACGTTGGTCTCGGGATGGCAGTTCACCGTCAACCAGTTCTCGGACTTCTGGTACTACATCGTGCCGCTGGGCATTGGGTTTGGTATCCAGGTCGCGCTCTTCGTCTATCTCAAGCACGTGCTCCGCGGCCACCACGGCGGCGGGGTCGTCGCGGCGACGGGCACGACATCCACCGCGGCGATGATCTCGTGTTGCGCGCACTACCTGGTAAACGTGGCGCCGGTCATCGGGGCGACAGGCGTGGTGGCGCTGCTCGCGCAATACCAGGTCCAATTCTTTTGGGTCGGACTTGCATTCAACGCGGCCGGCATCGTCTACATCGGCCGAAAGGTGTTTCTCGCAAGGAGGCATGCATGAGCACATACAGGACGTTGCTGCTTTCGGCAACGTTGGCAATTTCCCTCGGATTCGCCTCGGTGTTCGCGGCGGCGCAATTGGAGCGCCGCACGAGCAATGCAGGCGGTGTCGCCATCGCCGTGCAACCGCTTGACCTGGCGCCCGGCGCCAAGTCCTGGGACTTCGAGGTGACGATGAACACGCACGTCACACCGCTCGAGCAGGACCTCACCAAGGTCTCGACGCTCGTCGACGCGGCGGGCGCACGGCAGGCGCCGACGGCCTGGAAAGGCGACCCTCCCGGCGGGCACCACCGCAAGGGGGTGCTTCAATTCGCACCGCTCGCGGGAAGCCCGCAGTACGTCGAGCTGCAGATTCGCGACGTAGGCGCGCCCGAAGTGAGGA
>JBAUTZ010000351.1:0-2083 GCA_049582445.1 Burkholderiales bacterium
AGACGCGCGGCGCGGGCTTGTAGACCTTCAGCCCGTCGACGCTGAGGACCGCGTCGAAATTCGCCTCCAGGCCGCGGTTCTTGACCAGCGGGTCGATCATGTCGGGCGATCCGTTCGTCAGGATGGCGAGCTTGCGCCCGTCGCCCTTGAGCTTCGCCAGCGCGTCGGGGACGTCGGGGTAAGGCGCGAGGTTGAGGTAATCATGCATCAGGGCCCGGGTCTTCGCTTCGTCCAGCTCCAGTCCGAGCGCTTCGCAGGAATAGGCGAGGGCATCGCGCGTGATGGTGGAGAAGGGCGCGTACTTGCCCATGACGCTCCGCTGCCAGCTGTACTCGAGCTGCTTCGTGCGCCACGCCTGCGAGAGCTGCGCGCCATTGCCGGGCCAGAGCTTCTCGCAGCGCGAGACGACCGCGTGCACGTCGAACAGCGTACCGTATGCGTCGAACACCAGTGCGTCGAGGGGCATGGCGTGGACTCCCGTGAGCCGAAGGGGAAAACCCCCGATGGTAAACTGGCCGCGCGCCATGGTGAACCGATACGACGAGCTGTATCGCAGCTTCCGATGGGACGTGCCCGCGCGGCTAAACATCGCGCAAGCCTGCTGCGCGCGGTGGGCGCCCGACCGCAACCGCTTCGCGCTGTACTGGGAGGATGAATCCGGCGCGTGCGCCGCGTACACCTTCTGGGACATCCAGCAACAGGCCAACCGGCTGTCGAACGCGCTGGCGGCGCTGGGCGTCAAGCGCGGCGATCGGGTGGCCATCATCCTGCCGCAGCGCCCCGAGACCGCAATCGCCTATATGGCGCTGTTCCAGATGGGCGCCGTCGCGCTGCCGCTCAGCCACCTGTTCGGTCCAGACGCGCTCGAATACCGCATGCAGCACGCCGAGGCGAGCGTCGCGCTGGTCGAGCCGACCACGCTGCCGAACCTCTGGGCGATCAAGGACCGCCTGCCGCAGCTGCGCGAGGTGATCGGCGTGGGCGGCGCGCGCGAAGCGGGCGTGCACGTCTGGGAGGATCTCCTCGCCCGGGCGGGCCGCGATTACGCCTGCGTCGATACCGCGGCGGACGATCCGGCGGTGATCATCTATACGAGCGGCACCACCGGCGCGCCCAAGGGCGCGCTCGAGGCGCATCGGCTGATCATCGGCAATCTTCCGGGATTCGTCCACTCGCATGATTTCTTTCCGCAGGCCGGGGACCTGTTCTGGTCGCCGGCGGACTGGGCCTGGGCGGGAGGGCTGTTCGATGCGCTGCTGCCGAGCTGGTATTTCGGCGTGCCGATGCTCGGCTACCGCGGCCGCTTCGACGCCGAGCGCGCCTACAGCCTGCTGGACAAGTACGGCGTGCGCAACTCGTTCCTGTTTCCCACCGCGCTCAAGCTGATGATGAAGGCGGTGCCCGAGCCGAGGCGGCAGTACCGCCTCACCCTGCGCTCCATCATGAGCGCGGGGGAAAGCGTGGGCACGACGGTGATCGAGTGGGCGCGTGAGCAGCTCGGGGTGACCATCAACGAGATGTTCGGCCAGACGGAGATCAACTACGTGGTCGGCAACTGCCAGTCGGCCTGGCCGGTGAAGCCCGGTTCGATCGGGCGGCCCTACCCGGGACACCGGGTGGCCATCATCGACGAATCGGGTTCGGAAGTTAAGAGAGGGGAGCTTGGGGAAATCGCCGTGCACCGCGCCGGCGACCCGGTGTTCTTCCTCGAGTACTGGAAGAACCCGCAGGCCACCAGGGACAAGTTCATCGGCGACTGGGGCCTCACCGGCGACCAGGGCAGGATGGACGAGGACGGCTACCTCTGGTACCAGGGGCGCTCCGACGACGTGATCAAGAGCGCCGGTTACCGCATCGGCCCGGCGGAGATCGAGTCCTGCCTGGTGAAACATCCCGCGATCGCGAATGCCGCGGTAATCGGCAAGCCCGACGAGGCGCGCGGCGCGATCGTCAAGGCGTTCATCGTGCTGCAGCCCGGCGAGAAGCCGTGCCAGGCGCTCGAGGACGACATCCAGAACCATGTGCGCGGCCGGCTCGCGCCCTACGAATATCCCCGCGAGATCGAGTTCATCGACGCGCTGCC
>JBAUTZ010000352.1:0-6716 GCA_049582445.1 Burkholderiales bacterium
CGGCGAAGAACGAGCCGAGCGCGGCGATCGCGAGCGCCGGTCCGGCGCGCCCCTGGCGCGCCATCTGGTAGCCGTCGAGGCAGGTGACCACCGACGAGGCTTCGCCCGGAATGTTGACCAGGATCGACGTCGTCGAGCCGCCGTACTGCGCGCCGTAGTAGATGCCGGCGAGCATGATCAGCGCCGCGACCGGGCTCAGGCTGAAGGTTACCGGCAGCAGCATCGCGATCGTGGCGATCGGTCCGACTCCGGGGAGCACACCGATCAGCGTGCCGAGCAACACGCCCACCAGGCAATAAAGCAGGTTGATCGGCGAAACGGCGACGCCGAAGCCGAGCACCAGGTTGTGCAGGATCTCCATCGGGGTCCCCGCTACTGGAACATCGCCGGCCAGAGAGGGAAAGGCAGGTCGAGCCCCTTCACGAACACCAGCACCGAGAACACGATCAGCGCCAGCGACAATATTGCCACTTCCTTCAGCCTGAACTCGTGTCCGCCGAGAGCGCTGACGAGCACCAGCACCGCGGTCGCTACGATCAGCCCGGCCGGACCGATTAGATAGCCGTACGCGACGCAGCCGCCGAGCACCATCAGCAGCGGACGAAAGTGGAACCTGGGAACCCTGCCGCCGTGGGTCGCCAGTGAGCGCAACAGGACCACCAATCCGATCAGCGCGAGCAGGCCGCCGAGCACCGTGGGGAAGTAGCCCGGCCCCATGCTGTGCGACATGCCAAACTGGTAGAACTTCGCCGCCCAGATCGCGAAGAACAGGCCGAAGCCGATGAACATCAGTCCGGCCCAGAAATCCTTCGGGCTCTTGATTGTCATGCCTCCTCCACTCCGCGGCCGGGCTGCGGCCTGTAATTTTTTTTTGCGCCGGAGTGTAGCATGCGGGTGCAAGGAGGCACCGTCCGATGTCGGCAACCAGCGAAAGACAAACACTCGGTTTCCAGGCCGAGGTAAAGCAACTGCTCAACCTGATGATTCACTCCTTGTACAGCAACAAGGAGATCTTTCTCAGGGAGCTGATTTCCAACGCGGCCGACGCCGCCGACAAGCTGCGTTTCGAGGCGCTGTCGAACAACGCGCTGTACGAGTCCGACAGCGAGCTCAAGATCCGCGTATCGGTCGACAGGAACGCGCGCACAATCACCGTTTCCGACAACGGCATCGGCATGTCGCGCGACGAGGTGGTCCGCAACATCGGCACCATCGCCAAGTCGGGCACCCGCGAGTTCGTCCAGGCGCTCACCGGCGATCAGGCCAAGGATGCGCGCCTCATCGGCCAGTTCGGCGTCGGCTTCTACTCGTCGTTCATCGTCGCCGACCGGGTCACGCTGGTCACGCGCCGGGCCGGGCTGCCGGCGGATCAGGCGGTGCGCTGGGAGTGCGACATGGCGCAAGGCGCGGGCGAATACAGCATCGAGGCGATCCGCGAGGAGCGGCGCGGCACCGAGGTCGTGGTCCATCTGCGCGAGGGCGAGGACGAGCTGCTCGACGAGTACCGGCTGAAAGGGATCATGCGCAAGTACTCCGATCACATCGCGATTCCCATCGCCATGAACGACGAGACCGTCAACCAGGCGAGCGCGCTCTGGGTCCGGCCGAAAAGCGAGATCGACGTGCAGCAATACATCGAGTTCTACAAACACGTGGCGCACGACTTCGAGGCACCGCTTGCCTGGACGCACAACCGCGTGGAGGGACGCCAGGAATACGTCCAGCTGCTGTACATCCCCTCGCACCCGCCCTTCGAGCTGTGGGACCGCCGCGAGCGGCACGGCCTGAAGCTCTACGTGCGTCGGGTGTTCGTCATGGATGATGCGGCGCAGTTGCTGCCGCCCTACCTGCGCTTCGTTCGCGGCGTCGTGGACTCCGGCGATCTGCCGCTAAACGTGTCGCGCGAGATCCTGCAGCAGAGCCGGGACGTCGACGCGATCCGCGCCGGCTGCGCGAAGCGCGTGCTCGACCTGCTGGATGATCTCGCTCAGAACGATAAGGAGAAATACGCGAGGTTCTGGAAGGAATTCGGCCAGGTCTTCAAGGAAGGCATGGCGGAGGACGCCGCCAACCGCGAGCGAATCGCGAAGCTGCTGCGGTTCGCGTCCACCCGACGCGACGCCGAGGATCAGGATGTGTCCCTCGCCGATTACGTCGGGCGCATGAAGGAAGGCCAGGACAGGATCTATTACGTCACGGCGGACACGTTCCTCGCGGCGCGGAACAGCCCGCATCTCGAGATCTTCAGGAAACGGGGCATCGAGGTCCTGTTGCTGCACGAACGGATCGACGAATGGCTGGTCGCCAACCTGCCGGAGTTCGAGGGCAAGGCGCTCGCGTCCGTGGCGCGCGGCGAGCTGGACCTGGGAAAGATCCAGGGCGGCGAAGAAAACAAGGCGCAGCAGGAGCGGGCGGGCGAATGCGACGACCTGGTAGCGAAGCTGAAAAGCGTACTGGCCGACAAGGTCAAGGACGTGCGCGCGACCGCGCGACTGACCGAGTCGCCGTCCTGCCTGGTCGCCGACGAGCACGAGATGGGCGCCAATCTCGCCCGCATCCTCAAGGCCGCGGGCCAGAAGGTCCCGCAGGCAAAGCCGATCCTGGAGATCAATCCGCAGCACGCCATGGTGAAGCGCCTCAAGCCCGAGGATGCACGCTTTGCCGACTGGGCGAACCTGCTCTTCGACCAGGCGCTCCTTGCCGAGGGCGGCCAGCTCGAAGATCCGGCAGGCTTCGTCCGGCGCAGCAACGAATTGATGCTGTCCCTCGCGACCGGCTGATCGCAACCGCCATGCGGCGGCTGCGCAAGTAGCTTGACCGAAATCAAACGCGCCCCGCCGGCGCGTGGAAGACTGGGGCATGAGCGCCCGCTGGGAGCACTTCGCGCACGGAGCGGACATCGGGGTGCGCGGCTTCGGCGCGAGCAAGGCCGAGGCCTTCGAGCAGGGCGCGCTCGCGCTGACTGCAGTGATCGTCGAGCCGGACACGGTGCGGGCGAGCGAAGCGGTGACGATCGAGTGCGAGGCACCGGACGACGAGCTGCTCTTCGCCGAGTGGCTGAATGCGCTGATCTACGAGATGGCGACACGCAGGATGCTCTTCAGCCGCTTTGCGGTGCGGATCGACGGAACCCGGCTGCAGGCCGAAGCGCGGGGCGAGCCGGTCGAGGTGGCGCGCCACAAGCCGGCGGTCGAGGCCAAGGGCGCGACCTACACCGCGCTGCGCGTCGCGCGCGAGGGCGACGAGTGGCTGGCGCAGACCGTGGTAGACGTTTGAGCGATGGACCTCAACCTCCTTAGGCGCCGTTCCGCCTACGAGTGGGAGATCCCGCAGCAGGGCGCGATGCGCGTTCCGGCGGTGATCTACGCCGACGAGTCGCTCATGCGCGACATGGACCACAAGGTCTACGAGCAGGCGGTGAACGTTGCGACGCTGCCGGGAATCGTCAAGGCCTCCTACGCCATGCCCGACGCCCATTGGGGCTACGGCTTCCCGATCGGCGGCGTAGCGGCGTTCGACCCCGACCAGGGCGGCGTCGTTTCGGCCGGAGGGGTCGGTTTCGACATCTCCTGCGGGGTGCGCTGCCTGCACACCGGGCTCGCGCGCTCCGACGTCATGGCCGTGCAAAAGGAGCTCGCCGAGGCGCTCTATTACCGTATCCCCGCCGGGGTCGGCAGCACCGGCACGATTCATCTCAACGAGGCCGAGATGGACGCCATGCTCGCCGGCGGCGCGAAATGGGCGGTGGAGCGCGGCTGGGGCTCGCCCGAAGATCTGGAGCGCGTCGAGGAGCACGGGAGAATGACCGGCGCGAAGCCCGGCAACGTGTCGCAGCACGCCAAGAAGCGCCAGCGCGACGAGATGGGCACGCTCGGCAGCGGCAACCACTATCTCGAGGTACAGGAAGTCACCGCCGTCTACGACGCCGCGATCGCCGGCGTGTTCGGGCTCAAGCCGGGCGACATCGTGGTGATGATTCACTGCGGCTCGCGCGGCCTCGGCCACCAGATCGGCACCGAGTACCTGAAGCGCATGGCGATCGCCGCGAGCCAGTACGGCATCGCATTGCCCGATCGCGAGCTTGCCTGCGCGCCGATCCGCTCGCCGGTCGGCGAGGAATACCTGGGCGCGATGCGCGCCGCGATCAACTGCGCGCTCGCCAACCGGCAGATCCTCACTCACCTGGTGCGCCGCGTGTTCGCCGACGTCCTGCCGCAGGCGCGGCTGCCGCTGCTCTACGACGTGTCGCACAACACCTGCAAGGTCGAAGAGCACCGTACCGACGGCGGAGATGCGGGCGGGGCACGCCGGCTGTACGTGCACCGCAAGGGCGCCACGCGCGCCTTCGGCCCGGGCCATCCCGACGTGCCCGAGCCGCTGCGCTCGGCCGGCCAGCCGGTGCTGATCGGCGGTTCGATGGGAACCGGCTCCTACGTGCTCGCCGGCACGCGGGCGTCGGAGGCGCTCGCCTTCAGCTCCGCCTGCCACGGCGCCGGCCGCGCCATGAGCCGGCACCAGGCGCTGCGCACGTGGAAGGGGCGCAAGGTGGTGGACGATCTGGCGGCGCGCGGCATCCTCATCAAGAGCCCGTCGATGCGCGGCATCGCCGAGGAGGCGCCGGAAGCCTACAAGGACGTATCGGCGGTGGTCGACGCGGCTGACGCGGCGGGGCTGGCCCGGAAAGTCGCGCGCCTCGAGCCACTCGTGTGCATCAAGGGCTAGAGTCCGCACCGCGCGCGGGCGTCTCTCCCGTGACGCTCTTCCTGTGCGGAGACGTCATGACCGGCCGCGGCATCGATCAGATCCTGCCGCATCCGAGCGCACCGCAGCTCTACGAGCCGTACGTGCGCTCGGCGCTCGGCTACGTGGAACTCGCCGAGAGCGCCAACGGCCCGATCGCGCGGCCGTCGGACTTCGCGTATGTCTGGGGCGACGCGCTCGCCGAACTCGACCACGTCCGGCCCGCGGCACGAATCGTCAACCTCGAAACGGCGGTGACGACCTCGGAGGACGCGTGGCCGGGAAAAGGCATTCACTACCGGATGCATCCGGCCAACGTGGCGTGCCTGACGGCGGCGCGGATCGATTGCTGCGTACTCGCCAACAACCACGTGCTCGACTGGGGGACTGCCGGCCTCGCCGAGACGCTCGACACCCTGCACGCGGCAGGCCTGCGCACCGCGGGTGCCGGGCGCAACGAAGCGGAAGCGCTGGCGCCCGCGGTGGTACCGCTGCCGGAAGGGCGCCGGTTGCTCGTGTTCGCCTACGGCATGGAGAGCTCGGGCGTGGGACCCGCCTGGGCCGCGCGCGCGGACCGCGCGGGCGTGAACTTTCTGCCGGACCTGTCCGCTCGCAGCCTCGAGCGCGTCGGGCGCGAGTTGCGCGCCGCCAAGGAGGCGCGTGACCTCGCGCTCGTGTCGCTGCACTGGGGCGGCAACTGGGGCTACCACCTGGAACGCGCCGAGCGCGAGTTCGCGCACGGCCTGATCGACGCGGGCGTGGACCTGGTGCACGGGCATTCCTCGCACCACCCGAAGGGCGTCGAGGTTTACCGCGGCAAGCTCATCCTCTACGGCTGCGGAGACTTCGTGAACGACTACGAGGGTATCGGCGGATACGAGTCGTTCCGCGCCGAGCTCACCCTGATGTATTTCCCGACCGTGGAGGCTGTGAGCGGCCGGTTGCTGCGCCTCGCGCTGGTGCCGATGCGGCTGCGGCGCCTTCGGCTCGAGCGGGCGCCGGAGGCGGACGCCCGCTGGCTGGAAGCGATGCTAGACCGGGAGGGCAAGGCGCTCGGCACCCGCGCGGGGCGCACAGAAGGTGGCGGGATCGAGCTGCGCTGGGGCTGAATTCGCACCGGCCGAAGCGGTCTAATGGTGATCAGTCAGGAGGTTCAACATGCGTGCACGAATGACCTTGTGGCTCATCCCGCTCGCGCTCCTGCTCGCCGGCACCGCGCAGGCGGCCGAGATCGCCATCTTGCAGCCGGCGCAGGAGGAGACGATCCACGACAACGTCGGTGACGTCAGCGTTCAAGTGCAGACCTCGGGCGGCGTCCCGAGCGGCAGCGTGCGTCTCGTCCTCGACGGTACCGCGTTGCAAGGCACGCACGCGGGCCCCGTCATCGACCTGCACGGCATCGAGCGCGGCAGCCACACGTTGCGGGCGGAGCTTTTGGATGCGAAGGGGGAGGTGCTCGCCGCGTCGGCTCCGGTCACGTTCCACATGTGGCACGCATCGCGCCTGTTCCGACCACGCCAGTAAACGAGCGTCGCACGGCGTCGAGCCGCAATCGCGCCAGATCCGCGGGACGGTCCACGTCCCACAGCGTGCGCAAGGAGCGCCAGCGCCAGCCCAGGCGCTCGAGCCGCTCGGCGGTGCACACGAATACCTCGGGCCCGCCCCAGGAAATGTCCTCGAACAATCGCGGCGACACGCGCCGCAGCCCGATCAGCGGATAGCCGCCGTCCTCGGCCGGCGCGATGACCGCGTCGCAGCCACCCGCGAGCGCTCGCGCGGCGCGCCGTAGATCGCCTGCGCGCAGCGCCGGGCAATCCGTTCCAACCAGGATCACCGCGCGGTGCCTGCGCAGTCCTGCCACGACCGATCGGAACATGCGCTCGCCCAGGTCGCGCCCACGCTGCCCTTGCAGGCCGACCTTCCATTCGCGCGCGCATTGCAGGAAAAACGCCTGCCTGGCGCGCGGCGCACCGTGC
>JBAUTZ010000353.1:0-2180 GCA_049582445.1 Burkholderiales bacterium
TTCGTGTGCGAGGACAACAAGTGGGCCATCTCGGTCGAGAAGAGCGTCGCGACGGCGGTGCGCCGCAACAGCGACCGCGCCCCGGCGTACGGCATCCCCGGCGTGCACGTCGACCATAACGACGCGGTCGAGGTGTACGCGGCGGCGGGCGAGGCGCTGGCGCGCGCGCGCCGCGGCGAGGGGCCGACGCTGATCGAGGTCAAGACCGACCGTTTCTTCGGCCACTTCCAGGGCGATGCCGAGGCGTACCGGCCCAAGGGCGAGGTCGCGGAGCTGCAGCGGCACGATCCGATCCTGGCGCTGGGTGCCGCGCTGAAGCAGCGCGGCGTCGCCGACGACACGGAGCTCGAGCGCATGCGCGGGGAGGCGAAGCGCCAGGTCGACGCCGCCTTCGACTTCGCACGCTCCAGCCCCTACCCGAAACCCGCCGCAGCGCTGCAGCACGTGTTCGCCTGAGCGCCCGCGACCAATCCGCAGGAGAGACATCATGGCTATCGCAACCGCAACGACCGCCACGCAAGCGAAACCCCAGGCTGCCGCAGCCGCGCGCAAGCTGACCATGGCCCAGGCGATCTCGGAGGCGATCGCCTCCGAGATGGAGCGCGATCCCAAAGTTTTCGTGATGGGAGAGGACATCGGCAAGTACGGCGGCATATTCAGCGCGACTTCCGGGCTGCTCGAGCGCTTCGGAAGCGAGCGCATCATGGACACGCCGATCTCCGAGACGGCGTTCCTCGGCACCGCTCTAGGCGCCGCGGCCGAGGGCATGCGACCGATCGCCGAGCTGATGTTCGTCGACTTCTTCGGCGTGTGCATGGACCAGATCTACAACCACATCGCGAAGAACACCTACATGTCGGGCGGATCGATGCGGCTGCCCCTGGTGATCACCACCGCGATCGGCGGCGGCTACGGCGACGCCGCGCAGCACTCGCAGTGCCTGTACGGCCTGTTCGCGCACGTGCCGGGCCTGAAGGTCGTGGTGCCGTCCAACGCGTACGACGCCAAGGGGCTGATGATCTCGGCGATCCGTGACGACAACCCGGTGATGTACTTCTTCCACAAGGGCATCATGGGCCTGCCGTGGATGGCCTACTTCGAGGGCAGCGCCAACGAAGTACCGGCCGAGCCGTACACGGTACCGTTCGGCCAGGCGCGCGTGGCCCGCGCCGGCACCGACCTCACCATCGTGACGATCAGCCAGATGGTGCAGAAAGCGGTGCTCGCCGCCGAAGCGTTGCAGCGCGATGGCGTGAGCGCCGAAGTGATCGACCTGCGCACGCTGGTGCCGCTCGATGTCGACGGCGTGCTCGCATCGGTGGCGAAGACCGGCCGGCTGCTGGTGGCCGACGAGGACTACCTCAACTTCGGCCTGACCGGCGAGATCGCGGCGCTGGTGGCCGAGCGGCTCGACACGATCCGCCTCAAGGCGCCGGTCAGGCGCCTCGGAGTGCCCGGCGTGCCGATCCCGTTCAGCCGGCCGCTCGAGCACGCCGCCATTCCGCAGGTGGAGTCGATCGTCGCGGTGGGCAAGCAGCTGATGGGCACGCGCCTCTAGGCGGGCGCCCGGGGCGATGCTCGCGATCCGTCTCGCCGACGAGATGTGGGAGGGTGTCGAGCCCGGCACCGAGGCGCTGCTCGACGAGTGGCTGGTGAAGGAGGGCGACACGGTGAGCGCGGGCCAGCCCGTCGCCAACGTGGTGCTGGTGAAGACCTCCATCGAGGTGAGTGCGCCGGCGGGCGGCCGCATCGCGAGGATCCTGGTTCCGGCCGCGGAGACCTTCGGGCCCGGCCGGGATCTCGCGCTGCTGGAGGAACGCTCGCGCTGACATATCATCGCAGCGCATGTTCCTCGCGCCGCTCACCAAGCCGGATCTTTTCGCCCGCCTCGCCGCCGGGCACGCGGCAGGGATCACCGTCGTCACCCCGAACCGGCGCCTCGCGCAGGCGCTCGCGCGCGAGTTCGACGACGCGCAGGCGGCGAAGGGACTCGCGGTGTGGGAGGCGGCGGACCTCCTGCCCTTCGGCGCGTTCGTCGCGCGCCTCTACGAGGACGCGCTCTACTCGGAGCTCGCCGCGCGCCTGCCGCTGCTGCTCGCCGACGCGCAGGCCGACGAGCTGTGGGAAGCGGCGATCCGCGCGAGCGGCTGGGGTGCGGCGCTGCTCGCCGTGCCGCAGGC
>JBAUTZ010000354.1:0-1553 GCA_049582445.1 Burkholderiales bacterium
GGCTACCTGATCACGCAGTTCCTCGCGCCGCGCACGAACCATCGAGCCGACGACTGGGGCGGCAGCCTCGCGAACCGGATGCGATTCGCGGTCGAGGCGGTGCGCCGCACGCGCCGCGCGGTGGGCCCGGACTTCATCGTGATCTATCGCATCTCGGCGCTCGAGCTGGTCGAGGGCGGGCTCTCCGGCGAGGAAGTCCTGGAGGTGGCCAGGGCGATCGAGTCGGCAGGCGCCTCGCTGCTGAACACCGGCATCGGCTGGCACGAGGCGCGCATCCCGACCATCGCGCAGGCGGTGCCGCGCGGCGGCTTCGCCTGGGCAACGCGGCGCCTCAAGCAGGCGGTGAGGATTCCGGTGATCGCCTCCAACCGCATCAACGCGCCCGAGGTCGGCGAACAGATCCTCGCGCGCGGCGACGCCGACATGGTTTCGCTCGCGCGGGCGCTGCTCGCCGACGCCGAGTTCGCGAACAAGGCCAAGGCCGGTGACCGCGCCGGCATCAACATCTGCATCGCGTGCAACCAGGCCTGCCTCGATCACATCTTCGACGGCCGCTTCGCCTCATGCCTGGTGAACCCGCGCGCCGGACGCGAAACGAAGCTGGTGTTCGAAAGGGCGAAGAACAGGAAGAAGATCGCGGTGATCGGCGGAGGCCCGGCGGGCCTGTCGTGCGCGGCGATCGCCGCCGAGCGCGGCCACGCGGTGACGCTCTACGAGAAGGAAGCCGAGCTCGGCGGGCAGTTCAACCTGGCGAAGAAGGTGCCCGGCAAGCAGGAGTTCGCCGAGTCGGTGGCGTACTTCGCCGAGCGCCTGCGCCGCGCCGATGGAAAGGTCGTCCTAAATACGAATCCCACCCAGAAAACACTCGAAGATTACGATGAAGTCGTACTCGCCACCGGCGTCGATCCGCGCCGTCCCGCGATCCCCGGCCTGGAGCACAAGAGCGTCGTCGGCTACGCCGACGTGCTCGCGGGCCGCGCCGAAGTCGGCGCGCGCGTCGCCATCATCGGCATGGGCGGCATCGGCTTCGACGTCGCGCTGTATCTGCTCGGGCGCGCCAGCCTCGCGACGCTCGATCCGGCGGCCTACGAGGCGCACTGGGGCATCGTCGAGGACCCGAAGGCCGCCGGCGGGCTCGATCCCGCAGGCCCGCCGCGCGAGCGGCCGGCGCATCGCATCACCATGCTCAAGCGCTCGCAGACGCCGTTCGGCGACACGCTCGGCAAGACGACCGGCTGGGTGCACCGCACCGAGCTGGCGAGGAACGGAGTGAAGATGCTGAAGGGCGTCGAGTACCGCAGGATCGACGACCAGGGGGTGCATATCGCGCTCGAGGGACGGGAGGAGATCATCCCCGCCGACACCGTGATCCTGTGCGCCGGCCAGGTCTCGAGGCGCGAGCTGAGCGCGCAGCACGTGATCGGCGGCGCACGCGAGGCGGGCGAGCTGGACGCCAAGCGCGCCATGCTGGAAGGCGCCGAGCTGGCGGCGCGGCTATGAGCGCGAATCCCACCACGGTCGCGGCGATCGTCGGCGTCGGCGAGGGCCTCGGC
>JBAUTZ010000355.1:0-4094 GCA_049582445.1 Burkholderiales bacterium
CGGCCGCCCCATGCGCTGCACGTGCACCCACATGCCGCCGAGCAGCAGCAACGGCAGCCCGATATGCAGGAACACGAACAGCGAGAACACGCGGTCGGCGGCGGCCTCGGCGCCGAGGACGTTGCGCGCCATCGGCTCGGCGCCGATGCGCAGGCCGTCGAGCCATTCGGCGGTGGCGAGCGCCGAGAACTGCGCGCGCGCATCCCACACCAGCCAGTAGCCGATGATGCCCGAGGCGTACAGCAACCACATCAGAGGCACGCCCGAGACCCACAGGAATGCGCGGCTGCGCCGGTAGCGGCCGAGCGTCCATTCGCGCGCCAGGTGCGCGAAGCTCACCACGACGAAGCCGTCGGCGGCGTAGCGGTGGACGCTGCGCAGCACTCCCCCGAAGTACCATTGGCCCGAGGAAAGGCGGTCGATCGAGGCGTACGCACCCGCGGCGCTGGTATCGAAGAATACGTACAGGTAGATGCCGGTTGCCGCCAGCACCCAGAAGAATAGATAGCCGAGCGCGCCGAGGTTGCGCATCGGGTTGGCGGCCACGCCGAACATGCGGTCGAGCGCGCGCATCGCGGATTCAGCTCCGGAACACGAAACCGCCCTTGTCGGGCTCGAAGTCGATCACCACGGCACTTCCCGGCGCGAGCTCGAGCGTCGCCTCGCGCACCTGGTTGAAGCCACCCTGCGGCTGGTCGCGCATGCGCGCCACCACCTTGTGGCGGCCGGCCGGCACCTTGACGCGAAAGTACGCGGTCGCGGCCCCGTCGCGCTGCAGCCCGGTGGGCGGCACCTCGCGCCGCAGCACCACCTTGCCGTCCAGCTCCAGCTCGACCAGGATCGTCGCGCGCTCGCGAGGGCAGTCGAGCGCGGCGCGCATGTTCGGCGCCAGCTTGGCGAGCTCGGCGGCGCTGCGCTCGCGGCAGGCCTCCTTGCGCTCGGCGGCGTGGATGAACGACAGCCGGATCAGCGCTTCGCCCGGACCGACGTCGGTGAACGGCGGCCAGGTGGCGAAGGTGCCGATCAGCGCCATGAGCGGCACGTAGAGCGCGAACTGGGCGAGCATGCGCAGCGCCTGCTTCACGCGCCCCCTCCCAGCTTCACCAGGTCGGCCTCGCGCGCGCGGATCTTCGGCGCCAGCCGGAATGCGTCGGCGAAGCAGTCGTCCTGCTTCAGACCGTGGGCGGAAAAAGCCGGATAAGCTGCTTCTACCATGCCCACCGAGCCGCAGGCGTACACCTGGTAGCCCGCCAGGTCGGGGAAGTCGGCGAGGATCGCCTCGTGCACCAGGCCCGTGCGCCCCTGCCAGTGATCCTCAGGGCGCGGCTCGGACAGCACCGGCACGAACTCGAAGTTGTCATGCTCGCGCGCCCATTGGCGCGCCAGCTCGCCGAGGTACAGGTCTTCGGGACGGCGCACGCCCCAGTACAGGATCATCCGGCGCTTGAGGCCGCGATGGAACGCGTACTCGACCATGCTCTTCACCGGCGCGAAGCCGGTCGAGCCAGCGACGAAGATGATCGGCTTGTCCGAATTCTCGCGCAGGAAGAACGACCCGACCGGGCCTTCGAAGCGCACGATGTCGCCGACCTTCATGCGCTCGAACACCTGGCCGGTGAAGCGCCCGCCGGGAATGCGGCGGATCTGCAGCTCGACGCGGTCGTTGACGTGGGGCGCGGTGGCGAAAGAAAAGCTGCGCCGCTCGCCGTCCTCGAGCAGCACGTTGATGTACTGCCCGGCGTAGAACGCGAGCCTCTCGCCGCCCTCGATGCGCAGCATCACCCGCATCACGTCGGGCGCGAGCAGCTCCCTGCTCTCGACCTTGGAGGTCCAGATGCGCTGCGCGATGCCGCCCGGCGCCGCGATCGGAACGTACTCCAGCTCGATGTCCGACAGCGGGGTCGCGCAGCAGGTGAGCAGCTTCCCCGCGGCGCGCTCGGCGTCGGTCAGCGCGTCGCGCTGGTAGGCGCCGTAGTCGACGCTGCCGTAGGCGAGCTTCGCCTTGCACTGCCCGCAGCCGCCGTTGCGGCATTCGTAGGGCAACGGCACGCCTTCGCGCAGCCCCGCGTCGAGCAGCGTCTCGCCCTCGCGCACGCCGACGATGCGGTTGTCCGGGCGCACCAGCATGTGATAGCCCTCCGCGGGCCCAAGGCGGCGGCGCGGCGGCAGCCACGGCAGCAGCGCGAAGAACAGCGTCGCGCCGCCCACCAGCAGCCAGACTTCGCCGAGCGTCCAGCGGTAGAGCAGCGCGTACACCGGCAGGTAGAACCAGTCCAGGCCGATCGTGGTCACTGCGGCGGCGAGGTTCGCCTCGCCCTGGCTAAGCGCCGGCCTGACGAGCGACAGCGCGAGCAGCGCGACGCTCAGCGTCGCGGTAACCGGCAGCGGCGGCACCAGCTTCGCCTGCGGCACGCGCTGCGTGTGCACCCACAGCACCGCGAGCACGACGAGCGGAACGCCGATGTGGATGAACGACAGCAGCGAAAACAGGCGGTCGTTCACCGCTTCGGGGAAGATGAAGTTGCGCACCAGCGCCCCGCCGAACATCGGCAGCCAGTCGAACCATTCGGCGGTCGCCACCACGACGAACTGCGACAGCCGGTCCCAGGGCAGCATGTAGCCGTTGATGCCCGCCGCGTACACCAGCCAGATCAGCGCCACGCCGCTCAGCCACGAAAACCAGCGAAACCCCCGGTAGCGGTCGAAGCTCCAGTGCCGCGCCATATGCAGCAGCATGGTGAACGCGACCCCGTCCGAGCCGTAGCGATGCAGGCTGCGCATCACCCCGCCCAGGTACCACTGCTGGATGGTGAGGTACTCGACCGAGGCGTGCGCTTCCTGCACGCCCGTCTTGAAGAAGGCGTAGAGATACAGGCCGCTCGCGACCACGAGCCACATCAGGTAGTACGCGATCGGCCCGAGGTAGTAGAGCGGATTGAGGCGCTCGCCGAACGCGAGATTGAACAACGCCTCCACCCTGAGGAATAACCATTGAATCGGCAGGTGAATGCGCTTCAGCACCGTCTTTCTCCCAACGACGATGCTAGGCGGCCCGCGCCGCCCGCTGATTGATGTGAATCAACTAAGGAGGATCAGCCCGGGCGTTTGCGGCGCCACTCGACGACGACGCTCGCGATGCCGATCAGCATGATGCTCGCGCCGACGAAGATCTCGATCAGCACCGCGTAGTTGAAGCGGTAGCGCCCCGTGGACGGGTCGTAGACGGTGCACAGCAGACGAACCTTGTCCAGCAGCCCGGCCACGCCCTGCGCCGGGCGTGGCGCGTTCTGCGCCAGCTCGAGCAGCGCACCGGTGAACTGCGGCGCCGCGAATGAATCGCCGTAGAGCTGGCGGTAGATGCGCCCGTCGGCATCGACGATGCTCGCCTGCAGCACGTGATCGAACCCCGCGGAGGTCGCCTCGTAGCGGAAACCGAAGTCCCGGGTCAGCGCCTCGACCGTTCCCGGCGCGGGACTGAGGAACTTCCAGTCGGGCGAGTCGATGCCCTGCCTGCGCGCGAAGTCCTTCATGGACTGAGGCGAGTCGTACGGCAGATTGAAGCCGATGGTGGCGACGCGGAAGGTTCCCGGGCCGAGCGCGCGCCGCGCTTCGCGCACTGCGCCCTCGAGAGACTTGGTGGCGGTCGGGCAGACCTGGAAGCAGCCGGTGTAGACGAAGTTCACCACCAGCGGCTTGCCGCGGTAGGACGCGAGCCGCACCTCCCTGCCCTCCGTATCGTAGAGCGCGTAGTCGCCCACCTGGCGGCCGATCGCCGCCTGGCTCGTCTGCAATGCGGCATCCTGGTCGAGCGCCGCGAGCGCCGCCGGCGCGATGAGCGTCAGCGCGAGGAACGCGATGCCATCAGGCCAGCGCCACATCGAGCATCGCGCCGAACAGCACGCAGCACAGCTGCACCAGCGAGGCGAAGAACGCGCCGAGCGCGGTCTTGCGGCCCGGCGCGGCGACGAGCGCGAGGCACTTCCACAGGAAGAAGGCGCCCCCGGCCGCTGCCGCGACGAGGTAGATCCATCCCAGCCCGTAGAACGCCGGCACGAGCGAGGCCGCGACCAGCAGCGCGGCGCTCGCGAGGATGG
>JBAUTZ010000356.1:0-1982 GCA_049582445.1 Burkholderiales bacterium
CATGGGCACCGACCGTCTGACGAGCTTGTGTACGCAGCTGGGTAGACTCAGCGATGCCGAGCTAAGGCTTCAAGCACCTGGCTTATTCAAGTCAATCAGCGCGGAACTTGCGGCTGCGCGCGAAGAACTCCAGCGCTTCCTGCAGGACAGGCAACAATCCACCGGCTGAGCCGTCGCGCTACAATCGCTGGGCCCGCGGCGGTGCCGCACGATCCACAATTACGGCAGGAGATCTAGCCGCATGTCCTTTTTCATTACGCTCATCGAAATGACCGACGCGAACCGTCGTGAGCTTGAGAACGTGCCAAAGGTACACTCGATGATCCACCACGGATTGACGCTTGCGGAATACCGCGCGTTTCTGCATGACCTGTATCACATCGTCTGGCATTTCTGCCCAGTCATGGCGGCGGCTGCGGCGCGTTGCGACGATTCGTTTCGGGGCGTGCGCTACGAGCTATACGAGAGGATCGAAGAGGAGAAGAACCACGAGACCTGGGTACTGGAGGACATCGAAGCGGTGGGGGGTGACGTCCGAGCCGCCCGCAACGAGCCACCGAGCGTCCCCGTTCAGGCAATGATCGCGTTTAACTACTACGGCGCCGAGCGCGTTCACCCATGCTCAGTGCTGGGCATGCTCTACATGCTAGAGGTGGTCTCATCCGTTTACGGCGGCAGAGTATCCGACTCCATCGCGCGGGCCATCGGACGCGAAGTCAACGCGGGTGGCTTCAAGTTCCTGTCGTCGCATGCGACCATGGACGTCGATCATATGGCGAAGCTGAACAGGCTGGTAAAGACCATCGAGGACCCGGCGGCTCAGACCTCGATCATCAACTCAACGCGCGTCAACTTCTACCAGTTCAGCCACATGTTCGGCGAAGGTGGCTTTGCGTCCGCCGTTGGAGGCTGAGGATCGCTGCGGCGGCATGCTAGCCGCCGCAGGGCCGGATCAGGGCGCCGATATCTTAGGCAGAGAGCGCTAGAGCCTCGGCCGTCACGTCGGTGACGTCCCCGGCTTCCATGCGGCGCATCTGGGCGCGCACGATCCGGCTCATCATCTTGAGGTCGCGATCCTCGAGGCGCATCGCCGCGTCCACCCAGGTATCGGTTATCGCGTCGAGCTCTTCGCGGGTCACCGGCTGCACTAGCTTGCGTGCCTTGAAGACCGCCTGCATCCCGTTTCGGCGCTTCGAGTTCTTCGCGATCCATTCGCGCACCGCGTTTTCCCCCTGGCCGTCCTGCGCCAACACGTCGATCACGCCCATCTCGTGGAGTTCCTTCGCAGGCCGCACGCGTCCGGACAGAATCAGCTCCTCAGCTGCCCGCATGCCTATGCGGCGCGCGAGAAGGCTGTACGCACCCATTCCGGGGAACAGGTTGAATAGGATCTCTGGCAGACCCAGCTGCGCGCTTTCCTCGGCGACAATAACGTCTGAAGAAAGAGCGCACTCGAACCCGCCACCGAGAGCGTCGCCCTGGACCAAGGAGATCGTCGTAAGCGTCGAGGAGTAAAAGTCCTGAATGCGCGGGTACATGTTGTCGATGCAGAGCTTGGCATAGTGCGCGAGCGCCTCGCGGTCGCGCGCCTTGATCAACAGAACGAACAGCGCCAAGTCGCCACCGAGATTGAACACGCGCGGGGTCCGCGAACCGAGAACGTAATAGTTGACTTTACTCGAAACGCCGTCGACCTCTACATGACCGCCGTTGACTGCGAGCGCACTGTCGTGCGCGCGGATGTCTTTCAACAATCCGAGACTAAAGCAAGCTGTTCCCTTCGGGTTGAAGTAACCCCAGAGTGTGCCGCTTGCCGGTTCGAACTCGGTTTCGAACTGGGTCTTGGTCTTGCCGTAGGGCATACGAAGGCCGATTGCGTCGCGCATGTTGCTCATTTGGTTCTCCTTCCCCGATTAAAGAGCCCCCGAAACGAGGGCGGATCCGGCGCCGCCCGGGTCCGGCGCCATGCCGACCCCAAGGCT
>JBAUTZ010000357.1:0-3505 GCA_049582445.1 Burkholderiales bacterium
ACAGTGCAAACCAACCGCCGCGCCGCTGTCTAAAGCTGTGTTACGCTCGATTTGCCGCGGCGCGGGACACGATCCTTTTGTGGAGACATGCCGATGAATGCACCGGTCGATCCGTCCAAGCTCGCCCAGGTCTCGCTCGAGGACAAGTACACCCTTCAGAACGGCCGGGTGTTCCTCACTGGCACGCAGGCGCTCGTGCGCCTGATGCTCATGCAGCGCGCGCGCGACCTGCGCGCGGGCCTCAACACCGCCGGCTTCATCTCGGGCTACCGCGGCTCGCCGCTCGGTGGCGTTGACCAGACGATGTGGGGCGCGAACAAGATCCTGCGCGACCACCATGTCGTGTTCAAGCCGGGGATAAACGAGGACCTCGCCGCCACTGCGATCCAGGGCACGCAGCAGGTCGGCATGTTCCCGGGCGCGAAATACGACGGCGTGTTCGGCATGTGGTACGGCAAGGGGCCGGGGGTGGACCGCTGCGGCGACGTGTTCAAGCACGGCAACTCGGCGGGCACCTCGAAGCATGGCGGCGTGCTGCTGCTCGCCGGCGACGATCACGCCGCGAAGTCTTCCACCCTGCCGCACCAGTCCGAGCACATCTTCAAGGCCTGCTGCATCCCGGTGCTCAATCCGGCGAACGTGCAGGAGTATCTCGACCTCGGCCTGCACGGCTACGCGATGAGCCGCTACTCCGGCTGCTGGATCGCCTTCATTTGCGTCACCGACGTGGTCGAGTCCGGCGCCTCGGTCGAGGTCGACCCCGAGCGCGTGCAGATCCAGCTTCCGGGCGACTTCACGCTGCCGCCGGGCGGCCTGAACATCCGCTGGCCCGACGACCGCTTCGAGCAGGAGGCGCGCCTGCTCGACTGGAAGGTCTACGCGGCGCTCGCCTACGCGCGCGCCAACAAGCTCGACCGCGTCGTGTGGGACAGTCCGAAGGCTCGGCTGGGAATCGTCACCACCGGCAAGTCCTTCGGCGACACAATGCAGGCGCTCGCCGACCTCGGCATCGACGAGCGGGTCGCGCGCGACATCGGCCTGCGCGTCTACAAGGTGGCGATGTCCTGGCCGCTCGAGCCGCAGGGCGCGCGGCGCTTCGCCGAGGGGCTGGAGGAGGTCCTGGTCGTCGAGGAAAAGCGCCAGCTGATCGAGTACCAGATCAAGGAAGAACTCTATAACTGGAAGGAAGGCGTGCGCGCGCCGCGCGTGGTCGGCAAGTTCGACGACAACGGCGAGTGGAGCCGCGCCGCCGGCCAGCCCGCGGGAACCTGGCTGCTGCCGGCGCACTACGAGCATTCGCCGGCGATCGTCGCGCGCGCGATCGCGCAGCGCCTGACGAAGCTCGGCATGGTTTCCTCGCTCGGCTCGCAATTCAAAGAGCGGCTCGCATTCCTGGATTTCAAGGAGAAAGCGCTCGCCAAGCCGCGCGTCACCGCGGTGCGCCAGCCCTACTTCTGTTCCGGGTGCCCGCACAACACCTCGACGCGCGTGCCCGAAGGCAGCCGCGCCACCGCCGGCATTGGCTGCCACTACATGGCGGTGTGGATGAACCGCAATACCGCGACCTTCACCCACATGGGCGCTGAAGGCGCGCCCTGGATTGGCGAATCGCCGTTCACCGACGAGAAGCACATCTTCGCCAACCTCGGCGACGGCACCTACTTCCACTCGGGGCTCCTCGCGATCCGCGCCGCGGTCTCGGCCAAGGTCAACATGACCTACAAGATCCTGTTCAACGACGCGGTCGCGATGACGGGCGGCCAGCGCCACGACGGGCCGCTCGACCCCGCGCTCATCTCGCGCCAGGTGGCGGCCGAAGGCGTGACGCCGATCGTGGTGGTCACCGACGAGCCGGAGAAGTATCCGGCCGGCACCAACTGGGCGCCCGGCGTCACGGTGCGCCACCGCGACGAGCTCGACCAGGTGCAGAAGGAGCTGCGCGCGACGCCCGGCGTCTCAGCGCTCATCTACGACCAGACCTGCGCCTCCGAGAAGCGCCGCCGCAGGAAGCGCGGCAGCTACCCCGATCCAGCCAAGCGCGCGGTGATCAACGAGATGGTGTGCGAGGGCTGCGGCGACTGCAGCGCCAAGTCGAACTGCCTGTCGGTCGAGCCGCTCGAGACCGAGTACGGGCGCAAGCGCAAGATCAACCAGTCGACCTGCAACAAGGACTTCTCCTGCGTGAAGGGCTTCTGCCCGAGCTTCGTCACGGTCGAGGGCGGCCGGCTGAAGAAGGGACGGTCGGCGGTGGCAACCAACGAGGGCTTCCCCGAGATCGCCGAGCCCGCCGCGCCTTCGCTGGACGCATCCTACGGCGTGCTCGTCACCGGCATCGGCGGCACCGGCGTGATCACCATCGGGCAGATCTTGGCGATGGCCGCACACCTGGAAGGCAAGGGCGTGTCGGTGCTCGACATGTCCGGCCTCGCGCAGAAGTACGGCGCGGTGATGTCGCACGTGAAGCTCGCACCGACCCCGGACGCGCTGCACGCCGCGCGCCTCGGCACCGGCGACGCGAGCCTGGTGCTCGGCTGCGACCTGGTCGTCACCGCGGGCGGCGACGCGCTCGAGAAGATGAGCCAGGCGAAGACGCGGGCGCTCGTAAACGCGACCACCTCGCCGACCGCGGACTTCGTGCGCAACCCGAACTGGCAGCTCCCCGGCAGCGACCTGCGCCACGACATCGTCGCCGCCTGCGGCGAGCAGAACGCCGATTTCGTGCCTGCCGCCGAGCTCGCGACCAACCTGATGGGCGACTCGATCGCCACCAACATGTTCATGCTCGGCTACGCCTATCAGAAGGGCTGGGTGCCGCTCGCCGGGGCATCGCTCCTGCGCGCGATCCAGCTCAACGGCGTCGCCGTCGAATTCAACGTCGCGAGCTTCACCTGGGGCCGGCGTGCCGCAGTGGACCTCGAGCGCGTGCGGCGCATCGCGACGCCCGCCGAGGTGATCCCGATCGACCAGCACTTCTCGCGTAATCTCGACGAGCTCGTCGAGCGGCGCGTCGCGCTGCTCACCGCCTACCAGAACGCCGCCTACGCGGCGCGCTATCGCACGCTCGTCGAGCGCGTGAGGAAGGAAGAGCAGGCGAAGCTCGGCTCCTCGACGCTCGCCGAGGCCGTGGCGCGCTACTACGCGAAGCTGATGGCGTACAAGGACGAGTACGAGGTGGCGCGGCTATACGCCGAGGGCGAGTTCGGCAAAACCATCGCGCAGATGTTCGAAGGCGACTACAAGGTGTATTTCCACCTCGCGCCGCCGCTGCTCGCGAAGCCCGATCCGCTCACGGGCGAGCCGAAGAAGATGCGCTTCGGTCAGTGGATGATGGGCGGGTTCCGCGTTCTGGCGAAGCTGAAGGGATTGCGCGGCACCGCCCTCGATATCTTCGGGCGCACCGAGGAGCGGCGCACCGAGCGCGCGCTCATCGCAGAGTACGAGAGAACGGTCGCGACGCTGCTCACCGGGCTCACGGCACAGAACTACGCGCTCGCGGTCCAGATCG
>JBAUTZ010000358.1:0-2167 GCA_049582445.1 Burkholderiales bacterium
GCGTAGACGAACGCGAACAGCGCCACCGCGGCGTTCGAGGCGACGCTGCCCACCGCGCTCGCGGCGACGAAGGCGGGGGGGTGCTCGAGGGCGAGGATCACGTACGCGGCGCCCGCCGCGGTCGGCAGCGCCGCCACGAGCGCGCCGACAAAGGGGCCGCTGCGCTCTACGACGTAGGAGGCGGCGACCACCACGGCCGCAGTCGCGCCCAGCTTGAGCGCGAACGCGCCCCAGAAGAACGCCGGTGCCTCGGCCACCTCAGTTCAGGCCGTCGAACAGCTGCACCTGGACCGGCTCGCCGGCCTCGACCTTGCCGCGCTCGTGCTCGAGCACGATGAAGCAGCTGGCCTCGGACATCGAGCGCAACACGCCCGAGCCCTGCTGGCCGGTGGTCTTCACCATCCATTCGCCGCCTTCGCGAAACAGCACCCCGCGCTGGTACTCGGTTCTGCCGGCGACCTTTCTGATGGGATGAGAGGCAGTCACTCGCAATAGGGGGACGGTGAAATCATCTGTTCGTCCGGAAAGGTGGAGCAAGGCGTCACGTACGAACTGGTAGAAGGTGACCATCACCGCCACCGGGTTGCCGGGCAGGCCGAACAGCGCGGCGTTGCCTATGCGGCCGAACGCCATCGGCCGTCCGGGGCGCATGGCGATGGTCCAGAACAGCACTTCGCCGAGCTTCGCCATCGTCTGCTTGGTGTAGTCCGCCTCGCCGACCGACACGCCGCCCGAGGTGACGATCGCGTCGGCGCTCGCCGCGGCGCTCGAGAAGGCGGCCTCGAGCAGGGCCGGGTCGTCGCGCACGACTCCCATGTCTAGGATCTCGACGCCGAGGCGCGACAGCATGCCGTACAGCGTGTAGCGGTTCGAGTCGTAGAGCTGGCCCTCGCCGAGCGGGGCGCCGATCGAGACGAGCTCGTCGCCGGTCGAGAAGAACGCCACCCGCAGCCTGCGCCTGACGCTCACCTCGGCGATTCCGAGCGATGCGATCAGGCCGAGGTCTGCCGGCGCGATCAGGTGACCCGTCCTGAGAACGGCGACTCCGGATTTGAGGTCCTCGCCCGCGGCGCGGGTGTTCTGCCCGCGTCTTTGCCCGGGCGGGACGACGATCGAGTCGCCCTCGATGCGGACCACTTCCTGGATAACCACCGTGTCGGTGCCGGCGGGCATCACCGCCCCGGTCATCACGCGCACGCACTCGCCGCGTCCGAGCTTTCCCTTGTAGGGACGGCCGGCGAACGCGGTGCCGACCTCGTCGAACCGCGTCTCACCGTCGGAGCGCAGGTCGGCGGCGCGAACCGCGTAGCCGTCCATGGCCGAGTTGTCGTGCGCCGGCACGTCGATCGAGGGCACCACGTCCTCGGCGAGCACCCGGCCGAGCGCCGCGCGCGTCGCTACGCGCTCGCGACCGGCGACCGGAGCGAGGCAGGCGCGGATCACCTCGCGCGCCTTGTCCACGTGCAGCGCGTTCGGATCATAGCCGTCCAGGCAGCTCACGACCTCGGCGATGGGCTTCATGCGTTCTTCAGCTCCTCGAGCGTGTTGATGTTGCGGAACGCGTCGGGCTGGTCGTCGAAGGATACTTCGATCACCGCGAGCGTCGCGTACCACGCGTCGATCTTGCGCCCGCCGCCGGCGAGGAAGCGCTCGAGATGCGGCAGCACCGAGCGGCGCACCAGCGCGAAGACAGGATGCGGCTGGTCTCCGGTCTTCGCGACCGCAAGATCGTTATCTGCCAATGAATCATGTAGGCGAACCACGAGATCGAGCGGCAGAAACGGCGAATCGCAGGGTACCGTGACGGCGAGCGGGTGCGCGGCGGCCTGCAGGCCGGCGTGCAGCCCGGCGAGCGGTCCGGCGAAGCCGCCGAGCGAGTCCGGCACGACACGGTGGCCGAAGCCCGCGTAGACGTCGAGGTTTTGATTGGCGTTGACCACGATCTCGTCCACCTGCGGCGCGAGGCGCTCGAGCACCCAGGCGACCATCGGCTTGCCGCGCAGCGGCTGCAGCCCCTTGTCGACGCCGCCCATGCGCCGCCCCTGGCCGCCCGCGAGGACGATGCCGGTGACTCTTTCCATGGTCGGATTCTAAGGGAGCGGCGTGGTGAAACGCGCTTGCCGCTCTCGCGCGGCCGTGACAGACTTTGCGCGCCATGAAGAACACC
>JBAUTZ010000359.1:0-2454 GCA_049582445.1 Burkholderiales bacterium
CGCGAACCCGATCAGTCAGCTCGCCTTCACGCTGTCCAACGGCTTTACGTTCGTCGAGGCCTATCTCGCGCGCGGGATGCACATCGACGACTTCGCGCCGAACCTGAGCTTCTTCTTCAGCTACGGCATGGACCCCGAGTACGCCGTGCTCGGGCGCGTCGCGCGGCGCATCTGGGCGGTGGCCATGCGCGAGCGCTACGGGGCAAACGAGCGCAGCCAGAAGCTCAAGTTCCACTCGCAGACCAGCGGTCGCTCGCTGCATGCGCAGGAGATCGCGTTCAACGACATCCGCACCACGCTGCAGGCGCTGATTTCGACCTACGACAACACCAATTCGCTGCACACCAACGCCTACGACGAAGCGATCACCACGCCGACCGAGGATTCGGTGCGCCGGGCGATGGCGATCCAGCTGATCCTCAACAAGGAGTGGGGGCTGGCGAAGAACGAGAACCCGAACCAGGGCTCGTTCATCATCGAGGAGCTGACGGACCTGGTCGAGGAAGCGGTGCTCAAGGAGTTCGAGGCGCTGAGCAGCCGCGGCGGCGTGCTCGGCGCGATGGAGACGGGCTACCAGCGCGGCAAGATCCAGGAAGAGTCGCTCTACTACGAGCACAGGAAGCACGACGGCTCGTATCCGATCGTCGGCGTGAACACCTTCAGGAACCCGCACGGCGATCCGGTGCCCGCCAAGCTCGAGCTGATCCGCTCCACAGACGACGAGAAGCAGTCGCAGCTCAGGCGCCTACGCGATTTCCACCGGAAGCATGCCAGGCAGGCGCCCGCGCTGATGGAGCGCCTGCGCTACGCGGTGGCCCAGAACGAGAACGTGTTCGCGGTGCTGATGGACGCGGTGCGTGTGTGCTCGCTCGGCCAGATCACCCAGACCCTGTTCGAGGTCGGCGGACAGTACCGCAGGAGCATGTAGCCGGGCACCGCGCAGAACTGCTTTACGCGCGCGGACGTTGTTCTCCCGGCCTTGCCTGTACGGCTATACTCGTTGGAGGCGGGGCTCGGGGTGCATGCTCATGGCAAGACGACTCTCCCGGCTTTGAGTTTGCCGGTACGGCGCGGAGACGGCGTGTACGACGCGATCATCATCGGAGGAGGCCCGGCGGGGGCGGCGACCGCGACCCGTCTCGCGCAAGCCGGGCGGCGCGTCGTGCTGCTCGAGCGCGAGCGCTTTCCGCGTTTCCACATCGGCGAGTCGCTGTTGCCCTGCAGCGTTCCGCTGCTCCGTGAGCTCGGCGCCCTCGATGCCGTCGAAGCCGGCGGCTTCCCGCGCAAGCACGCGGCAGAGTTCGTGGTCGGCGACTGCTCGCTTTCGCGCCGCTATCGCTTCGCGGACGGTCTGCTCGACGGCGTGCCATATGCGTTCGAGGTTGACCGCGATCGCTTCGACGCGATCCTGCTCGACAACGCCGTGCGCGCTGGCGTCGACGTGCGCCAGGAGTGCGAGGCCCGGGACTTCACCATCACCGACGACGGCGTCGAGATCGTGGCCGGGGACGCTACGCTGCGCGGCAGCATGCTGGTAGATGCAACGGGGCAACGCTCGATGCTCGCCGGCCGCTTCAAGCTGCGTCGGATGGACCCAGATCTGCGGAACTTCGCCGTGTTCTCGCACTACGAGGGCGCCTCGCGCGGCAGCGGCGACAGCGCGGGCGACATCACGATCGTGCTCGTTCGCGACGGCTGGTGGTGGGTCATCCCGCTCGCCGGCGATCGCACGAGCGTGGGGTTCGTCGCGCCCGGGAAAGCGCTTCGCGGCAGCAAGGCCGACGCCGCGTACTTCGAGCGTGTCCTGGCCGACACCCCCTACCTGGCGGCGCGCTTCGACGGCGCCCGTCGCGTCGCGCCGGTCCGGGGGGCATCCGACTACTCCTATTCCGCGAGCCAGCTCGCCGGGGATCGCTGGCTCCTGGTGGGCGACGCCGCGGCGTTCATCGATCCGGTGTTCTCGAGCGGCGTGCACCTCGGGCTGGCCGGCGCCTTCCGCGCGGCGGCCGCCATCGACGTGGCGGTGGCGCGGCGGCGCTTCTCCCGCGCGGCGTTCGCGCGCTACGAGCGCTGGCTGCGGCGTACGGAGCGCACGTACCGTGATTTCGTCCGCGGCTTCTATCGTCCGGAGAACGCCGAGCTGTTGATGCATCCGACCAGCGCGTTGAAGCTGCGGCAGTCGGTCACGTCGCTGCTCTCGGGCCACGGCGCCGACTCGTTCGCCGTCAACTGGCGGATCCGCATATTCTCAGTGCTCGCGCGGTTGAACCGGGATTTCGCGCTGACGCCGCGCCTGGCGGAGCGGCGCGGCGGCGCGCGGGCGATGGCAGAGCTGTGAAATGCACGCTCGGCGCGCCGGGTCTCGCCGCGATCGCGTGCGCGCGGCAGAGCCTTTCTACTTGCGTCGACTGGCCTCGGGCACAGCGCGCTGGCGCTCGTATTCCCTGCGCTTCA
>JBAUTZ010000360.1:0-2648 GCA_049582445.1 Burkholderiales bacterium
AAGAGCGGCTGCGCGCCGACGGCATTGAGCTCTGGCTCACGTCTCTCAACCCCGAGGCGCTGGCGATGATCCGGCGCTCGAAGCTCGGCGAGCGGCTCGGCCGCGAGCGCATGCTGTTCAACCTGGAGACCGCGGTCGCAAAGTTCGAGCGACGAGCGGCCGCGTCATAGGCCCCCGCCCCAACGATGCTGCCAGGCGATGCCGAGCAGGTCGAAGTCATTGCCGGTGCGCGAGGCCACGCCGCGGCTCGCGTACAGCTTGATCGAATCGAGCGGGTTGAGCGGCAGCGCGAGCGTGCCGCCGAGCCGCCAGTTCTGCTGCAGGTCGTTCGCGAGCGCGCCGTCGATCGCGCTGCGACCGCCGGCGAACCAGGTCACGTCGAGCGACGCCCAGGCGCCCGAGCGGAAGCCGTAGACGACGTGCGCCTGGGTCGAGTAGAGCGGATCCTGGCTGCGCGTGTGGCCGCCGTAGAAGTCGCGGTTGTCGGTGTAGAGCGTGACCGCCTGCGCGAGCTCGAGCGTCCACGGGCCCTTCGCCTTGGAGACGCCCAGCTCGGGCTTGAACCACCAGCGGTGGCTGCCGATGTTGACCAGCCGGCTCGGGTCGTACTGGCCGGCGGGCGCCGACACCTGCAGGCTCGCCCCAAGGATCAGGTCCTGCTCGTAGGACCTGAACGCCTTCAGCCCGAGCGCCGGCGCGCCGTAGAAGTTCCACGACAGGCGGAAGCGCGGATCGGCAAGCCCGTTCGCCTCGCGCTCGAGCGGCTGCCCCTGGTAGTCGGCCGAGCCCGAGAGCTGCGTGTAGGGCAGGACCGCGTCGAACTTGCCCGATCTGCCCCACAAGTCGAGCACGCGCGCATACGCGAGGAGCTCGTTCGACGTGCGCAGGTCGGGGTTCGTCACCGGCAGCGACGGGTCGAAGGCGACGCCGCCGCGCGTCGCGGCGTAGCCGGCGATCAGGAAATTCACCCCGACCGGCGCGTTCGAGTACGCGCGCGGCTCGATGTCCTGTGCCCGTGCCTGCGACACGCAGGCAGCGAGCGCCAGGAAAACGCACCAGCTTTTGACCGAGGTCAACTGCACGATCGCGCGAGCGTAGCATCGTTGGCGCCTGAGAAAGGAAGGGAAACCATGAAAACGAAGCGAGGCGGCAAGGAAGACGGCAAGCTCAAGAGCAAGGTCTACGACAAAGAGCTGAAAAAGCTCCATGTCGAGCTGGTGCGGCTGCAGCAGTGGGTCCTGCACAAGGGCCTCAAGGTGTGCGTCGTGTTCGAAGGGCGCGACGGCGCAGGCAAGGGCGGCACGATCAAGGCGATCGCCGAGCGCGTCAGCCCGCGCGTGTTCCGCGTCGTGGCGCTGCCCGCGCCGACCGAGCGCGAGAAGACCCAGATGTACGCACAGCGCTATCTGCCGCACCTGCCGGCGGCGGGCGAAGTGGTGATCTTCGACCGCAGCTGGTACAACCGCGCCGGCGTCGAGCGCGTGATGGGATTCTGCACCGAGCAGCAGGCGAAGGATTTCCTGCAAATGGTCCCGCTGTTCGAACAGCTGATGGTCAAATCGGGCATCGTCCTGCTCAAGTACTGGCTGGAGGTGAGCCCCGAAGAGCAGACGCGGCGCCTCGCTGCGCGCATCGACGACGGCCGCAAGATCTGGAAGCTCTCGCCGATGGACCTCAAGTCCTACAGCCGCTGGTTCGATTACTCCCGCGCGCGCGACGAGATGTTCCAGAAGACAGACACTCCCTGGGCGCCGTGGCACTGCGTCAACTCCGACGACAAGCGGCGGGCGCGCCTGAACATCATCACCCATCTGCTCAAGCAGATTCCCTACAAGACCGCGCCACGCGAGAAGGTGCGCCTGCCCGAGCGCCAGAAGGCGGGCAAGTACCGCGAGTCCGGCTATGCCTTCAAGTTCATCCCGGAAGTCTTTTGATCTAGGTCATGAAGTGACCCGAGGATTGGCTTAAAGTCCTTTGGTGCAGCGCACCAATCGCGTTTCCGGAGATTCCCCATGTCTGATATCGGTAAGCAACTCTCTGAAACATATAACGTTTCCTCGAAGGTAGGGCTTCTCCTGCAAAAACGCCTGCAGATCGCGCAGAAGCGCTTCAGCGAGCGCGTGGCGAAGGTCTCGGCCGAGCAGCAGGCGCGCGCGAGCGCGCAGCCCGCGTCGCCCTGGGACCTGTGGTCGAGCTGGACACAGTACGCGACCGATCTCGGCCAGCGCACGGTGCTGTTCTGGGACGCGTTGCGTCAGCGCGGCAACCAGTACCTCGAGCACGTGCAGGCCGGCAGCCCGCCGGTGCTGCACTTCGACTACGAGATGGTGCTCGACGCACGCGAATTCCAACGCCCCGCGAACTACGCACTCGTGAAGATCGTGCCACCCGAAGGCGTGACGGTCGACCCGAAGCGCCGGCCCTACGTGGTCATCGACCCGCGCGCCGGCCATGGCCCCGGCATCGGCGGCTTCAAGGACGACTCGCAGGTGGGCGTCGCGCTGCGCGAAGGCCACCCGGTGTATTTCGTGATCTTCTTTCCCCAGCCCGCGCCGGGGCAAACGCTTCTGGACGTATGCGCGGCCGAGAGCCGCTTCGTGCGCCGCGTGCGCGAGCTGCATCCCGACAGTCCCAAGCCCGCGATCGTC
>JBAUTZ010000361.1:0-8940 GCA_049582445.1 Burkholderiales bacterium
AGGAGGAGATCATGTCCGTATTTAAGAATGCCATTGCGGCGGCGGTCGTCGTCGCTGCGCTCGCGCCGGCCGCCGCGGTCGCCCAGGAACCAGTCAAGATCGGCGTCATCATGTTCCTGTCGGGTCCGGCCGCTGCGCCGTTCGGCGTGCCGGCGAAGAACGCCGCCGATTTCGTCATCGAGCAGCTGAACGCCGGCAAGGGGCCCGCGCCCTACGCCACGATGGGCTTCGGCGGCTCGAAGATCGAGACCGCCGTCGTAGACGAAGCGGGCAGCACGACCACGCAAGTCACCGAGTTCCGCAACCTGGTGCAGCGCGACAAGGTCGATCTGGTGATCGGCTACGTGTCGAGCGGCAACTGCCTGGCGATCGCGCCGGTGGCCGAGGAGCTGAAGAAGCTCACCAACTTCTTCGACTGCGGCACGCCCCGGATCTTCGAGGACAACAACTACAAGTACGTGTTCCGCACCTCTCCCACTGCGACCATGGACAGCGTCGGCGCGGCGCTCTACGTGAAGGACGCCAAGCCGGGCGTGAAATCGATCGCCGGCATCAACCAGAACTACGCCTGGGGCCAGGACTCGTGGGGCGACTTCGAGGCCTCGATGAAGCAGCTGGTGCCGGGGATCGAAGTCAAGACCTCGCAGATGCCGAAGCTGTTCGCGGGCCAGTACAACACCGAGATCTCCACGCTGCTCGGCGCGAACGCGGACGTGATCCATTCCAGCTTCTACGACGGCGACCTCGAGGCACTCCTCCTTCAGGCCGCGCCGCGCGGCCTGTTCAAGAAGAGCATGGGCGTGCTCACCACGGGCGAGACGGTGATTCACAAGCTCGCGGCGCAGATCCCGGACGGCACGGTGATCGGCGCGCGCGGCCCGTTCGGCCCCTACGCCCCGAACAATGCCTACAACAGCTGGTTCCACGGTGGCTACAAGGCCAAGTTCAACGCCGAGCCCAACTACGCCTCCTACCAGATGGCGCAGGCGATCCTGGGCGTGAAGCTCGCCTGGGAGAAGGCACTGAAGGCGAACGGCGGCAAGCGGCCGACCAACGAGCAGGTCGGCGCGGCGCTCGAGCACATGAGCTACGAAGGGCCGGGCGGACTGGTGCGCATGACGAACGGCAAGGGGCACCAGGCGATCATGGAGACCGCCTACGGCGAGTCGAAGCTCGTCAACGGCAAGCTGGAAATCGTCAAGGTCAAGCGCTATCCGGCCGAGATGGTCAACCCGCCCGAGGGCGTGAAGTCCGCCGACTGGATCAAGGGCGGCTTCAAGAAGTAGTCGCGCTCGAGAAGCGGCTGCCCTGCGGCAGCCGCTTTTTTTCGCCCATCGCGCCGTGAACGAGATCCTGCCCGTCATCGCCGACGGAATCATCTATTCCGCCTGGCTGTTCATCGCGGCGATCGGCCTGACGCTGATCTACGGCGTCATGAAGATCGTCAACGTGACGCACGGCAGCTTCTACGCGCTCGGCGCCTACGCCGGCGCGTCGTTCACCGGCGCCTGGCTTGCGCATGGCTACCCGCCGATGCTGTCCTACGCGGTGCTGCTGGCGGCGGCGGTGATCGTCACGCTGGTGTTCGCGCCGATCATCGAGCGCGGCATCCTGCGCTTCATGTACGCCAAGGACGAGGTGGTGATCCTGCTCATCACCTATGCGCTGTTCCTGGTGCTCGAGGACACGATCAAGCTGATCTGGGGCGTGAACCCGTATTACGTCGCCGAGCCCTACGCGCTGCTGGGCAGCTTCGACATCGGCGGGCTGCCTTACCCGACCTACAACCTGATCATGGTGGGACTGGCGCTCGTCTCAGGCGGCGGCCTGGTCTGGCTGCTGCGCGGAACCCGGGTCGGCAAGCTGCTCACGGTGGTGATCCACGATCCCGAGCTGAGCCGCGCCATGGGAATCAACGTGGGACGCTACTATCTCGTGACCTTCACGTTCGGCTCGATGCTCGCCGCCATCGGCGGCTCGTTCACTGCGCCGACGGTGTCGGTGGTGCCGGGGCTGGGCGTCGACGTGATCGTGTTGTCGTTCGCGGTGGTGGTGATCGGCGGGCTCGGCAGCCTGTCCGGCGCGGCGCTCGGCGCGGTGATCGTCGGCCTGGTGCGCTCGATCTCGGTGCATTACGCGCCGCAGGTAGAGCTGTTCGTGATCTATTTCGTGATGGCGCTGGTGCTCGCGTTTCGCCCGCGCGGGCTGTTCAGCCTCGCGGAGCCAAGGAAGATATGAGCCGCGACAGCACGCCGCTCGCGCTCGGATTGATCCTCGCGGCGATCGTCGCCGCGGGGCCGTTCCTGCCGCCATGGCTGCTGTTCATCCTCACGCTCGCCATCGCGCGAGGCCTGGTGGCATTAGGCCTGATGCTGCTCCTGCGTGCGGGTCTCGTGTCCTTCGGGCAGGCGCTCTACTACTGCATCGGGGCCTACACGGCCGGCGCCCTGGGAATCCGGCTCGGCGTGAGCGACGTGCTGCTGCAGGCGCTCGCCGGCGCGGGGGTGGCGGCGCTCACCGCCTGGATCCTCGGCTTCCTGCTGGCGCGCTACCGCGGCATCTTCTTCGGCTTGCTGAGCCTCGCCCTGTCGATGATCCTCTACGGCCTGATCGTCAAGAACGAGGCGCTCGGCTCGACCGACGGCCTGAACGTGCTGCCCTCGACGCTGTTCGGCATCCGCCCGCACGAGGGCTGGGTGCGCTACACGGTGCTGGTCGCGGCGGCGGGCGTGGGCGTCATCGCGGCGCTGCTGGTGCACCGCTACCTGCGCACGCCGCTCGGCAGGCTCGCGCCGGCGATCAAGGACAACGAGATTCGCGTCGAGTACATGGGTGCCTCGGCGCGCCATGCGATCCACGTCAAGTACGTGATCGCGGCCACGCTCGCCGGCATCGGAGGCGCGCTCGCCGCGACCACGGTCGGCCACATCGACCCGGAGATGGCCTACTGGACGACCTCGGGCGAGTTCATCTTCGTCACCATCCTCGCGGGCACCGGCAGCGTGATCGCGCCGTTCCTCGGCGCCCTGATCTTCGGCGCGATCCACACCGTGGCCTACGACTTGTCGCCCAACACCTGGCAGATGAGCCTGGGCGCTGCGCTGCTCGTCCTGATCGTGTTCCTGCCCGACGGCGTGTGGTCGCTGTTCGCGCGGCGCAAGGCGGCCTGACGTGGCTGCGATCCTCGACGCGAAGGGCCTGCACAAGAATTTCGGCGCGGTCACCGCGGCGAGCGACATCAACGCGGCGATCGAGCGCGACTCGGTGGTGGGCCTCATCGGCACCAACGGCGCCGGCAAGACGACCTTCATCAACATGATCACGGGCTATCTGAAGCCCGACCGGGGCCGCATCCACTACGAGGGGCGGGACATCACCGAGCTCGCGCCGCGCGACATCACGCGGCTGGGCATCTGCCGCTCGTTCCAGATCCCGCAGCTCTACGCCTCGCTGACCGCGTTCGAGAACATGATGGTGGGCATCGGCGTGGTGCTGAGGAACGCGGGGCTGGGCGGTTTCCTTTCGCGCGGCCGGCCGCTGGTGCCGGGGCACAATCTTCCGGCGGAAGAGGCCGCCGAGCGCATCCTCGAGCGCTTCGGGCTCGCGGAGTACCGCGACAAGAACGCGCAGGTGCTGCCGGGCGGGGTGAGGAAGCTGCTCGACATCGCGCTCACCATGGTGGCCAAGCCGAGGATCCTGCTGCTCGACGAGCCCACCAGTGGCGTCTCGGCGGAGGAGAAGTTCGCCATCATGGAGATGATCATGAAGGCGGTGCGCGCCGAGGGTGCGACCGTGCTGTTCGTCGAGCACGACATGGAGGTGGTGAACCGCTTCGCCGAGCGCGTGCTCGCCTTCTACGACGGGCGCATCATCGCCGACGGGCCGCCCGACGTGGTGCTCGACGACCCCGAGGTCAAGCGCTTCGTGGTTGGGGGCGAGCTGCACCGCATCGACGAAGCGCAGGGACGCTCGCGTGCTTAGGATCGACCAGGTCGACGTCTCGATCAGCTCGGTGCAGGTGCTGCGGCGGGTATCGCTCGAGCTGCCGACCGGCAGCATGGCGGGGCTGATCGGGCGCAACGGCGCCGGCAAGACTACGCTCATGAAGAGCGTCATGGGGATCCTCAAGGTCTCGAGCGGCACGATCGGCTTCGACGGCGAGGACCTGCTCGCGGCGCCGACCTGGCGTCGCACGCGCATGGGAATCGGCTACATGCCCGAAGACCGCAGGCTGATTCCCGACCTGACGGTCGAGGAGAATCTGCTGGTGCCGGCCTGGGCGGCGAAGCTGCCCGACGCAAGGTCGCGGCTGGACAAGGTCTACCGCCTGATTCCCGAGATCCGCGGCTTCGCGCCGCGCAAGGGCGCGCAGCTCTCCGGCGGACAGCAGAAACTGGTGGCGATCGGCCGCGCGCTGATGTGCGGCGACAAGCTGCTGCTGCTCGACGAGCCCTTCGAGGGCGTCGCGCCCGCGCTCGCGCGCCGGCTGGTCGAAGTGGTCGGCAGCCTCAAGCTCGAGGGCATGTCGGTCATCCTGTCGGAGTCCGACCTGCAGCATTCCGAGCGCATGGTCGACCGCATATTCGTCATCGACCGCGGCGTGGTCCGCACGAGGAGCTGAGTCCCATGATCGTCGAGGAGCGCATCTATACCCTGCACCCGGGCAAGGTTCCCGAAATGGTGCGGCTGTACGGCGAGGAGGGGCTCGCCCTGCAGCAGAAGTACCTCGGCCGGTTCGTCGGCTATTTCACGACCGAGAACGGCAACCTCAACCAGGTGGTGTTCATGTGGGGCTACGACAGCCTCGACGACCGCGCCGCCAGGCGCGAGCGCCTGGCGCAGGACCCGGCGTGGCAGGCCTACCTGAAGAAAGTCATCCCGCTCATCGTCACGCAGGAAAACCGCTACCTCAGGCCGACCGCGTTCTCGCCGATCCGCTAGGACGTCAGCCGACCGCGAGCAGCTCCACCTCGAACAGCAGCGTCGCGTTGGCCGGAATGACGCCGCCGGCGCCGCGTGAGCCGTAGCCGAGCGCCGCGGGGATGGTGAGCATGCGCTTGCCGCCGACCTTCATTCCCTGCACGCCCTCGTCCCAGCCCTTGATGACGTGGCCCGCGCCGAGCGGGAACACGAACGGGTCGTTGCGGTCCTTGCTCGAGTCGAACTTCTTGCCCTTGATCACGCCGTCGGTGAGCCAGCCGGTGTAGTGCACCGTCACGCTCTTGCCGGCGACCGCGGCCGCGCCGTTGCCTTCGACGACTTCTTCGATCTTCAGTCCGCTTGCGGTGGTAGTCGTAGCCATGGCGGCATTCTAAACTACCGGCCGTGAGCCGACCGATTCTCGACGAAGCGCATATCCATCCGGCGATCCGCGCCAAGATCGAGGGCAAGCACGCCGATTTCGTCGCCGAGGTGCAGGCCGCGGTCGCCGCCCACGACATCGTCGTGGTCGGGATGGCGCAGAACCCCTTCCCGAAGAAGGCGCGCAGCCTGCTCGACGGCAAGGGACTTGCCTACCATTACATCGGGCACGGCAGCTACCTGCGAGGCTGGCGGCGGCGCAACGCGCTCAAGATGTGGACCGGCTGGCCGACATTTCCGATGGTGTTCGTCAAGGGCGTGCTGATCGGCGGCGCCGACGAGCTCGAGCGGCTGATGGCGCGGGGCGAGCTCGAGACCCTGCTCGGCCGCTAGGAGCCGGCCTTCGCTCTCGCTTCGAGCGCCTCCCAGCGCTCGAGCTTTTCGAGCATCAGCGCCTCGATCTGCCCGGTGCGCTGCTGGTCGCTGTGGATCGAGGCGGCGTCCTGGCGATAGTACGCGGGGCCGCTCATTTTTTCGGCGAGTGCGCGCTGCTCGGCTTCCAGCGCCTCGATCTCGGCGGGCAGCGCCTCGAGCTCGCGGCTCTCCTTGTACGAGAGCTTGACGCGCGGCCGCTCGCGCGCCGCCGGGGATGCCATTTTCTCGGATGAAACGCTCTCCGCAGGCTCGGCACGCTGACGCAGCCAGTCGCTGTAGCCCCCGGCGTACTCGCGCCAGGCGCCGCCGCCCTCCGCGGCGAGCGTCTCAGTGACGACGTTGTCGAGGAAGGCCCGGTCGTGGCTCACCAGCAGCAGGGTGCCGGAATAATCCTGCAGCGCCTCCTCGAGCAGCTCGAGCGACTCGATGTCGAGGTCGTTGGTCGGTTCGTCGAGCACCAGCACGTTCGCCGGCCGCGCGAACAGGCGCGCGAGCAGCAGCCGGTTCCTCTCGCCACCCGAGAGCATGCGCACCGGAGAGTTGACGCGCCGCGGCGAAAACAGGAAATCCCCCAGGTAGGAGAGCACGTGCTTGCGCGCGCCGCCCACCTCGACCCAGTCCGAGCCCGGGCTCACGGTCTCCGCCACCGTCTTGTCGGGGTCGAGCTGCTCGCGCATCTGGTCGAAATAGGCGGGCACGACGTTGGTCCCGAGGCGCACGCGTCCCGCGTCGGGCGCGAGCTCGCCCAGGATGATGCGGATCAGCGTGGTCTTGCCTGCGCCGTTCGGGCCAATCAGGCCGATGCGGTCGCCGCGCGAAATGATCATCGACAGATCCCTGACGACGACCTGCTCGCCGAATCGCTTGCCGACGCCGATCAGCTCGGCCACCAGCTTGCCGCTCCGTTCCCCGGTGTCGATCGAGAGCTTGACGTTGCCCAGGCTTTCGCGGCGCGCGGCGCGCTCGCGTCGCAGGCGCTCGAGGCGGCGAACCCGGCCTTCGTTGCGCGTGCGGCGCGCCTCGATGCCCTTCCTGATCCAGGCTTCCTCCTCGCGCCAGAACTTGTCGAACTTTCGGTTCGTCACGTCCTCGGAGGCGAGCTCGCGCGCCTTGAGGCGTGAGTAATCCGAGTAGTTGCCTGCGTAGGAGCGCAGCAGCCCCCGGTCCAGCTCGACGATGCGCGTCGCGAAGCGGTCGAGGAACCAGCGGTCGTGGGTGATGACGATCGCCGCCGGCCCGCGCGCCAACGCGGTCTCGAGCAGCGCGATGCCGTCGATGTCGAGGTGATTGGTGGGCTCGTCGAGCAGGATCAGGTCCGGCTCGAGCGCGAAAGCGAGCGCCAGGGCGGCGCGCTTGATCTCGCCACCCGAGGCATCGCCGGGCGCCGGCGCCCGGTCGAGCCCGAACCGGTGCAGGTGCTCGGTCAGGCGCGCCTCGGTACGCCAGCGCTCGCGCTCGTCCTGGATCAGGTCGAGTCCGCCGCGCGCGGCGAGGCTCTCGCGCAGGCTCGCGGCAGGCGGCAGCGCTGGCTCCTGCTCGACGAGCGCGACGCGCAGGCCGTCCTGGCGGCGCAGTTCGCCGTCGTCCAGCTGCGCACGGCCGGCGATGACCGCGAGCAGCGAGGACTTGCCGCTGCCGTTGCGGCCGATCAGTCCGATGCGCTCGCCTTCCTGCACCACCAGCTCGGCGCGGTCGAGCAGCGGCTGCAGGCCGTAGGCGAGCTGCGCATTGCTTAGAGTGACGAGGATCGGCTACCCCGTCCAGCTGAAGGGCGCGAAATGGCCGTTGTTGCCCTGCGCCGTCATGTCGAGCTCGAGTCCGAAGCCGTGCACGTGGGTCTCGGCGGAGCGCGCGAGCGCGAGCCTGCGGTTCGCGGGATGGGCGGTGTTGTCGAGGTACAGCGGCTCGCCGTTGCTGGCGCGCGAGGCAACGCCCTCGATCGCGAACTCGAGCATTCCGGGAATCGATGCCGAGCGCTTGAGCCCGTCCATGCGGAACGCGATCGGGTGCACCTCGACGCCGCGGAAGTCGCCGACCAGCGTCTGGCGGATGCGTGCCGGGATGCCTCCGGCCTGGCCGCTCACGATGGCGCCGAGCGCATCGCGCTGCGGCTCGCTCGCCCGCTCGTCGATCACCCCGCCGAGCACCCAGTTGCCATCGGCCATCACCCTGCCCGAGCGGATGACGAGCGCGAAGGCGAGGCCGTCGAGCTTGACGTCGCCGAAGTGTCCCCGGTCGATGCGATAGACCTGCAGCGAGGTGCACTGGTCATGCGTCACCGGAGCCTGCGGATTGGTGTAGATGCAAGGGCACAGGTAGTCGCAGTTGCAGCTTTCCATGTATTCGCCGCTGATCGTCCACTTGGCATGAGGCATGGCTTGCTCTCTAGAGGATCGCGAGGCTGGAGTTGCGGAGATCCGTGACGATCATGTGGCCCGGGGTGTGCGTGATGCACAGCGGCGGGCGCGCCTGGCGCACCACCGACTGCGGCGTCACGCCGCAGGCCCAGAACACGGGCAGCTCGTCGTCCTTCACCTCGGTGCGGTCGCCCACCCACGGCCGGTCGATGTCGTCGATGCCGATCAGCGCGGGCTTGCCGATGTGCACCGGCGCCCCGTGCACGCTGGGAAAGCGCGAGGTGATCTGGATCGCGCGGATCGCGTCCGCGGGCTTGAACGGCCGCATCGACACCACCAGCTTGCCGCGAAACGGGCCGGCCGGAGCGGTCTCCACGCTGGTGAGGTACATCGGCACGTTTCGCCCCTCGGCGATGTGGCGCAGGGGCACGCCGGCCTCGAGCAGTGCCTCCTCGAAGGAGAACGAGCAACCCAGCACGAAGGCGACCAGGTCGTCGCGCCACAGGTCGCGGATGTCCGGCACGTCCCCGACGGGCTCGCCGTCGCGGAACACGCGGTAGCTCGGCACGTCCGTGCGGATGTCGAGGTCTTCCCCGAGCGCCGGCAGGCGCGGATCGCCAGGGTCGCTCGCCGCGAGCAGCGGGCAGGGCTTCGGATTCCTCTGGCAGAAGACGAAGAAGTCGTCGGCGTAATCTCGCGGCAGGATGCAGACGTTGCCCTGCACGTAGCCGGGCGCGAGACCCGCGGTATGCCCGGCGTGCGCCCCGGAGCGCACCGCGCGGCGCACCGCTCTGGGGTCGCTACGGTCGAAGGGCGTGGTGGCGACGGCGCGTGCGATGGCCATGGT
>JBAUTZ010000362.1:0-11067 GCA_049582445.1 Burkholderiales bacterium
TGGGTGGTGAACGAGGACGGGACGGAGGCGCGCGCCACCTTCGCGGAGATGAGCGCGCGCTCCAATCGCGTCGCCAACTTTCTGCGCGCGAACGGGGTGCGGCGCGGCGATTGCATGCTCGTCATGCTGCCGAACGTGGTGCCGTTGTGGGAGATCACGCTCGCGGCGATGAAGCTCGGCGCGGTGGTGAGCCCGGCGACCACGCAGCTTACGCAGGCTGACCTGCAGGACCGCATCGAGCGGGGCCGGGTGCGGCATGTGGTGGCCGACGTGCCCGCGAGCGCCAAGTTCGCCGACGTCCCGGGCGACTACACGCGGATACTCGTCGGCGGGGAAGCGCCGGGGTGGATTTCCTACAAGCAGGCCGACGGCGCCGCCACGAGCTTCGCGCCCGACGGCGCGACCCGTGCCGAGGACCCGTTCCTGCTGTACTTTACCTCCGGCACCACGGCGCGGCCGAAGATGGTGCAGCACACGCACCAGAGCTACCCGGTCGGACATCTGTCGACCATGTACTGGCTGGGCCTGCGCGAAGGCGACGTCCATTTCAACATCAGCTCGCCCGGATGGGCGAAACACGCGTGGAGCTGCTTTTTCGCGCCGTGGAACGCCGGCGCGACAATTTTCTTGTACAACCTCGCGCGCTTCGACGCGAAGAAGACGCTCGACGCACTGGTCCGGTACGGCGTTACGACGCTGTGCGCGCCGCCGACCGTGTGGCGCATGCTGATCCTGGAAGATCTCAAATCCTATCCGGTGAAGCTGCGCGAGCTGGCGAGCGCTGGCGAACCCCTCAATCCGGAAGTGATCGAGCGCGTGCAGGCCGCGTGGAACATCACCGTGCGCGACGGCTACGGCCAGACCGAGACCACGGCGCAGCTCGGAAACCCGCCGGGACAGCCGGTGAAGATCGGCTCGATGGGGCGGCCGCTGCCGGGGTTCAGGATCGATCTACTCGACGTGGCCGACGACCGGCCCGCGGAAGAGGGCGAAGTCGCGATCAGTCTCGAGCCGCGCCCCGTCGGGCTGATGACCGGCTACATCGACAACCCGGAGCGCACCCGGGAGCTGCTCGGCGGCGCGTACTACCGCACCGCGGACGTCGCATCGCGCGACCCGGATGGCTACTTCTGGTACGTCGGGCGGGCCGACGACGTGTTCAAGAGCGCCGACTACCGGATCAGCCCGTTCGAGCTGGAAAGCGCCCTGATCGAGCACGACGCGGTGGCCGAAGCAGCGGTGGTGCCGAGCCCGCACGCGCTTCGTCTTTCAGTGCCAAAGGCCTACCTCGTGCTCAAGCCCGGCTTCGAGCCGTCGCGCGCGACCGCGCTCTCGATCTTCCGCTTCACGCGCGAGCGGCTGGCCTCCTTTAAGCGCGTGCGCCGCATCGAATTCTCGGACCTGCCCAAGACCATCTCGGGCAAGATCCGCCGCGTGCAGCTACGCGGCGCAGAAGGAGAGCGCCAGGGCGAGGCGCGGCGCAAGAACGAGTTCTGGGAGGAGGATTTTCCGGAGCTGAAAGCGTAACTGCGCCAGGAAGCGCACTGCAGCTAGACGGGCGCGACGAGTTCCGAACCTTCGTTTCTCGCGTTACTCACCGCCTTGCTCACCGGGTATGCCTCCATTTCCTGCGCCGGGTAGGCGCGAAGCATCGCTTTGAGCCACTCCACATCCTTGTTCGCGTCGTCGAGCCAGGCCGCGTAGTCGTCCGGCGCCACGAGCACCGGCATGCGGTCATGTATCCGGCGCATGAGCTCGTTTGGCTCGGTGGTGATGAGGCACACGGTCCGTACCACGCCATCCGGCCCGTTCCACTCCTCGGCGATTCCCGCGAGCGCGAACAGCGCGTTGCCCTTCGGCCGGATATAGTAGGGAAGCTTCGTCCTTCCCTCCGTCTTCCACTCGTAGAAACCGCTCGCCGGGACCAGGCAACGCGAGTGCTTGAAGGCGGCGCGGAAGGCGGGCTTTTCGGCGACGGTCTCCGCACGCGCATTGATGAGCCGGTTACCGATCGCCGGGTCCTTTGCCCATCCCGGAATCAGCCCCCATTTATAAAGGTCGGCCAGACGCGCGTGGGCACGGTCCTCGCGAACGATCAGGATGTCGGTGCTTGGCGCGACGTTGTAACGCGGCGCGAAGTTCGGGTCCGCCCGCAGCCCGAACTGCAGCGCGACGACATGAGGGTTGGCGTGAAGGGCGAAACGGCCGCACATCTCCCCGACGATGATATCCCGCCGCGCCGCTCAGAACGATCGCACGTTGTCGGGATCCTGAACCTGCGACGCCTGCCAGGGCACGTCGGAGCGGTCGATCTGCACGGAGACGAAGGCCGGGCCGAACAGGTCGTCACCGGCAATGCCGCGGCGGGCGAGCTGGCGTGCGTCGAGTTCTTCGGCGCTGGCCGCCGGGGTGGGGTGGCCCGCCTTGGCTAGGCCCACGCAGGCAACGACCACGCCGCTGCCGGCGAGGAGGATGGATATGACAAGAGCTGCTTTGAGGATCAGTTTGGTGGCCATGAGCTGTCTCTCCTTGTCGCTGGGGTGGTCTTCTAGTTGTGGTTCATCCAGGTGTAGTTGGAGGCGAAGATGAAGTCCTCGGGCACGCCGTTCTGGGTGGTGTGCAGGGGCTGGAGCTGGGCTGTGGGCTGCTGGAAGGCTTGGGCGATGCCCATGCCGGCCGGGAGGACGCCCGAGCCGATGGAGAGCACCAGGAAGGTGATGCTGGCTTGCAGGATCAGTTTGGTTTTCATGGTGCCCTCCGTGCGTCGTTGATGACTCACAGAGTAGAGATCGGGGACCAAAAGCTCAGCGTCGCAAGGCGCCGCAAAAATGTGACGTATGCACATTCCGGGCCCCGAGCCCGAGCGAGCACCCGGACCCCGCGCGTCAATGCCGCGCCCGGACAGAAAAGACAAAGGCCTAGCTCGCGCTAGGCCTTTGTGTGATGGTGGCTCCCCGACCAGGGCTCGAACCTGGGACCTGCGGATTAACAGTCCGTCGCTCTACCGACTGAGCTATCGGGGATCAGGAAAGCCCGCTATTTTATGGATTTCCGCACGCCTAAGCAATTGAATGATCGAATTTAGTCGAATTACCCGCGGCAGTTGGTTCCGGCCCGCCGCGATCGTCGGCGGGTTGCTGGTGGTTGCACTGATGGTGCCCTTCATCGTGCCGCTGCGCGACTACATCCCCGAGGTGATCGCGACCGCATCGCTGAAAATCGGCCAGCCGGTGAACGTTGCCGACATGCGGCTGAAGATCCTGCCGACGCCGCGAGTAACGCTCTACGGCATCGAAGTAGGCAAGGGCGCGCCGCTGGAGATCGATGAATTGCAGGTGGTGCCAGCGCTGTTCTCGCTTCTAGGCGAGCACAAGGCGATTCGCCTGATCCGGGCCGACGGGGTTCGCATTCGCGAGCCCGCGCTCGCGATCGTCGGCAAGCTGCCGAAGTCGAACAAGGGGCAGGAGGGCGCGCCCGCGGTGCGCATCGAAAGCCTGGAGTTGCGGGACGTGAGCTTCCAGACCCGCGCGATGAAGGTGCCCGACTTCGACCTCTGGGTCGACCTGACGGACCGCTACGCGCCGAAGAGCGCGCGGTTCAGGACCGGTGATCGCGCGCTCGAGGTCGCGCTCGAGCCTCTGGCGCAGGGCGGGGCGCGTGTCGTGCTCGACGCCCACAATTGGAAGCTGCCTTTTCGTTCCGCGCCTCTCACCTTCGAATCGCTCGTCGCGAACGGAACGCTCAAGGATGGCATCCTGGATTTTCCGGAGATGAAGGGCACGCTCTACGGCGGCACGCTTACCGGAACCTTCCGTCTGGACTGGCTCAGGAACTGGCGCCTTGAGGGCAGGGCGGATATCGCCCGCATCGATCTCTCGCCGATGCTCAGGGATCTCGGCAAGCCGGGCAAGCTTAGCGGCAGGCTGAACGCGAAGGCGGTGTTCTCGTCGCACGCCGGCACGGCGGGACAGCTTGGCGACGCATTGGCGCTCGACGCGCCCGCTGAGGTGACGGGCGGGGCCTGGCACGGCGTCGACCTGTCGCGCGTGGTCGAGCTGCCGTTCGGCAAGCTGCCTGCGGGAGGCAAGACGCCGTTCGAGGAACTGCGCGGTACGGTGTCGTTGCGTGGCAAGACGTTGCGCGTCGACGAGATCTGCGCGCGCTCCCCGACGCTGGTGGCGGGCGGGAATGCCGAAGTCGCCCCCGACAACGCGCTTAGCGGCGAGCTCGACGTGTCGGTGGCGAAGACCGGCGGCATCGTCGGTGTGCCGGTCGCGCTGGGCGGGACGGTGTCCGAGCCATCGATCGGCCTGACGCGGGCCGCGACGATCGGCGCGGTGCTCGGTACGCTGGTGCTGCCGGGAGTGGGAACCACGCTCGGCGCAACCGCCGGCGGCAAGCTGGCGACGAAATCCGGCTGCAAATGAGCGAGGCGGTGGCGCGGCCCCGCTAGATCACTTTTGCGATCGCGTCGGCGACGTAGTCGATGTTCTTGTTGTTGAGCGCCGCGACGCAGATCCGGCCCGTATCGATGGCGTAGATCGAGAATTCGGCGCGCAGCCGCGTGACCTGCTCCTTGCTCAGGCCCGAATAGGAGAACATGCCGCGCTGCGCCAGCACGAAGCCGAAGTCGGCGCGCGGCGCGCGAGCCGTGATCTTCTCGACCAGCGCCTTGCGCATCGCCTTGATGCGCTCGCGCATGCCGGCAAGCTCCTTTTCCCACAGCGCGCGCAGCTCGGGCGTCGAAAGCACCGCCGCGACAATCTGGCCGCCGTGCGACGGCGGGTTGGAGTAGTTGGTGCGCACGAGGCGCTTCACCTGCGAGAGCACGCGCGCGGCCTCGTCGGCGGTCTCGGTAAGCGCGCTGAAGGCGCCGACACGCTCGCCGTAGAGCGAGAACGACTTGGAAAACGAGCTCGAGACGAACACCGGGCTGTAGGCCCCCGAGAACAGGCGCACCGCGTAGCCGTCGGCATCGATGCCATCGCCAAAGCCCTGGTAGGCGAGGTCGATAAAGGGCACCAGGCGCCGGCGCTTCACCGTCTCGAGCACGCTCTGCCACTGTGCCTGGGTCAGGTCGACGCCGGTCGGGTTATGGCAGCAGGCATGCAGCACCACGATCGAGCCGGCTTCCAGCTTGTCCAGCGCCGCACGCATGCCCTCGAAGTCGACGCCATGAGTACCGGCATCGTAGTAGGGGTAAGCATTGACCTTGAATCCGGCGTTCTCGAACAGCGCCCGGTGGTTTTCCCAGCTCGGTTCGCTGATCCATACCTGTGCCCGCGGATCGAGCAGGCGCAGGAAATCGGCGCCGATCTTCAGCCCGCCGGTGCCGCCCAGCGCCTGCACGGTGACGATGCGGCCGCTCGCAGCGAGCTCGCCGCCGAAAACCAGCTGCATCACCGCGCGGTCGTAGGCTTGCAGGCCGTCGATCGGCAGGTAGCTGTGAGGCGGCGCCGCCTCGACGCGTGCGCGCTCCGCGCGCCGCACGCACTCGAGCAGCGGCACCTTGCCGTCGTCATCGGTGTAAACGCCGACGCCTAGGTTTACTTTCTTCGGGTTCTGGTCGGCGACGAAGGCCTCGGTAACGCCGAGGATGGGGTCGCGCGGAGCCAGCTGGACGGCCGCGAGGATTGATGCGCTCATGGAGGTTCGGGTAAGAGTGAGGTACGTATTCTACCGGGCGCACCGCTGTGCGAAAATCTCCGTTTGTCGCGGCCCCTGACCGAATGAATTCCGAGAGCCTTCCCGCAAGCCCTTTCAAGCTGCACCAGCTTTACGCGCCGGCGGGCGACCAGCCCGAGGCAATCGAGCGCCTGATCGAGGGGGTCACGGACGGTCTGGCGTTCCAGACCCTGCTCGGGGTGACGGGTTCCGGCAAGACCTACACCATGGCCAACGTCATCGCGCGCCTGAGCCGGCCGGCGATGGTGCTTGCGCCGAACAAGACGCTGGCGGCGCAGCTGTATTCGGAGTTCCGCGAATTCTTCCCGGACAACGCGGTCGAGTACTTCGTCTCGTACTACGACTACTACCAGCCCGAGGCCTACGTCCCTTCCAGGGACCTCTACATCGAGAAGGATTCGTCGATCAACGAGCACATCGAGCAGATGCGCCTGTCGGCGACCAAGTCTCTCATGGAGCGGCGCGACGTGGTGATCGTCGCAACCGTGTCGGCGATCTACGGCATCGGCGACCCCTCCGAATACCACGGCATGATCCTGCACCTTCGGCGCGGCGAGAAGCTGCCGCAGCGCGACCTCCTCGGTCGCCTGGTGGCCATGCAGTACGAAAGAAACGAGCTCGATTTCAGGCGCGGCACCTTCCGCGTGCGGGGAGACGTGATCGACGTCTTTCCGGCCGAGCATGCGGAGCATGCGGTGCGGATCTCGCTCTTCGACGACGAGATCGAGCAGCTGCAGGTGTTCGACCCGCTCACCGGGCGCGTGCTGCATCCGATGGCGCGCTTCACCGTCTACCCCTCGAGCCACTACGTGACGCCGCGGGAGACGACGCTACGGGCCATCGAAGCGATCAAGGCGGAGCTGCGCGAGAGGATCGAATTCTTCCAGCAGGCCGGCAAGCTGGTCGAGGCGCAGCGGATCGAGCAGCGCACGCGCTTCGACCTGGAGATGCTGGTCGAGCTGGGATTCTGCAAGGGCATCGAGAATTACTCGCGCCACCTGTCCGGCCGCAAGCCAGGGGAGCCGCCGCCGACGCTGATCGACTACCTGCCGCCCGACGCGTTGATGATCATCGACGAGAGCCACGTGACGATCGGCCAGCTCGGCGGCATGTACCGCGGCGACCGGTCCCGGAAGGAAAACCTCGTGGAGTACGGCTTCCGCCTGCCCTCCGCGCTCGACAACCGGCCGCTACGGTTCGACGAGTTCGAGAAAGTGGTGCGGCAGACCATCTTCGTTTCGGCGACCCCGGCGGACTACGAGACCGCCAAGTCCGCCCAGATCGTGGAGCAGGTCGTGCGGCCAACCGGTCTGGTCGACCCGGCGCTGGAGGTTCGGCCGGCGAGCCACCAGGTAGATGACCTGCTGTCGGAGATCCGCCTGCGCGTGGCCAAGAGCGAACGGGTGCTGGTCACCACGCTCACCAAGCGCATGGCCGAGGAGCTTACGGAGTACCTTTCGGAGCACGGCGTCAAGGTGCGCTACCTGCACTCGGAGGTGGACACGGTCGAGCGCGTCGAAATCATTCGCGACTTGCGGCTGGGTGAATTCGACGTCCTAGTAGGAATCAACCTTCTGCGTGAAGGTCTCGACCTGCCAGAGGTGTCGCTGGTGGCGATTTTGGACGCGGACAAGGAGGGATTCCTGCGCTCGGCGCGCTCGCTCGTCCAGACCATCGGCCGGGCCGCGCGCCACATCAACGGCGCGGCGATCCTGTACGGGGACGTGGTGACCGACTCCATGAAGGCCGCGATCGGCGAGACCGAGCGACGACGCCGCAAGCAGGTCGAGTTCAACCGGGAACACGACATCACGCCGAAGGGCATCACCAAGCGCATCAAGGACCTGATCGACGGCGTTTACGATGCCGATCAGGCGAAGGCTCAGTTCGCCGCTGCCCAGGACGAGGCGCGCTACGAGGCGATGAGCGAGAAGCAGATCTCGCGCGAGATCAAGCAGCTGGAGAAGAAGATGCTCGAGTGCGCGCGGAACCTGGAATTCGAGCAGGCGGCGAAGTTGCGCGACCAGCTGGGCGAGCTGAAGAAGCGGGTGTTCGGCGTCGTTCTCGCCTCAGAATGATAGTGCGCAGTGTCCTGCTGGTCTGCACGGGCAACATTTGCCGCTCGCCGACGGCCGACGGGGTCCTGCGGCGGCTGGTTCGCGAGGCCGGCCTGGAGGGTAAGGTGCTGGTGGACTCGGCGGGCACTCACGGCTATCACGTTGGCGAAGCGCCCGACGCGCGCGCGCAGGAGCATGCGCGCCGGCGTGGCTACGACCTGAGCGGGCTACGCGCCAGGCAGATCGCCGAGGCCGATTTCGAGCGCTTCGATCTCATCCTCGCCATGGATCGCGGACACCTTGCGATCCTGCGGCGGCTCGCGCCACCGGAGCACCGGGAAAAGCTGCGCCTGTTCATGGAATTCGCCGTTGGCTGGGACACGGCAGAGGTGCCGGACCCCTATTACGGCGGCGATGCGGGTTTCGTGCAAGTGCTCGACATGGTCGAAGCGGGATCGCGGGGGGTGCTCGCCGCGCTTGGGGCGACGCTCAAAGCTTCTTCACCACGCGCGCGTTGACCGGGTCCTCGGGCACGTGGTGCACTTCGAAGCCCAGGGCGCGCACGAACTTCAGCATCGTCGCGTTGTTCCTGAGCACGATTCCCTCGACCGATTCGAGTCCTTTGGCGCGAGCAACCCTGATCAGGTCGTCCATCAACAGACCGGCGATTCCGCTCTTGTGCCAGGCGTCGGCGATCATGATGCCGAACTCGCAGCTCTTGCCGTCCGGATTGGTGACGTAGCGCGCCTCGCCGACGATCTCCTCGCTTTCACCGTGGCGCACGGTGCAGACGAAAGCCATGTGGCGATCGTAGTCGACGTCGGTGAGGAAATGGATCAGCTGGTCCGAGGGCGCCGCGACCCATTTCTGGAATCTCAGATACCTGTTCTCGCCCGACAGGCCGCTGTCGATGAAATCGCGCTCGAGCAGATCGTCCTGCGGGCGGATCGGTCGGATGGTGACCGTCCTGCCGTCGAACAACCGGTGCTCGTGCTCCAGATGGGCGGGATATTCAGCCATCGGCGCCGACGAGCTCGTCCCTCAATTGCCGCCGCAGAACCTTTCCGAGCGGATTCTTGGGCAGCGCGTCACGGAACTCGATACGCACGGGCCGCTTGTAGCCGGTGAGCGAGCGCGCGCAATACTCGCTCAGATCTTCGGCGCTGAGCCCAGGGTCTTTTTTCACCACCACCACGGCGACCGCCTCGCCGCTGCGAGCGTCCGGCACCCCGACCGCACCGGCGTCCTTGACGCCCGGGTGTCGCATGACAACGTCTTCGATCTCCGTCGGGTAAGCCTTGAATCCGGACACCACGATCACGTCTTTCCGGCGGTCGACGAACTCAACATAGCCGCGACGGTCCAGCCGCCCGATGTCGCCCGTCCTGAGCCAGCCGTCCGGGGTGAACGCCTGTGCACTTTCCTCGGGGCGGTTCCAGTAACCGCGCATCACTTGCGGACCGCGCACGCAGATCTCGCCGGGCTCGCCCGGCGGCAGCTCGGCACCATGCTCGTTCAGGATCGCGACCTCGGTCGAGGGCAGCGGCAAGCCCACTTTGCCGCTGAAATCCTTCGCGTCGAACGGATTCGCGCACACGTTTGGCGAGGCCTCGGTGAGTCCGTATCCCTCGATGAGCGGTGCGCCCACCACCTTCTGCCAGCGGTCGGAGACGGCGCGCTCCACCGCCATCCCACCCGCGACCGCGAGCTTGAGCGCGCCGCGGTTGGCGGCACAGGCCTCCGCGAAGCCGTCGGCGTCCAGCAGCGCGCGGTACAGCGTGTTGACGCCAGTCATCGCGGTAAACCGAGTGTGGCGCAGTTCGGCGATCATAGCGCGCAGATCCCGCGGATTCGTGATCAGCAGATTGTTGCCGCCCAGCCTGATGAACAGCAGCAGGTTCGCGGTCAGGGCGAAGACATGGTACAGGGGCAGGGCGGTGACCACGGTCTCTTCGCCCTCGCGCAGGGTCGTAGCGCTCCAGGCGAGGGTCTGCTCGACGTTCGCCAGCAAGTTGGCGTGGCTGAGGATTACGCCTCTCGGGCTGCCGGTGGTGCCGCCTGTGTACTGCAGCAGGGCGATGTCCTCCGGCATGAGCGGCGGCCTGTGCAACTCGTGCCGCGCGCCGCGGGCGAGGGCGGCGCGCAGGCCGACGGCACCGTCGATGCGCCACGGCGGAACCAGACGCTTCACGTGTTTCACGGCGAAGTTCACGAGCCAGCGCCTGGCCGCGGGGAATAGGTCGCCCGGCTGCGTAGTGATGGCCAGGCGCACGCGCGTCCCCGCGAGCGCCCGTTCGAGCGTATGCGCGAAGTTCTCGAGAACGATGATCGCGCTCGCCCCGGAGTCGGCGAGCTGGTGCTCCAGTTCCGGCGCTGTGTACAGCGGATTGACGTTCACCACCACGAGGCCCGCGCGCAACGCACCGAACATGGCGACCGGATACTGCAGCAGGTTGGGAAGCATGATCGCGATCCGCTCCCCGGGGCGCAGCCCGGCCTCCTTCTGCAGGTAGGCGCCGAAATCGCGCGACAGGCGCTCGAGTTCGCCGAAGCTCAGGGCGACGCCCATGTTGGTGAACGCCGTCCTGGCGCGATACCGCTCGCAACTCTGCTCGAGCAGCTCGCACAGCGACGCATAGGCAGGCGGCGCGATCTCGCCGGGCACACCGGCAGGGTAGGACTTGAGCCAGATCTTGCGCACGGTATCTGTGTCGCTCCCGCTTCGGCCAATAAAAAAGCCGGCCTGAGGCCGGCTTTTCACCTGCTACGCGAATCAACCCTACTTGTTGTGCGTTTCGATCTGCACCAGCGGCTCGGCGGGCTGTGGTCGCGGGCGCTCACGGCGCGGTCGTCCGAGCGGCATCGGCTGCTCGGGCGCGGGCGCGACGCTGCGGGCCTTCGACCGATCGGTCTCGATCATCACCAGCCCGCTGCTGCCGAGCATGGCCTGCGGATCGACGCTGGGAGCGGGGACCTGTGCAGCCGGCGGTTGCTCCCTGGGCCCCTCGCGCCTCGGCTGCTCGACCTCCGGCTCGAACTTCGGCGTCTCGCGGACGACGACCGCGGCCGGTTGCGGCTCGAAGTGGGCCGGAGCCGCCGGCTCGACGCGCATCATCGCAGGAGACTCGGGCAGCGATGGCGCCGTGACAACGGCGATCGGCTCGGCCTGCGTTGGAGCCGTCAGCTCGTGCATCGGCACGAGCTGGGGCGCAGCCTCCGCAACCATTGCCTGCTCCGGACGACGCTCGCGATGCCGGTCGCGTCGCCCGCGACGGCCCCGGCGTTGCTCCTCGCCTTCGCGCTCGGGCGCGCCGGACGGCGGCAG
>JBAUTZ010000363.1:0-4045 GCA_049582445.1 Burkholderiales bacterium
CTGGTCGGCGGGCGGGTGTCCGAGATCGAGCGCGAACGCAAGTTCTAGTTCCAGGCGCGCGCGGCTTCAATGCCCCGCGGCATCGCCCCAGAGCTGCCGCAGGCGTGCGTCGCGTCCGCAGCCCGTGCGGTAGAACTCGTAGCGCACCGGATTCTTCTTGTAGTAATCCTGGTGATAGCTTTCGGCGGGCCAGAATGTGCCCGCCTTGACGATCTGCGTTTCGATCGGCCCCTTGAACGGCTTGGCGTGCTCGAGTTCCTGCTTCGAGGTCTCCGCCAGGCGCATCTGCTCCTCGTCGTGATAGAAGATCGCCGTTCGGTACTGGGTGCCGACGTCGCAGAACTGCCGGTTCTTCACCGTCGGGTCGATGCTGTGCCAGTACACGTCCAGCAGCCTCTTGTAGCTCACGATCTTCGGGTCGTAGGTGATCTCGACCGCTTCGGCATAGCCGGTATCTCCCGAGGAGACTTCCTCGTAGGTCGGATTCGGCTTCGTGCCGCCGATGTAGCCGGAGACCGTCGACACCACTCCATGGACCTTGTCGAAGTCGGCCTCGACGCACCAGAAGCAGCCGCCGGCGAAGGTCGCTTTGGCGAGCTCCGCACCCGCGGCGAAGGGCGCGGCCTGCAGCACGTACAGCAAGCCGATCACTGCGAAATTCTTTCGGATCATGGCATAGACTCCGTGGTTTCCCGGTTTTCGTTAGTCCGCGAGGCGGGCTGATCCTTACGTCCGCAGACCGAGCTCGGCGAGCACTGCCTCGATCACCTGGCGGTCGCGCAGGCACAGCCTGATCAGCCGCAGGGAGCCAGTCGCTCCGGATGCGAACCAGCCGCGCACCGCGGCAAGGTAGGCGCGCGCGCAGGTCACGGGCGGCACGGCGAAGATCCCGCTGGACACCGCGGGGAACGAGAGCGAGCTCCAACCAGCATCGGCGGCAAGCTGGAACGCCTCGGTGAGCGCGCGCCGTAGCTTGGCCTCTTCGTCGCCTTCGCCCTGGCGCGGACCCACCGCGTGGATGATTCCCCGGTAGCGCAGCGTCCCCGCACCGGTGACGACCGCCGAGCCAGTGGGCAGGGGTCCGCGTTCCCGCACGATGCGTTCCGACTCGTGGCGTAACGCCGGTCCCGCCGCACGCGAGATGAGCCCCGCCACGCCGCCGCCATGGGCGAGGAAACCGTTCGCCGCGTTGACGATCGCATCCACCGGCTCCTGCAGCAGATCGCCCTGCACGACCTGAAAGTTGCCTTCAGGGGGAAACGGCAGCTCGGCAAGGATCAAGGCCGCCACCGTTCGATGCGTCCCGCGGACGCGCGTGCGCTACTGGACCTTGGCCTTGGCCCGAAGATCACGCACCAGCTTCTCCAGCTTGCGCTGCGCGAGCTGCTGCTGGATGCGCTGCTTCGCCTCGTCGTATGACGGGAATTTCACCGGACGCACGTCATCGAGCTTGATCACGTGGTAGCCGTAGCGCGTATGCACCGGGGTCTCCGTGAACTCGCCCTTCTTGAGCTTCACCAGGGCATCGGCGAAGGCCTTGTCGTAGTAGGCCGGCACGCTCCATCCCAGATCGCCGCCCTTCGCCTTGCTGCCTTCGTCCTTCGAGCGGGCCGCGAGCTCCTCGAACTTGCCGCCTTTCTTCAGCTCGGAGATCACCAGCTTCGCCTCGTCATCGGTGTCGAGCAGAATGTGGCGCGCCTTGTATTCCGTTTCCCCAGTGGCCGACTTTGCCCTGTCGTATTCCTGCTTGACCTCGTCGTCGCTCACCGGATTCTTGCGCAGCCAGTCACGGACGAAGGACTGCACGATCACTGTCTGACGCACCAGGTCCAGCTCGGCCTGGAGATCGGGATTCTTGGTGTAGCCCTCACGCGCCGCTTCCTGCGCGATGACCTCGCGGTTGATGAGGTCCTCGCGCACCGCTGCGCGCAACTGGTCGTTGTCCGGCGCGCCCTGTGCGGCACGCTCGCGCATCAATACGTCGGCGCGCCGCTGCGGGATCGCGACTCCGTTCACCGTTGCGATCACGCCAGGCTTCGCCGCGCTTTTCGCCGCAGCCTTCGGGGTCTCCTTGGGCGCCTGGGCCAGCGCCGAGACTGGCAGTGCGAATGCGGCCGCCGTAAGCGCGGCGCCGACGAGGTGACGGTAATTCATCGAGTTCCTTTCATGGAAATGTTGCCGGCGCCATTATGCGCCGGCTTCCTCCGGCGCGCGCGCACTGATCGCGAGCGCGTGGATCGGGTCGTTGATGAGCTCTCCGAGCGCGTCGTAAACCATCCGGTGGCGCGCCACGGTGGGCTTGCCGCGAAACGCCTCCGCGACGATCCGGAGCCGCCAGTGGGTTTCGCCGCCAGGGCGCGCGCCGGCGTGGCCCGCGTGAGCCGCGCTTTCATCCAGGATTTCGAGCACGAGCGGCTGAAGCCGAGACAGGCGCTGCCTGATCTGCGCTTCGACGTTCATCGCTTCGTATCGCCTTCATCCATGTGGCGCGCCAGCAACAGGCCTTGTATGAGCACGAAGATCAGCATCAACCCAGTGCCGCCGAAGAGCTTGAAGTTGACCCACAGATCGGTCGAAAAGTTGAACGCGACGTACAGGTTCGCGAGGCCCATGAAGACGAAGAACGCCGCCCAGCTCCAGTTGAGCCGGACCCAAAGTCGGTCTGGGAGCTGGAACTGGCCGACCAGCATTGCCCGGATCAGGTTCTTGTGGAACAGGCGCTCGGCCACCACCAGGATCACGCTGAAAGTCCAGTACAGCACCGTGGGTTTCCACTTGATGAAGGTCTCGTCCCGCAGCAGCAGCGTCGCGCCGCCGAATACCACGATGATCGCCAGGCTTGCCCACAGCATGCCGTCGATGCGGCGCTTGCGCAGCATCAGCCAGCCGATCTGCATGAACGTTGCCGCGATCGCCGTCCCGGTCGCGACGTAGATGCCCTTCAGCTTGAACGCGATGAAGAACAGGATGACCGGCAACAGGTCGAACAGAAATTTCATACGAGGGAGCGAATTCTACCAGTGCGCGTCGGCGCGGATCGATTCCACCTTAAGCTGCTCGACCAGGCGCGAGCGGCTAGGACTTGTCGAACTTCAGCGACGCCGAATTGATGCAGTAGCGCAGCCCGGTAGGCTGCGGGCCGTCGTCGAACACGTGCCCGAGGTGCGCCTGGCATTGCGCGCAATGCACCTCCGTGCGCTGCATGAAGTGGCTGTAGTCCTGCTCCGTGGCGACGTTGTCGGATTTTAGCGGTTGCCAATAGCTCGGCCAGCCGCTGCCGGAGTCGAACTTGTGCTCGGAGGAAAACAGCTCCGCGCCGCAGCACACGCAGCGATACACACCGCGCTCGTGCTTGTCCCAGTATTCGCCACTGAACGCGGCCTCGGTGCCCTTGCGCCGCGTCACCTTGAACTGCGTCGGCGTAAGTTCCTTCTTCCATTCGTCGTCCGTCTTCTTCGTCTTCGCGTCCATTGCCATGTCTCCTAGCGCCATCCGCCCACCGCCTTGCGCGCGGCGTCGTTCGACGGCCGCACCACCAGTCCGCTGGGAGAGACGGTTACGACGTAGGTCGCGCCGTCCGCCATTGGCACGTAGGCCGCACTTCCGTACAGCGCGTCGGCGAGGGGCAGGTAGTCATGATACCGCCGCAGAACGAGCCACAGGTCGACGCCCGGCCCGGGCGCCAGCGCGTGCACCGTGCGCGGCGCCGCCTGGTCCTCCGCGGCATCGCTATAGCGCCCCGAAAGCCTCTCCAGGCGGTACACCGTGTCGAATCCGAGCAGCGTCCCGAGCGCACGCCACTTGAGCAGCCGTGCGTCGATCTGCCACTCGTCGCCGCGGAGCTCGAACACGCGCGATGCCGCGCCGGTGGCCTGTAGCGTAAGAACGTAATGCCTCGGGCCCAGCGCGCGCAGCTGGACGCGCGCCGCTTCCTCCTCGTGCGTCAGGCGCGTGTAGGAATGAAGGCTCGCTGCGGCCACGGCCGCGAGCAAACCGAGCAACAGCACGAACGCGCCGACTAGCAGCAGCAGCGTGCCGCGCGCGA
>JBAUTZ010000364.1:0-1676 GCA_049582445.1 Burkholderiales bacterium
CGCGATCGTCGCTGCGTTCGCGCGCGACATCCGCGCGCTGGGGCCCGCCAACTTCCTTTACGCCGACGGCGACGCCCTGTTCGCGCACGGCGACCGGCGCGTGCATGCCGACGGCATCCGGCCGCCCGGCCTTCACCTGTTGTCGCGTCGCTGCCGCGCGGGCGAAGCGCGCCTGGTGACCGAGGGCCTGTCGATCGAGTCGAGCGATGGCGAGCAAAGCGTCGTTCTCTTCGCCAGCGTCCCGCTCACCAAGGAATCCGGCTGGAAGCCGCTCGGCGAGGGCGAGCTGATCTGCGCGCGGCGCGGGAAGCTTATTTCATCCGCGACGGCAGCTTGATCGTGCGGCCCGCGACCATGAACGCGCCCATGCCGAGATGGTGGATCGTGCGCGGCTTCTTCCTCGCGGGATCGATCCAGGCCTTGAGCACCTCGAGCACGAAGAAGTTGTACTTCTCGACCATTCGCGCGTCGACCACCTTGCACTCGAGATTGGCGTAGCACTCGGCGACGAGCGGCGGCGCGACGCGCGCCGCGGGAAGGGGCGTCAGGCCGAAGGCGGCGAACTTGTCCGTCTTCCTGCCCGAGCAGTTCCCCACACGCACCGCCTTCGCCGCCAGCTCCACCGTCGGGATGTTGATCACGCATTCCTTCGTCGACTTGAGGATCCCGAAGCTGAAGTTCCGGTTGCTGATCACGCAGCCCACGAGCGGGGGCTCGAACTCCATCATCGTGTGCCACGACATCGTCATGACGTTGGGCCGTCCCTTGCGGGCGGTCGTCACCATCACCACCGGCCCCGGCTCGAGGAGGCGGTAGACGCGGGACAAGGGAAAGCTTCTTTTCACGATTTTCGGATGGCTCCGGTGACCGTTGCTCAGGGCACTCACGACCGCTGAATTCGGCCCGCAGCGGCCCTTCGCGGTCAAGTTCCGATGTTACCGATCAGATCCGCCTGCTTGAAACGGACATACAGCTCGCGGCACGCCCAGGCATCCGTCGCCGCGTAGGCGATCTGCTGCGGCGCGGCGGCGGGATCGCGACTCATGTGCCGCATAGTACCTAGTAGGCCGGCTCCGCGCTGCGCCTGGTCCACGTCGCCACCGAGCCGGCAGATCGCAGGATCTCATCCCTACTGACGGTCAGCACAGCGTCAAACGCGTACGCTGCCATCCCTTGACGCCCAACGGAATGCCGTTAACCGGGCGCCGGCGCGCGAAGCGCGACGGGAACCCAACGGCAACGCCGTTAGGCGCTCCGGTTCAACGGCGGGTTGGGCGTCATACTACCTCTCAAGTCCAGCCTGTATCGAAGATCTGTTTCGAGCGATGAGGCTTCTGTTCATATGGCTCGCCTGCGTCATCGACAAAAGTACCGTTTAGCAGAACGGAGGGGGTCTCGGGAACTGGTGCGAGTAGGCCCTTCCGCGGCTTCGCTCTTGACCTCCAGTACTCGACCCACCGTAATACCTTCAGCTCCTCTTCGAACTTGAGTAGATCGCCTTGAGCACTGGGATCAGTGAGGGACTTCGGAAACCAGAACTTAGTGAACGGACCGAGCAGTGATCTCTGGCAAAAGCTCTGCTCAAACCTATCTTCGTAAAGCGGCGCCGCGTTCACAATGAGTGGTGCCACGGCGTCCACGAGGCAGCAATTGAAATCCTCTCCGGCCGCGATACT
>JBAUTZ010000365.1:0-1635 GCA_049582445.1 Burkholderiales bacterium
CGCTTACCTCGAACAGCATCCGCTGGAGCTCGGCGCCTACAACCCGACGCCTCGCGCCGCGCTCCAGCGGCGAGTCATTCATGAGCTCGACGTGTTCGCCGTTCCCGATTATCGCCCACTGGTTCCGCGGGGAGAGCCGGGCACCAACGCCAGTTCGACGCAAATCGCCGTGCCCCTTGTTCGCGAAGACCGCCTGCTCGGCGTAATCACTGTCTGGCGCTTCGAGAAGCGCCCCTTCACCGACAAGCAGGTCGCGCTGCTCGGCACGTTCGCCGACCAGGCGGTGATCGCGATCGAGAACGTGCGCCTGTTCAACGAGACCAAGGAAGCGCTGGAACGCCAGACGGCGACGGCGGAGATCCTGGACGTGATGAGCCGGTCGCAGACCGACCTGCAGCCGATGTTCGACACGATCGCGGCGAATGCGCAGCGGCTGTGCGCGGGCGACCAGTGCGTGGTCGGGATTCTCGACGGCGGGCTGATCCACCTCGTGAGCACGAAGGCCATGACGCCGGAGGAAGCGGACAGCACGCGCCGGGCCTGGCCTCGACCGCCCGGCCGCGGGACCGTAATGGCGAGAGCAGTCCTGACGCGCTCGATCTGCCACGTTCCCGACGTGCTCGAGGACCCGGAGTATGAGCTCGGCAGCACCGCACAAGCTGCCGGCTGGCGCAGCGTCGTCTCGGTGCCGATGCTGCGCGCGGGAGTTCCCATCGGTGCGATAAGCGTATTGCGCAGACACCCCGTTCCGTATTCGAACGACCAGATCGCGCTGCTCAAGACCTTCGCCGACCAGGCGGTGATCGCGCTCGAGAACGTGCGTCTGTTTAACGAGACCAAGGAGGCCCTGGGGCGGCAGACCGCTACCGCCGAGGTGCTGAAGGCGATCAGCCAATCCACCTTCGACCTCCAGCGCGTGCTGACGACGCTGGTAGAGAACGCGACGCGACTGTGCGAGGCGAGCCACGGCTTCGTGTTCCTGCCCGACGGCGCGACCTACAGGCTGGCCGTGGCGCACGGCGCCTCGCCGGAGTTCGAGGCGCATATCGCCCGCATCCCGGTTCGACCCGAACGCGGCTATCTGATCGGACGCGTCGTGATCGAGCGGCGGCCGGTGCTGATCGCCGACGCGCTGGCCGACCCGGACTACCGGGAGGCCGAGTCGCAGCGCCTGGGCGGCTATCGCACGATGGTGGGCGTGCCAATGCTCAAGGGCGGCGAAGTCGTCGGCGTGATCGTCGTCTGGCGCCAGGAGGTGCGCGCCTTCAGCGACAAGCAGATCGAGCTGCTGACGACCTTTGCCGACCAGGCCGTGATCGCGATCGAGAACGTGCGCCTGTTCAACGAGACCAAGGAGGCGCTCGAGCAGCAGACCGCGACCGCGGAGATCCTGCGCGTCATCTCGAGCACGCCGACCGAGGTGCAGCCGGTGTTCGACGCGATCGTCGAGAGCGCGCTGCGCATCTTCTCCGGCATGCGTGTCGCGATCCTGCTGGACGAGGGCGACCAGCTGCGCGTCGTCGCGGCCGGAGGCGCGCTCAGCCACATCCGCAAGGGCGTCGAGGCGCCCCGCAGCCGCGACAGCGCGAGCGGCATGGCGCTCCTCGAACGGCGCGTGGTCAACGTGCGGGACAC
>JBAUTZ010000366.1:0-1945 GCA_049582445.1 Burkholderiales bacterium
ATTCTCGAGGCTGCCGCCGTAGCCGTCGCGCCGGGTATTCGACAGGGGCGAGAGGAACTGGTGCAGCAGGTAGCCGTGCGCCGAATGCATCTCGACCACGTCGAGGCCCAGGCGCAGCGCACGCCGCGCGGCCGCCGCAAACGCCTGCGCCAGGCCCGCGATGTCCGCCGCGGAGAGCTCGCGCGGCGTGTGCCAGCCTTCGCCGAAGGCGAGCGCCGACGGCGCGACCGTCTGCCACGGCGATTCGGCGGCCGACAGCGCCTTGCCGCCCAGCCACGGCACCTGCACCGACGCCTTGCGGCCGGCGTGACCGATCTGCACGCCGATCGGATTTCTGGTGACGCGCCGGCAGGCTTCCACCACGTGCCGCATCGCGGCTTCGTTGTTGTCGCTATACAGGCCGGTGCAGCCGTGCGATATGCGCCCCTCGCGCGTCACGCCGGTGGCCTCGATCATCAGCAGGCCGGCGCCGGAGGCCGCGAGGGCGCCCAGGTGCATCATGTGCCAATCGGTCATCGAGCCGTCGTCGGCCGAGTACTGACACATCGGCGAAACCACGATCCGGTTGGGAAGGGTGACCCCGCCAAGCTGGATCGGGGTAAATAGCTTGCTGCTCATCGATGCCGTTCCTTTCTCAAGGTGCGCCGAGCGCGATGTTGCGCGCGGCAAATGCGCTGCGCAGCGCCTGCGCGAAGGCGACCGCCCCAGGCTGGTCGCCATGCAGGCACAGCGTGTCCGGTGCCACGGCCACGCGCTTGCCCGACAGGCTTACGACGTGACCCTCCTCGATCATGGCGAGCGCCTGCGCCACGGCCTTCGCCGCGTCCTCGATCATGCCGCCAGGCTTGCCGCGCGGCGCGAGCGTGCCGTCGTCCGAGTAGCCGCGGTCGGCAAAGGCCTCCCCCGCGACGCCCAAGCCCCGCCTCCTCGCCACCTCCATGGTCAGGCTGCCGGATAGCGCATAGAGGATGACGCCGTCGCCCAGGTCCTGCACCGCGCGCGCCATCGCGTCGGACAGCGCCTCGTCGCCGGTGGACATGTTGTACAGCGCGCCGTGGCACTTGACGTGATGCAGCCGGGTGCCCGCCGCGCGCGCGAAGGCCTGCACGGCGCCCGCCTGATACAGCACCAGGTCGTACATGTCCTGCGGCGAAATCTTCATCACGCGACGGCCGAAACCCTGCAGGTCGGGCAGAGACGGATGCGCCCCGACCGCGACGCCGTGGCGCACGGCGAGCTCGACCGTGCCCCGGATCGTCCCCGGGTCGCCGGCGTGGTAGCCGCAAGCGATGTTGGCCGAGGTGATGAGCGGCATGATCTCGGCATCGGCTCCCATCTTCCAGGCGCCGTAGCTTTCGCCCATGTCGCAATTGAGGTCGATACGTTTCATTGCCCGTACTCCCAGGTCACCGCGCGCAGCGCCGCGTTCACGCGCTGTTGCGCGTCGCGCCGCAGCGCAAGCGCGTCTTCGAGAGTGCAGCGCGCGAAATGAAGCGTGCCGCCCGGAGCGAGCTGCGCGAGCCGCGGCACGTCCGCGACCGCGATCTCGGCGATTTTCGGGTAGCCCCCTGTCGTCTGGTGATCGGCCATCAGCGCGATGGGCACGCCGTTGGCGGGAACCTGCACCGTGCCGAGACAGGTCGGCTCCGATAGTATCTCACCGGCTTCGTTCAGCGCGAGCGTGGGACCGGACAACCGGTAACCCATGCGGTTCGAATCGGGCGAGACGCGCCACACGGAGTCGAAGAACACGCGCTGCGACGAGGCCTGGAAGCGCGCGAAATGCCGGCCCTCCATCGCGTGCAGCACGATCGGCTCGCGATCGGGCAACGTGAGCGAAGGCGCGGACCAGCGCACCGTACGCAGCCCGTCGCGGGTAGTGGCTCCGCGCGCAAGCTTGGCGTAGCGCCCCGCTGCGAGGCGCGCCGCGCCCCGCGGGCCGGGC
>JBAUTZ010000367.1:0-3828 GCA_049582445.1 Burkholderiales bacterium
CCAGAAAGCAGCCGGAGCCGCGTCCCACCGGACCGGCCAAGCCGGAGGTCGACCAGGAAAAGGCGAAGGAAGAGATCGAACGCGCGGCGCGCGAGGCGATGGAGCGAGCGCGCAAGGAGGCCGAGGAAAAGGCGAGCCGCGAGGCCGAGGCCCTGCGGCTGCAGCTCGAGCTGGAGCGCCGTACGCTCGAGGAGGCCGCGCAGCGGCAGCGCGAAGAGCAGGAGCGCAAGCGGCGTGAGGAGGAGGAAGAGCGCAGGCGCCAGGAGGAGGCCGAGCGCAAGGTGCGCGAGGAGGAGGAACGCAAGCGCAAGGAAGAGGAGGAGCGTAAGCGCCGCGAGGAAGACGAACGCAGGCGCAAGGAAGAGGCCGAGCGCAAGGCGCGCGAGGAAGCGGAGCGCAAGCGCCGCGAGGAAGAGGAACGCAAGCGCAAGGAAGAGGCCGAGCGCAAGGCGCGCGAGGAAGCCGAGCGCCGGCGCAAGGAAGAGGAAGAACGCAAGCGCAAGGACGAGGAGGAGCGCAAGCGCAAGGAAGAGGAGGACCGCAAGCGTCGCGAGGAAGAGGCGCGCAAGCGCCGCGAGGAAGAGGAACGCAGGCGCAAGGAAGAGGCCGAGCGCAAGGCGCGCGAGGACGCGGAGCGCCGGCGCAGCGAGGAGCAGGAACGAGCGCGGCGCGAGGAACAGGAGCGCGTACTGCGCGAGGAACAGGAAGTCGCGCGGCCTGAGGAGCAGCCGGAAGCTGCGCCGCGCACGGGCGACGCATTCGCCGAGTCGCTTCTCGCGGATCTGGAGAGCTTTTCGCAGCGCGACGAGGAGCAGCGTAAGGTGCGCGAAGCTGCGGAACGCGAGGAAACGGAGAAGGCTGCGCGTGAGGCCGAGGCGCGCCGCCGCCGCGCGGAAGAGGACCGTACTCGCGAGCCGCAACTCACCTCCAGCATCCCGCCCGGAGGCGGCGAGGCTCCTTCATCCACGGGGCGGGCGAAACGCCGCCTGGCGGCGATTGTCGCTGCGGACGTCGTCGGCTACAGCCGCATGATGGGCCAGGACGAGGAGGGCACGCTCGCCCGCATGAGGGGGGTGCTGAACGACCTCATCCGGCCCACGGTGGGCGAGCACGGCGGCCACATCGTCAAGACCGTCGGCGATGGCCTTCTCATCGAGTTCGCCAGCGTGGTCGCGGCGGTGCGCTGGGCCGCCGAATCGCAACAGGCGGTGGCCGAGTCGCAGGCGAAGATCGCGCGTGACCGGCAGATCATCTTCCGCATGGGAATCAACCTCGGCGACATCATCGATGACGACAACGACGTCTTCGGCGATGGCGTGAACGTCGCGTCGCGCCTGGAGGGACTGGCGGACAACGGCGGGATCTGCATTTCGAGCACGGTCTACGACCAGATCCGCGACAAGGTCCCCTACAAATTCCAGGACCTGGGAAATCAACGGTTCAAGAATATCTCGCGGCCGGTGCGCGTCTACCGTCTCAAGGACGAGCGGGAGGAGGCCGAGAAGGCGCGTCGCCCCGTGCTGCAGGACGCGGCGACGATGGAGCCCGCGACCGCGAGGATGCCGCGCGAGGAATTGGACGAGATCGAGGTCAGCGAGGACGACCTCAGGATGGACGAGGTCAAGCGCGACGAGAAGGTTCTGACCAAAGAAGCCCGCAAGGAAGCGCGCGAGCGTGCGAAAGAGGAAAAGCGCCGGCTCAAGGAGGAAAAGCGCCGGCTCAAGGCCGAGCAGGAACCGATCAAGCCGATCAAGATCCGCCGGCCGCGCAAGTGGGGCCGGACGTTCGCCGTGCTGTTCGTATTGCTGGTGGCCGGCACGCTGGGCGCGGTGCACTTTGCGCCGGTGCCGACCGCCAGGTACGAGAAGGCAGCGAGCGCCGCCTTCGGCCAACCGGTGAAAGTCGGTTCGGCGCACATGTCGCTGTTCCGCGGGCTCGAGCTGGTCTTCGAGCGCGTCACCATCGGGAACGTATACATCGCGAAGGTGCACGCCTTTCCGGAAATCGGCACGCTGCTCGGTGACCAGAACGATTTCAGGCGCATCGAGCTCGATGGGCCGGTCGTGCACCAGGAGGACCTCGGTGCCCTGGTGTTCGGCGCCATCAAGCCCGGGGGGCTGAAAGTCGGGCAGATCGAGGCCACGAAGCTGCGCCTCGCTGGGCCCGTGCCGCTGCCGGCCCTCGACGCCGACGTGCGAATCGCGACCGACGGCAAGCTCAAATCGGTGACGCTGCAGGGGGCAGACAGGCTCGTCGCGACCCTGACGCCGAAGGCGGGCGAGGTCGGGTTTGAGCTGAATGCCGGCAATTTCTCGCTGCCATTCGCGCCGGAAGTATCGCTCTCGTCGTTCACCATGAAGGGCACCGCCGACCGACGCGGCATGAGCCTCAGCGAGTGGGACGGCAACGTACTGGATGGGAACCTCTCCGGGACCGCGCAGATTCAATGGGGCCCGGTGTGGACGGTCGAGGGCAAGCTCAAGGTGCATCGCATCAATGCCGCGGTGTTCGCTCCGGCGCTGCTGTCGGAGGGGTTGATCGAGGACGGCCGGGGCAGCTATCGCATGAGCGGGCCCAATCCCACGAAACTGATGGAAGGCGCTCACATCGAAGGCAGCTTCGGCATGGCCAAGGGCGTGCTCGGCAGCTTCGATCTGTCGCGCGCGATCCAGACCGCGGGCGTACAGAGCCAGGGCAGGACGATATTCGCCGAGCTGAGCGGCGAAGGGGTCTATGACAAGGGCACGATCACGTTGCGCAACGTCAATATCGCCGCCGGTGCGCTAAACGCCGCGGCGAGCGTGGAAATCGCACCGGGCGGCGCGCTGAGTGCCCGCATCGTCGCCGACATGAAGACCGCGGGCCAGACGCTGCGCCAGACGCTCAATCTGACCGGTACGGTGAAGGCGCCGGTGGTCAAGGAGAACCGCAAGTAACGACGCGTCGCCGCAAGGCCGCCTGATAGAATTCCGTCTTACCGGCTTTGCCCCGATGGCCATCATCCTCAAGCTTCGCGGCGCGCGCGCGCTGTCGGAGTTCCGACTCGCCAAGCTTCTCCCCCCGCTGCAGCAGGCATTCCAGGGCGTTCGCAGCGTCGCTGCCGAGTACTGGCACTTCGTGGAGGTCGCACGCTCGCCCGACCCGGCGCAGCGGCGCCTGCTCGAACGGCTGCTCGAATACGGCGCGTCGCCCGGGGCGCCGCGCGAAGGCGCGGCCCTGTATCTCGTCGTGCCGCGCATCGGAACCATCTCTCCGTGGTCGTCCAAGGCGACCGACATCGCGCACGCTTGCGGCCTGGACTGGGTGCTGCGCATCGAGCGGGGGATCGCGTATTACGTGGAGACCGTGGAGGCGCAGGGATCGCCCGCGCGTCCTGCGCTCGCCGGGCTATTGCACGACCGCATGACCGAGACGGTACTGGACTCGCTCGACGGTGCGGCCCAGCTTTTCCGCCACGTGCCGCCACGGCCTCTCGCGCAGGTGGCGCTCGCGCGGCTTGAGCAGGCGAACCTGGAGCTTGGCCTGGCGCTGTCGGCCGACGAAATCGACTACCTGCGCGCCGCCTACGCGCGGCTCGGGCGCGACCCCACAGATGCCGAGCTGACCATGTTCGCGCAGGCCAACTCCGAGCATTGCCGCCACAAGATATTCAACGCCCGGTGGATACTTGACGGCCAGCCGCAGGAACACTCGCTCTTCGACATGATCCGGCATACGCATGCGGCTCATCCGGAGGGCACCGTGGTCGCGTACTCCGACAACGCCGCAGTGATGCAGGGCCTGGAAGCTCGGCGCTTCTACGCGGATCCCGACGGCGTTTATCGCGCG
>JBAUTZ010000368.1:0-2048 GCA_049582445.1 Burkholderiales bacterium
GCGCGTGCCCGAGACGACCAGCGCCGCGACGACGACCGCCAACACCAGCATCGCGCCCACGATCGCGGCGAAGCGGGACTTGAGCAAAGTCCCGACAGACTGAACCGGTATGCCGGCGATCGCCGTCCACTCCGAATCCGGAATGCGGCGGTACGCGAACAGCCGCTCGACGCCCTCGAGGCCCTTCATTTGCACCACGCCCTCCTTCCGCGAGAGGGCAATCTCCACCACCCGCGACGTCGAGCGCTGGCCGATAAGGCCCCCGGGCGGCGAACGGCCGACGATGTGGGCCTCGGCGTCGACCATTCCGAGCACGGTGTTCGCCGGAAGCTCGGCCACGCTTGCCAGCGGCCGCCAGGCCGACAGATCGAACGTGGCGAACACGACGCCGAGGACGGCGCCGGCCTCGTCATGGATGGGTACGCCCGCCGCCACCACCCACTTGCCGCTGCGGCCGCCGAAGCGGGGCCGGTCCATCATGAACCGGTCCTCGCGCAAAACCGTCCTGATCCACTCGTCGCGCTGCACGCGCCGATCCGGCGGCTGCAGGTGGGCGCCGCACACGTATTCACCGTCGGCGCGCACGATCACGTAGTTGGTCACATCGGGATCGGTCTCATCGAGGGCCAGCAAGGACGGCTCGCACGCGGTCGCATCGACGCGGCGCACGAGCGGCCGTTGCGCGATCAGCTCCAGCCGGCGGCGCAGCGCCACCAGGCGGTCGTGGGTCTCCGCAACCGTGGTCTCCCGCAAGCGCAATACTGCCTGTTCGATCCGGCGCGCCTCCGCGCGCCAGGCCTCGTAGAACGCCAGTCCCACGAGCGCGCACAGCGGCAGCGCGACCAGCGCGACCAGGCGCAGCCATTCCGAGCGCAGGCTCCGCCGCCTCTTTGACTGCATCAGGGCCGTAATTCCGGTAGAGGGAATCAAGTGGCGCAATTCGTGAATTTTAGCCGTCCCGAGGCCGCGTTCCGCGCTGCACAGTTGTATATAATTTTCCATGGTCTCGATCGAGCAGTGGCGGAGCAGGGTCTGGTGGGCATCCCTTTCATCCCGTCTTCAAATATCAGGCGAGCATGATGGAGAAAGCCTTGCAGCAGACGCATCTCGAATTTGAGGTGGCGCAGCTGATCGTCGAGGCGGTCAATCTGGAGTGCGCGCCCGGGGAGATCGATCCGGAGGCGCCGCTTTTCGGAGAAGGGCTCGGCCTGGACTCGATCGACCTGCTGGAGGTCGCCCTGGCGATCTCCCAGAAGTACGGGTTCAAGCTGCGCTCGGACGATGAAGACAACAAGGTGACCTTCTCCTGTCTGCGTGCGCTGAGCGCATACGTGGAAAAGCACCGCGCGCGGTAATTGCGCCTCATGTCCCGGCGCACCGGTTTTCTCCCCGTGGTCGCCTGCTGCGCATACCCCGTCCTGTCGCACCTGGGCGTGGTCACGGGCGAGGGGCTGTGGGCCGCGGCGGGTCTCGCGCTTCTTGCATGGGGCGTGCTCGCCGGTCGAAAGTCCCCGGCTTTCTCTGCGCTCGTCGGCGGGCTGACGCTGGCGCTCGCCCTCGCGTTGAACCTGGTGTTTCCGGCCGCGGTGCTGTTCGCGCCTCCCGTCGCGATCTACCTGGCGCTGTGCGCGATGTTCGCCTCGACCCTGCGGTGCGGCGACGAGCCGCTGGTGAGCCGCTTCGCGCGCCTCGAGCACGGCGGCGAGTTGCCGCCGTACCTGGTGCGTTACACGCGCAATCTGACCGGACTGTGGGTGCTGTTCTTTGCCGCGATGGCAGCCATCTCGCTCGGCCTCGCGCTCCGGGGACGGATCGAGACGTGGTCGCTGTTCGCGAACTTCGTAAGTTACGCGCTGGTCGCGGGCTTCTTCCTGGGTGAGTATCTGTATCGCAGATGGCGCTTCCGGAACTATCCGCATGTCGGCTTCTTCGATTTTCTGCGCGGCCTGACCAGCTACAGGGTATGGAACCGGTCCGCGGACGGAAGGTTGACCGATGGCCGCTGAGCTCGCCCTTCTGGACCGGTTCGACGCCGGGGACCCCGTGGG
>JBAUTZ010000369.1:0-4779 GCA_049582445.1 Burkholderiales bacterium
GCTCGTTTTTCGAGTCGCCGCGCACTGTCTATCTGAACCGTGAGCTGCAGGCGGACCCGGCGCGCCTGAAGTTCGACCTCGCCTCGCACCTCGGCCACAAGGTGCTGCACGACGGCGACGGGCTCAAATCGGCGCACGCCACCGGCGGGGAGATGGGCGGCAGCCCGGAAGGAGGCGCCGGGGTCTCCACGGGCATGAGCGCGCAGGACGTGCTGCATGCCTGGCGCGACTTCGAGTGCAGTTTCTTCGCGGGCGCGCTGCTCGCCCCCAAGGCGCCCTTCCGGCGCTTCCTCGCGCGCGAGTCGTATCGCGTGGAGCCGGGCGAGAAGATCGAGCTCACGCCGGCGGTGGTGATGCGGCGCATGACCAAGGTCTCGCCCTATCCCTACTGGCACTTCTTCGATGCTTATCCGCCCGGGCACCTGCGCGCGGTATACCGCGGCAACGGCATTCCGCTGCCTTGGGGCAACATGGCGCGGGCCACCGACCCCTGTCCGCAATGGGCCGTCTTCCGCATGCTGAACGAACAGCGCGGTCCCGACCGAGGCTCGCAGATCTCGGTGCTGCGCGACGGCGATCAGTCGCTGCTGTACTGCTGCCACTCGCGGCGAACGAACGACATGGCGGGCAATCCCCACGTGCTGTCGGTCGGCATCGACCTCGCGCCGGCGCTACGCTCGCACGGCGTAGACGCCCAGGACGTCGTCGCGACGGTCGCCGACGAATGCCTGCGACACCACGGCCAGGCGAGGATTCCCAAGTCGGCCGCTGAGGCGATCAAGGGCGCGGCGAAAGTGCTGAACATCGCATGGGTCGAGGACGCGCTCGCGAGCTCCGCGCGCATCATCTGCCCGCGCAGCACGCATTGCCCGCGTACCGCGCCTTGCGACGGCGCGTGCGCGTCGCGCGCGCGCGAAATCACCGACGTGCGCGAGGAGATCATCAGCAAGGCGAGGCGGGCCCGTTAGGCCGGCTCACCGAGCAGCGTCGCCATCGGAAGCGGCTTGCAGATCCCGAATCCCTGCGCGAGCCCCACGCCGAGTGACTTCAGCCGGGCGAGGATGTCTTGTTCCTCGACCGCCTCCGCAATGAGGCCGAGCCCGAGGGTCTTGGCCAGGCGCAGCATGGCATTGAGCTTCGCCTGCGCAGCCGGACTGCGAATGATGTTGCGCACGATCGAGCCGTCGACCTTGAGATAGTCCACGCGCAGCTCCTTGAGGGGCGCGAACGAGTCCTCGTGCCCTCCGAAACCGTCGATCAGCAAGCCGCAGCCGACGTCCTTGACGGACTCCGCGAATCGCACCGCAATCCCGAGGCGGGCATGCACGTCCGACTCGTCGATCTCGAATACCAGCCTCGAGGCCGGGATTGCGGCCGCGAGCAGCGCATCCGCGACGAACTGCGGGAAGCCCTGGTCTTCGAGCGTCTGCGCGGAGACGTTGACGCTGAAGCGCGGAATGCGCGCGCTTTGCATCAGCTGGCGCACGACCTTTCCCACCACCCAGCGGTCCAGCGCAGGCATCATGCGGAAATGCTCGAACACCGGCAGGAATTCCCCCGGCGGAAGCAACGCCGCTTCCTCTTCCCGCAGCCGCACCAGCGCTTCGGCCATCGGAAAGTTCGCCGCTCCCTGCAGATCGAGCACCGGCTGGCAAAACAGGACGAGCTTGTTCTGGCTCAGGGCCTCGTTCAGCTTCGCTCGCGTGCCCACCCAGCCTGAAAGCTTGGGGTCGCTTTCGTCGGGGAGCTGCGCGTCACCCAGAGCAGACATCGCGGAAGAATTTTCTTGGTCGCTCACTGTCGATTGCCCCCCTTATGTGCCGGCCGAAACTACGCGCGCCGACGATCGCGGTCAACGTCGGGCGCACTCTACGCCGTGCAAAAAAGTGCAAAGCGCGCCTTAGTTCCGTCTTCCGCTTCCCGCGGCCGTCAATCGACGACCGTCTCGAAGATCTCGCGAAACGTGCTGGCGGAGCGCTGGAAGGCGAGCATCACCTCCGGGTCGAAGTGAGACGGCATCGTCCGTCCGTCGCCCACGGTGATGATCTCGACCGCGACGTCGTGGGGCAATGCATTCTTGTAGGGGCGCGGCGAGCGCAGGGCGTCGTACTGGTCGCAGATGTTCATGATGCGGGCGGAAATCGGGATGACCTCGCCCTTGAGCCCCTCCGGGTAGCCGCCGCCGTCCCAGCGCTCGTGGTGGTGCATGGCGATCTCGGCGCCCATCTGCAGATACGGCGAGTTGCCTTCGCGAAGCAGCTTCGCGCCCAGGCCGGCGTGTGTCTTCATGACCTCCCACTCCTGGGCCGTAAGCGGCCCCGGCTTGAGCAGGATCGCATCCGGAATGCCTATCTTGCCGATGTCGTGCATCGGGCTGGCGTGGCGGATCGTCTCGCAGAAGCCGGCGTTCATTCCCATCATCGAAGCGATCTGCTCGGTGTAGTAGCTGATTCGATGAACGTGTGCCCCGGTTTCCTCGTCCTTGTAGCTGGCCGCCCGGCAAAGGGTCGCGATCGTCTCGCGGTAGCTCTGCAGCACCTCGCGCGAGCGCTCCTCCACCATCTGCTCGAGGCTTCGGTTCCGGTCGGCGAGGAAATTGCTGTACTGCTTGAGCTTGAGGATGTTCTGGACGCGCAGCGAGACTTCGCTGCGATCCACGGGCTTGGTGAGAAACTCCTGCACGCCCGCTGTCAGCGCGCGTAGCTTCGACCCATGGTCGTCGAGCGCCGTGATCATGATGATCGGGACGGTGCAGGTATGCGCCGAGGATTTGAGGGCCTCCGCGACCTGGAATCCGTCCATGCCCGGCATCACCGCGTCGAGCAGCACGGCGTCGAACGCCTCCCTGGCGGCCAGCTCGAGCGCGTGCTGCCCACTATCGGCGGTGGTTACCCGATAGCCATCGCTCTCCATCAGCTTTTTGAGCAGGGCTCTCATGCTGTCGTCGTCATCGACCACGAGCAGCGACGGCACCGTCTCGGCGGCTTCGTTCATCATTCCTTCCGTGATTCAGACCCTCAGGCGCGAACGCCGTTCGAGGTGTTCAGATTAACGAGCAATCGGCGTGCCGATTTATCCGCTAGTCCTATGTCAGGACTGGCCGCACCGAATCGCCCTGCGGCGCTGGCAGACCCGAGGCGAAAATTTGGCCCGGCGCCATTTTGCGGTACGATGAATTTGCAGTGGAGCCCGTAGCTTGGGACTCAACGTCCAACGAAGGAGGAGTCGCGATGAACCTGAAATATTCACGCCCGCTGGGGATCGCCGTCATCAGCGCGGCCTTGTGCTTCCAGCCGATGGTTGCGCAGGCGGGGATCATTTCCACGCAGGAAGTCGCCGGCAAGAACCAGGCTGACGCGGACCGCACCAAGGTCCAGGCGTTCCTCGAACGCGCGGACGTGAAGCAGCGCCTTCTCGCCCTCGGCGTAAAAAGCGTCTTCGCCGAGCAGCGCGTCGCGTCGCTGAGCGACGACGAAATTCACGCGCTGGCGGGAAAAATCGATTCCGTGCCCGCCGGCGGGACTCTGAGCAACAACGATTTGATCGTGATCCTGCTGATCGCGATTCTCGTGACGCTCATCATCGCCCTCTAGGACGCGCTCAGGGCGTCAGCTGTACGCTATACGTCTGATTCGAGGCGGAAATATCCAGCGGCGGATCAGACGACTGCGGCGTGTAGCCGTCAGCCGAAGCCTCGACCGTGTAGATGCCGCCCGTCTGACTCGAGTCGGAGAGCGCAATCGGGAGCGGCGTCGCGTAGTGGCCGAGTAACGGCGCGGCGGTCGGAAGCGTCAGCGTGTAAGAGCCGTCCAGCTGGTCGACGGATTTCGACTTCACCGTGACGGTCGGGCCGGGGCTGAGCGTCTGCTTCGCGGTCACGAAGGCGACCACGTCGGCGTTCAGCGGGCTTAGCGTAACGGTGCCGCTGACGGTGCTGGTGCCTGACGGCGGCAACACGATCGGCTGCGTCTGGGTGCTGACCGGCGTGGTGCTCGTCGTGCTCACTACGGGCACGCCGGCAATGACGGCCGTGGCATAGCCGTTCGCGGTGAACACCACGTCGTAGTCGCCCGGATCCAGGCGCGCTAAAACGAATCGCCACAGGGACGTTTGCCCGTTCACCAAGGTCGGCGCTGTCGCGCGGACAACCGTTCCATTCTGCTCGGCGAACACCATGACGTGATGGCTGTTCGTGCTGTCCATCAGGTTGGGATCGATATAGCCGTTGATTCCGTTCAGCACGAACGGAATTACCTTGATGACCGGCTTGAGTCCGTAGCTTCCGTTGCCGCGCGTCACCACCGATTTGCAGGCGTCGAAATCGAGCAGCAAATCGGTCCTTTGGTTCGCCGCGACGTCGAATTCGTTGATCAGCTTGATGCCGGATTGCGCAGCGCTGGGCGTGTCGAGCGGAATCTCCGTGGTTGTCCCGGACAAAACGACCGAATTGGCGGTAGTCGATCCGGTGTTGCGATCCAGCACCAGGCGCAGTTGCGTGTAATGGCCGGCCGGTAACGTGGTTTCGCCCAAGCCGTCGAGCACGCCGTTTGTGAGATCGAGCAGATTGATCTTGCGGGACGGGTTCAAGGTGATGTCGGTCCAGCCGCCATCGCTCGTCGAGGCGGTCGAGCTCTGGTGCACCCGTACCTTGCTGACGGTCACGTACACCTTGTCGAAGCCGCAGGCGGGCGAGTCGGTCAGGGACACACCCAACGTACCCGTCCCGGTCGAGCCGCCGCCACCGCCGCCGCCGCCGCATGCGGCAAGCAGCAGCGCACC
>JBAUTZ010000370.1:0-1509 GCA_049582445.1 Burkholderiales bacterium
GGTTGCGGTAGTTCGACGCAAAGGCGGGCGCCTGCTGCGAGAACCCGCCCACCCCGGTCTCGAGCGTCGCGACGTCCTGCGTGAAACCCGGGTCCTGCACGAAGGCGTCGCCCGGTGCGCTGGAGGCCTTCGCCTGCAGATCCTGCACGGTCGCCTGCATGGTCGTCACTTGGGCGTCCAGCTCGCTGCCGTAGCCGGGAACGGGCGGCGCGTCGGCGATGTTCTTCGCGCTGAAATCGGCGGGCACGATGCGGTAGCGGTAGACCATGCCGTGGTTGCCCACCACGAACACGCGGTCACGCCGCGGCGCGCTGAAGCTGCGGACGTCGGCGGGAAGGTGCAGGTCGCGCGACACCCAGTGCGCGCCGCCGTCGGTCGTCACCGCACAGCTGCGCGGTGCGCAGGACCAGCCGACCGAGGGGTCGGCGAATCTGATTCTTCCGAGCGCCGAGGAAGGTATCCCGCGCCAGGTCTGCCCGCCGTCGTCGGTCGCGATCAGCTTGCGATCGCGCAGCCGGATGATGCCGTGCGCTTCGTCGGTGAAGAACACCGCCTCGCCGGTGTCGAGGTCGGTGGTGGCGAAGATCATGCGCCAGCTCGCGCCGCCGTCCTCGGTCTTCGCCACGACGGAGAATCCGCCGTTATAGCCGCCGCCGACGGCGTAGCCGACGCGCTCGGAGGGAAACGACAGATCGAACAGGCTGCAGCCGAGGCGCTTGGTGAGCCCCTGGACCTGCAGCTGGGTGACGCACTCGAACCGCTCTTTCCAGCTGCGGCCGCCGTCCTGGGTGAGGAAGATCTTGTACTTGTTGGCGTAACCGGCCAGCTCGATCCCCCGCTGCGGGGACGTGAAGGCATAGCGCGCTAGCGGATTGAATTTCGGGAACGCCCCGGCGTCTTCCCAGTTCTTGCCGTCGGAGGTACGCAGCAGCTTGGATCCGCTCTGCACCGCCCAGCCGTGCTGCGCGTCGAGGAAATACAAGTGCTCGAAGGGCGGCTCGTTGGAGCCCGGGTCGCCGAGCTGGATCTGCCAGTGCTCGCCACCGTCGGTCGTGTACAGGATCACGCCGCCCTTGTTGTAATGGCCGGCTCCGCCCACCCAGCCGACTTTGCCCGTCGCGAAGAAGACCGAGTACAGATCGAAGTCGCCGGCGTAGTTCACCGGCTCCCAGATCGCCTTGTACCGCGAAGGTGAAGGCGCGCTCGATTGGGCCTGATTGCGTAGTACGCCCTGCGCGTGCGCTAAACCAGAGAACGTGACAAAGGAAATACTCAGGACCGCCGCGACGAGACGCGCGGCAAACGCGCTGACCGCTTTCATTCGGCCTCTCCCTTTGGTGCGGGACCCTATGACTGAGTCTTGGCGGAAGACTCTGCGCGCACCTTTCGGGCGTCGTCAAGCCTCGCAAGAATATGCAAGGCGCATGCAAGCTTCGGCAGGTTGCGCGGGGGAGCGGAGCCCCTCGCTGGGTTACGCCGCGGCCGGCACCGGCGCCGCGATGCCCTTCC
>JBAUTZ010000371.1:0-3137 GCA_049582445.1 Burkholderiales bacterium
GTGTTGGGGCGGCTCGCGGCGCGCCTCGTCGAACTGGCTGAACTACTAAACGGCGAGCCGGCCGAGCGCACGGGCGCGGCGACCATATCCCACGGCGATGCGATCGCCTGGGTGCAGACTGCGCGAGGATTGCTCACGCATCGCGTGACGCTCGACGGCGATACGATCGCGCGCTACCAGATCGTGGCGCCGACGGAGTGGAATTTCCACCCGCGCGGCGCGCTCGCGGTCGAGCTAGTGGCGCTGCGCGCCGCGGATCGCGCCGAGCTCGGGCGGCGGGTCGAACTGCTCGTGCAGTCGCTCGACCCCTGTGTGTCCTACCGCGTCGAGGTCGGCCATGCATGAGATGGCACTCGCGGAAAGCGTGCTCGGCATCGTCGAGGACACCGCGCGGCGCGAGCACGCCAGCCGAGTACGGGCGGTACGCCTGGAGATCGGGCGCCTCGCGAACGTGGAGATCGAGGCGATGCGCTTCTGCTTCGATGTGGTGACGCGCGGCAGCGTGGCCGATTCGGCACAGCTGGAGATCGAGGAGACGCCGGGCGCCGGCTGGTGCATGCGCTGCGCGGCGACGGTGGCGATCGACTCGGCGGTGGATGCTTGCCCGGTTTGCGGCGGCTGCCAGGTGGCCGTGACGGGCGGGACGGCGATGAGGGTCAGGGAACTCGAATTGGAGTGATTCCATGTGCACGACTTGCGGTTGCGAAGAGCACGTACATGAACAAGAGCATGAGCATGAACACGCACACGCGAGAACGGTGCGCGTGGAGGAGGATATCCTCTCGAAGAACGACGCCTACGCGGCCGAGAACCGCCGCTGGCTCGCCGCGCGTGGCGTGTTCGCGCTGAATCTCGTGTCGAGCCCGGGCGCGGGCAAGACCACGCTGCTCGTCAAGACGATCGAAGCGCTGGCCGACCGTCTCCCGGTTGCCGTGATCGAGGGCGACCAGCAGACCAGCATCGACGCCGAGCGTATCCGTGCCTCCGGCGCTCCGGCGATCCAGATCAACACCGGCAAGGGCTGCCACCTCGACGCGCACAGGGTCGGGCACGCCATGGCGGATCTCGCGCCGGCGCGTGGGGCGCTCGTCATGATCGAGAACGTCGGCAACCTAGTGTGTCCGGCCGACTTCGACCTGGGCGAGGCGCACAAGGTAGTGATCCTGTCGGTCACGGAAGGCGAGGACAAGCCGCTCAAGTACCCGAACATGTTCCGTGCCTCAGACCTCATGATCGTGCACAAGACCGATCTCCTGCCGTACGTCTCGTTCGACGTCGACAAGTGCATTGGCTATGCGCGGCGCGCGAACCCCGGCATCGAGGTGCTCAAGGTGTCGAGCGTATCCGGCGACGGCATGCAGGGGTGGCTCGACTGGCTGCAGCGCGGCGCGCAGGACGCGCGTCAATGACGCTCGCGGCGAGCGCACCGGTCCGGCGCCGCCTCCGCGTGCGCGGCGAAGTGCAGGGTGTGGGCTTCCGTCCGTTTGTCTACCGCCTGGCGCAGGAGCTCGCGCTCGCCGGGTGGGTGCGCAACGACGCCGAGGGCGTCGAGATCGATCTGCAGGGCGATGCGCGTGCGGTGGACAAGCTGATCGCGCGCCTTACGCGCGAGGCGCCGCCGCTCGCGCGCATCAGCGCAGTGCTGGCCGAGCAGGCCGAGTCCGACGCGCGCGCGCCGGTCTTCGCGATCCGCGAGAGCCGCGGCGGCGCGGTGCGCACTACGGTCACCCCGGACGTCGCGGTGTGCGATGCATGCCTCGCCGAGCTCTTCGACCCGCGTGACCGCCGCTACCGTTACGCGTTCATCAATTGCACGCACTGCGGGCCGCGCTACACGATCACGCGCGCGCTGCCCTATGACCGCCCGCAGACCACGATGGCGCGATTTACCCAGTGCCCCGCGTGCCGGGCCGAGTACCAGGACCCTGCCGACCGGCGATTCCACGCCCAGCCGAACGCGTGTCCGGTATGCGGCCCGCGGCTCGCGCTTACCGACGCTGCCGGCCGCCCGACGGCGCAGGCCGACCCGATAGCGGGTGCGCTCGCAAGGTTTCTTGCCGGCGAGATCCTTGCCGTGAAGGGGCTCGGCGGCTATCACCTCGCCTGCGATGCGCGCAACTCCGCGAGCGTCTTGCGCCTGCGCTCGCGCAAGCAGCGCGAAGAGAAGCCCTTCGCCGTCATGCTGGCGAACGTCGAGTCGCTCGCGGGGCTTGCGATCGCATCCGATGGCGAGCGCGCGCTGCTGGAGAGCCGCGCGCGGCCGGTCGTGCTGCTCGCCAAGACCTCGCGCTGCGACGCGCTGCTTCCCGACGTGGCGCCGGGCCTCGGCGCGCTCGGCGCCATGCTGGCCTACGCGCCGCTGCACTACCTTCTTTTCCACGAAGCCGCGGGCCGGCCAGCCGGAACGGCATGGCTCGCCGAGCCGCAACCACTCGCGCTGGTGATGACGAGCGCGAACCCGTGCGGCGAGCCGATCGTGCGCGACGATGCCGAGGCATACGCGCGGCTCGGGGGGATCGCCGACGCGTTCCTGTTGCACGACCGCGGCATCGTGGCGCGCTGCGACGATTCGGTACTGCGGGACGGTGTCTTCATCCGCCGCGCGCGCGGCTACACGCCTCAGCCGATCGAGCTGCCGACGGAAGGCCCGAGCGTGCTCGCCATGGGCGGCTACCTCAAGAACACCGTTTGCCTGACGCGTGGCAGCGAGGCTTTCCTCTCTCCGCACGTGGGCGACCTGGACAACGCCGCAACCTGCCGCGCGCTGGAAGAAACGGTCGATCGCCTGTGCGACCTGCTCGCGATCGAGCCCGAGATCGTGGCGCACGATTTGCATCCGGATTTCTTCAGCACGCGGCTCGGCGTGGAATACGCGCAGGTGCGCGGCCTGCCGCTCGTCGGTGTGCAGCACCACCACGCGCACATCGCCGCCATCGCCGCCGAGCACGGCGTGATGGAGCCGCTGCTCGGCATCGCGCTCGACGGTATCGGCCTGGGAACGGACGGCGGCATGTGGGGCGGCGAGCTGCTGCAGGTCGACGGCGCGCGCTGGAAGCGCATCGGGCATCTCCGTGCGCTGGCCGCACCCGGGGGCGAGCGCGTGGCGCGCGAGCCCTGGCGCATGGCGGCCGCCACAC
>JBAUTZ010000372.1:0-1784 GCA_049582445.1 Burkholderiales bacterium
CTCGAGCACCACCACGGCGAGCGCGTCCGGCGCCTCGAGCACGATGCGGTCGCCGGCGGCGAGCGGCTGCAGCGCCTTGGCCGCGAGCGCTTCGAGCTGCCCCTTCAATCTCGCCTGCTCGGCCACCGGCTTGCGGCCGAATTCCTGCAGCCTGAGGACCACGACGCTCGCGGGAATCGGCGCGTCGGGCGGCTGATTCAGGATGATCGTTTTTTCGGCGCTTTGCGTTCCCATTCAATCCTGCAAGATTCGGGCGGGCTGCATCGGACGGATGATCGCATGGCGGCGCCTCGCTCGCCGCCGCCGGCTGAGAAATACGCCCGCTGCCCTAATCGTCGAGCTCCGGGTAGTGACGGAATATGCCGTGCTCGTTGAACGGAATGCGCCGCGGCGAAGCGAGGTAGGCGCGGATGCGCGGGCGCGCGGCGATGCGGTCGTGCAGGGCAGCGACCCAGGCGCGGCGCCGCTCGAGACGCGCCATGGCGCGCGGAAAGGCGTAGCGCAGGCCGGCGATCATCTGGAACATGGAAAGGTCGGCGTAGGTGACGCGCGCGCCGCGAGCGCGCGCGACGACTTCGCCGAAGTAATCGAGGAACTTGGGCATGCGGCTTGCGCGGAACTCGCGCGCGCGGCGCTTCGCCTCGCGCTTCTGGTCCTCGTAGTACAGGCCGGTGCCGACCGGGTGGTGGACGTCGTGCGCCTCGGTCACCCAGTCGGCGATCGTGAGCTGCAGCTGATGCACCCACAGCCGGCCGGCTTCGCTTTTCGGCGCGAGGCCGAGGCGCGGGCCGAGGAAAAGGAGGATGTTCGCGGTCTGCGCAATGACGAGCCGGCCCGCTTTCAGAAAGGGCGGCGCGAACGGCGGCTGCTTCGGCGAGCCGCTTTCCATGAGGCGCAGCATCGCCGCCATACCGCGCGGCCGGCGCGCCACGTCGACGTAAGCGGTGCCCGCGTCCTCGAGCGCGAGCCGCACGAATTCGCCGCGGCCCTGAATCGATGGCCAGTAATAAAATTCGTAGCGCATGGCTCCCTCTCCTTCCACGGAATGCGCATCATACTGACCCGGCCCGCCGCGAAAAATGGGGTCAGATACGCTTTTTCACGCGCGAGGGCCGGTCGGAGGGCCCAGGTAGGTCTAGACTACGCGTCGAGAGGCCCAAAGGAGGCAGGCGAGCATGGATGCAAGCGACGCGAGGACGAACAAGGGCGCCTTCTGGTGCGGTGTACTCGAGGGCGATACCCCGAGCGTTGCTCCAGGGCGCGAAGTGCGAACCGTGCGAGGAATGTATACCACCCTGCGCGAGTCCCCGAAGAAGCGTGGCGCAGCGACCCGAGTGCTGGGCGACCCGCAGCGTTCCGGAGGGCGGCTTCCCTGATATGGAGAAGGTGAAGAAGCCCAAGGAGTCTTCCAGCGCCTATTTCCTGCGGACGAGGCCCAAGTTCCTCGACTGGGAGCCTCCGACGGAGGAACAGCTGAAGCTGCAGATGCAGGCGCGCAGGGACGCGAAGCAGAGGGAGCTCGACAAGGTCACGCGGCTCGAGAAGGAACGTCGGGCCGCCAAGCAGGGCAGCCGTAAGTAGCGCCATCTGCTCCGAGGGACGCCGGTGCCGATCGAGCAGGACAGCCCCGCCGCGCTGCCGGTCCACCGCCTGATCGCGGCTCTGGCCGGCGGATCGCTGACCTCGAGCGCGCTGGTAGAAAGCCTGATCGAGCGCATCGCGCGGCACGACGCGAAGCTGCATGCCTTCGTGAGCGTCTACGGCGACGAGGCACGCGCCGCGGC
>JBAUTZ010000373.1:0-1843 GCA_049582445.1 Burkholderiales bacterium
GGGCAGGCGCGGCAACTGCACGACCAGGGCGCCCGCGGGCCGGGCCGCCAGCTCGTTCAGGAAGCCTTCCACCGCGGAGATGTCGGCAAAGTGGTGCAGCCGTTCGCAAGCGATGCGCAGCTCCCCCGCGGTCTGCGGGCCGCGCAGCATGAGGGCGGTGAGCAGGGCCGTCGACTGGGTGGGCGCCTGCAGCGAGCGCTCCATGTTGTGGGCGTAGCGGGCGACGCGGCCGCCGCTTGATTCCACCACCAGGTTGTAGCTCTTCAGGCTGTCGATCGCCCCCTGGACCTCGGACTCCGTGGCCTGCATTACCGGGTCCCGGCTGGTCTTCTGGTTGCAGCCGGAGACCAGGGCATTGAGGGTCAGCGGATAGGCGTCGGAGACCGTTCGCTCCTTTTCGGCCAGGGTGCCGAGAACGCGCGTTTCGAGGAGCGACAGGGCGGGGATCGGGTTGGGCATGGCTATGTCTTGAGACGGTAACCGGTCTTGAAGATCCAGGCTACGACCGCGAGCGAGGCGGCGAGGAAGGCGAGCGTCATGCCGAGGCTGACGCCGACGCTCACGTCGGCTATGCCGTAGAAGCTCCAGCGAAAACCGCTGATCAGGTAGACCACCGGGTTGAACAGGGTAACCGTCTGCCACACCGGCGGCAGCATGTGGATCGAGTAGAAGCTGCCGCCGAGGAAGGTCAGCGGCGTGATGACGAGCAGCGGGATGAGCTGCAGCTTCTCGAAGCCGTCGGCCCAGATGCCGATGATGAAGCCGAACAGGCTGAAGGTCACCGCGGTGAGGGCGAGGAACGCGACCATCCACAGCGGGTGCTCGATGCGCAGCGGCACGAACAGCCCCGCCGTCGCCAGGATAATGAGGCCGAGGACGACCGATTTGGTCGCCGCCGCGCCCACGTAGCTCAGCACGATCTCGAAGGAGGAGACCGGGGCCGACAGCAGCTCGTAGATGGTGCCGGTGAATTTCGGGAAGTAGATGGCGAACGACGCATTGGAGATGCTCTGGGTCAGCAGCGAAAGCATGATCAGGCCCGGCACGATGAATGCGCCGTAGCTGACCCCCTCGACGTGCTGGATGCGCGAGCCGATCGCCGCGCCGAAGACGACGAAGTACAGCGAGGTCGAGAGCACCGGCGACACGATGCTCTGCATGAGCGTGCGCCGGGTGCGAGCCATCTCGAACTTGTAGATCGCGCGGATCGCGTGAACGTTCATGAGCGGTCGCTCACCAGGTCGACGAAGATGTCCTCGAGCGAGCTCTGCGTCGTGTGCAGGTCCCTGAAGCGGATTCCCGCGGCGGGCAGTTCGCGCAGGAGCGCGGTGATGCCCGCCCGGTCGCGCTCATCGTACGTGTAGATCAGCTCGTTGCCGCCGGCCGAGATCTCCAGCTTGAAGGCGGCAAGCGAGGCAGGAACCTGCTGCAGCCGGTCCTGCAAGTGCAGCGTCAGCTGTTTCTTGCCGAGCTTGCGCATCAGCTCGGCCTTGTCCTCCACCAGGATGATCTCCCCCTTGTTGATCACACCGATCCGGTCCGCCATCTCCTCGGCTTCGTCGATGTAGTGGGTGGTCAGAATGATGGTCACGCCGCTGTCGCGCAGCGCGCGCACCAGCTGCCACATGTCGCGCCGCAGCTCGACGTCGACTCCCGCGGTTGGCTCGTCGAGGAACAGGATCCTCGGCTCGTGCGACAGGGCCTTGGCGATCAGCAGGCGGCGCTTCATGCCGCCCGAGAGGGTGATGATCTTGCTGTCCTTGCGGTCCCACAGCGACAGGTCCCTCAGCACCTTTTCGATGTAGGCCGGGTTCGGAGGCTTGCCGAACAGGCCGCGGCTGAA
>JBAUTZ010000374.1:0-17677 GCA_049582445.1 Burkholderiales bacterium
AGGCTTCATCGACATCGAGACCCCGATGCTGACGCGCTCGACGCCGGAAGGAGCGCGCGACTACCTGGTCCCGTCGCGCGTGCACCCGGGAGAATTCTTCGCGCTGCCGCAGTCGCCCCAGCTCTTCAAGCAGCTGCTGATGGTCGCCGGCTTCGACCGCTATTACCAGATCGTGAAGTGCTTCCGCGACGAGGACCTGCGCGCCGACCGCCAGCCCGAGTTCACGCAGATCGATATCGAGACCTCGTTTCTCGACGAGCGCGCCATCCAGGACATCAATGAAGGAATGATCCGCTCGGTGTTCAAGGAGGCGATCGGCGTCGACCTCCCCGCGCCGTTCCCGCGCATGACCTACGCCGAGGCGCTGTCGCGCTACGGCTCGGACAAGCCCGACCTGCGGGTCGGCCTCGAGCTCACTGAGCTCACCGACCTGATGAAGACGGTCGAATTCAAGGTGTTTCGCGGCGCCGCCGACACGCCCGGCGGACGTGTGGCCGCGCTCAGGGTGCCGAAGGCCGATCTCACGCGCAAGGAAATCGACGACTACACTTCGTTCGTCGCGATCTACGGCGCCAAGGGCCTCGCCTACGTCAAGGTCAACGACCGATCGAAGCTGCCCGACGGTCTGCAGTCGCCAATCGTCAAATTCCTGCCCGCCGAGGTGCTGGGACGGATTCTCGAGCGCACGGGCGCCGAGAACGGCGACCTCATATTCTTCGGCGCGGACAAGGCCAAGGTCGTGAACGATGCGCTCGGCGCGCTGCGCGTCAAGCTCGGTCACGACAAAGGCTACGCCGAGAGCGGCTGGCGGCCGCTCTGGGTGGTCGACTTTCCGATGTTCGAGTGGGACGACGAGGAAAAGCGCTGGGCGGCCATGCACCATCCGTTCACATCGCCCAAGGACGGCCACGAGGACCTCCTGGCGAGCGATCCCGGAAGCGCGTTCTCCAAGGGCTACGACATGGTGCTCAACGGCTGGGAAATCGGCGGCGGCTCGGTGCGCATCCACCGCGCCGAGGTGCAGGAAAAGGTGTTCCGGGCGCTCGGCATCTCGCAGGAGGAAGCGCGCGCGAAGTTCGGCTTCCTGCTCGATAACCTCCAGTTCGGAGCGCCGCCGCACGGCGGGATCGCGTTCGGCCTGGATCGCATCGTGGCCATGATGGCGGGTGCCGAGTCGATCCGCGACGTGATCGCGTTTCCGAAGACTCAGCGCGCCCAGTGCCTGCTGACCAAGGCGCCCAGCCCGGTCGACGAAAAGCAGCTGCGCGAGCTCGGTCTGCGGCTCAGGGAGAAGCCCAAGGCGTGATGCGGCTGCTCGCGGGGCTGGTCGCGCTCGTTCTCGCCACGAGTGCCGCGGCCTTTCAGCCGCCCGGGGAAATCGGCGTTGGCGAGCTGCCACGCGAGGCGCGCGACACCATAGCGCTTATCCAGCGCGGCGGGCCCTTTCGGTACGCCCAGGACGGCAGCGTCTTCCGAAATCGCGAGGCACGGCTTGCGCCGCAGCCGCGCGGTTACTATCGCGAATATACGGTGCCGACCCCCGGCGCGCATGACCGGGGCGCCCGGCGCATCGTCGCCGGGCGCGAAGGCGAGCTGTATTACACCGACGACCACTACCGCAGTTTCAGGCGTATCCGGGAGCGATGAAGAGCAAGCTGCTGGCCCGACTTGAAGACCCCGCGCGCTCGGGCACCTACCGGGCGGCGCGGACCGATGAAATTCTCGACGCGCTGCGCGGCGCCGGATTCGACATCGCGCGCGTCGACCTCGCGGGGGCGTCGGGCAAGGATGCACTGCTTGCGCGATTCGCCGCTGCGCTCGCGTTTCCCCGGTGGTTCGGCGGCAACTGGGACGCCCTCGAGGACTGCCTGAAGGACCTCGGGTGGCGAGCGCAGGACCGCCACGTCGTGCTGATCGAGGGATTCGAGGCCCTGCGCACGCAGCATCCGGGGGACTTAGACGTGCTGCTCGACATCCTCGGTTCGACCGCCCCCTACTGGCGCGAGCGCGAGCGGCCGTTCTTCGCCGTCTTCATCGACCCCGCGCACGTGATCGCGCTGCCCGACCTGTTCCGCCCGAAGATCACATGAGCCTCAAAATCCCCGTCTCGGTGCTGGTCGTGATCCACACGCCGGAGCTCGACGTGCTGCTGTTGCAGCGTGCCGCGCGGCCGGATTTCTGGCAGTCGGTGACCGGATCGCTCGACCGCGCGGACGAGCCGCTCGAGGACGCCGCGCGCCGCGAAGTGCTCGAGGAAACGGGCATCGAGGCGGCGCGCGATCAGCTGGTTCGATGGAACGTGGTCAACACGTTTCTTATCTGGGAGCAATGGCGGGACCGTTTTCTCCCGGGCACGACGCACAACACCGAGCACGTGTTCAGCCTGGAGGTGCCGGCGCGCCTGGCGGTAAACCTGGCGGCGGACGAGCATCTGGCCTATGTCTGGTTGCCTTGGCGCGAAGCGGCGCAAAAGTGCGCGTCGTGGTCCAATCGCGATGCGATCACCATGCTGCCGCAGCGTGTACGGGCGTCGCCAGCGTAAAATTCGCCTGTTATGCAGGAGAACCCAGAGGCCCCGCATCAGGGCCTGCGCCGTCCACACCGGTTCCACCAGCTCATATCGCCGCGTCGCTGGCTGCAGCGCGTGGTCTTCTGGGGCGGGGCGGTGGCGGTTGCGGCCGCCGCGATCCTTTTCGCTGTCGGCGCCGAGCACGTCAACGAGCTCTTGCACCGCGCGCTCGGCTGGTCGCCATATCTGCCGCTGCTCATCACGCCGCTCGGCATTGCCGGCGTGGTCGCTGTCACGCGCCATTTCCCTGGCAGCGAGGGGTCGGGAATCCCGCAGACGATCGCCGCCCTGTCGGTCGCGGACCACGCCGCCCGCACGCGGCTGCTCAGCCTGCGTACAGTGGCCGGCAAGATCGTGCTCACGCTTGCCGGCCTTGCTTCGGGCGCATCGGTGGGGCGCGAAGGACCCACGGTGCAGATCGGCGCCGCGATCATGCATTCGATCGGCGGGTTGGCGCGCTTCTCGCGCCACGACGTGGAGAAGGGGCTGATTCTCGCGGGCGGCGCGGCGGGGGTCGCGGCGGCCTTCAACACCCCGCTCGCCGGCATCGTGTTTGCGATCGAGGAAATGAGCCGCTCGTTCGAAGCGCGCACCAGCGGCACCATCCTCACGGCGGTGATCGTAGCAGGCGCTGCCTCGCTCGCCGTGCTCGGCGATTACACCTATTTCGGCCACACCTCGGCATCGCTCGGCTTCGGCGAGAGTTGGATCGCGGTCGGCGTTTGCGGCGTCGCGGGAGGCCTTTTCGGCGGATTGTTCAGCTACCTGCTGATCCTGGTCTCGCGCGGCCTGCCCGGCCGGCTGGGGGCGTTCGTGCGCGAGCGACCGGTGGCGTTCGGCGCGGCCTGCGGCCTGCTGCTGGCGATCATCGGCCTCATCTCGGGCGGCACGACCTATGGCACGGGCTATCACGAAGCGCGCAAGATCGTGGAGAGCACGGAGGCGATGCCGGCGGCGTACGGCGCGCTGAAGCTGCTGGCCACGCTGGTGTCCTACGTCAGCGGCATTCCCGGCGGCATTTTTTCGCCGTCTCTCGCGGTCGGCGCAGGGCTGGGCGCGAACCTGGCGATTATCATGCCCTATGCGCCGGCGGCGGCGGTCGCCCTGCTCGGCATGGTGGCGTACTTCGCGGGCGTGATCCAGGCGCCGATCACCGCGTTCGTCATCGTGATGGAGATGACCGACAATCACGAAATGGTGGTGCCCCTGATGGCTGCCGCGCTCATCGCCACGGGGGTGTCACGGCTGGTGTGCAACGTGCCGCTGTACCGGGCGCTCGCACAGCGCTTCAGCAAAGCGCCCGCGCCGGGCGAGGCCTAGCCAGCCGATGTCCTCCGTACGCGGTCTGCGCATCGCGACGCTCAACATCCACAAGGGGCTGTCGCAGTTCAATCGGCGCATGGTCATCCACGAGCTGCGAGAAGGCCTGCGCGCGATCGAGCCCGATCTCGTGTTCCTGCAGGAGGTGCTCGGCCTGAACGAGCGTCACGCGCTACGTTTCGCTAGCTGGCCGCACACGCCGCAATACGAGTACCTCGCGGAGAACGGGTGGCAGCATGCCTACGGCCGCAATGCGGTCTACGATCATGGTCATCACGGCAATGCGATCCTGTCGCGGTTTCCGATCCTCTCGACCTCCAACGAGGACGTCTCGGATCACCGATTCGAGCGCCGGGGCCTGCTGCATTGCGTGGTCTCGGTGCCGGGATGGCGCAAGAACCTGCATTGCGTGTGCGTGCACCTGTCATTGCACGAGCGCGGCCGGCGCAAGCAGCTCGACGCGATCGCGGGCCGGCTCGAGGAAATCGCGGCGCGCGACATGCCGATCATCGTCGCCGGCGACTTCAACGACTGGCGCCAGCGCGCCTCGTCGATCCTGGTGGAGCGGCTGGGCATGACCGAGGCATCGATCACCCACCGAGGGCGCGCAGCGCGTACCTTTCCGAGCATGCTGCCGCTTCTGAAGCTCGATCGCATCTATGCGCGCGGCTTCGACGTGCTCGGCTCGAAGGTTCACCGCGGCGCTCCCTGGTCGCTGCTGTCGGACCATCTCGCGCTGAGCGCGGACCTGCGCCGACCTTCCTCGTCCAAGCGGCGCTAGCGCCATGCAGTACGTCGGCGGCAACCGCCTCACGCTGCTCTGCAACGGCGTGGAATATTTTCCAGCGCTGGTGGGCGCCATCGATGCGGCGCGCGAGGAGGTGTTCCTCGAAACCTACATCTTCGCCGACGACGAGACCGGGAGCCTGGTGGCGGATGCGCTCGCCCGCGCCGCCGCGCGCGGAGTCCTCGTGCACCTGATGCTCGACGGCTTCGGCGCGCGCGACTTCGCGCCGCGCTTTCGCGAGATGCTCGAGCAGGCTGGGGCGGAGGTGCTGGTGTTCCGTCCCGAGATCAGCCCATGGAGCCTCCGGCGCGGGCGGCTGCGGCGCATGCATCGCAAGCTCGCCTGCATGGACGGGCGCGTCGGCTTCGTCGGCGGGATCAACGTGATCGACGATTACGATACGCCGGGGCACACCCCGCCTCGCTACGACTACGCAGTGCGCATCGAGGGCCCGCTCACGGCGCGGTTGCGTGAGGCGGCGGCGCGCCTGTGGCTGCGCGTGTCGTGGGCTACCTCCAGGCACCGGTGGCGCGGGTGGCGCAAGGCGGTCGCGACCCGAGATCCGGCCGATCCCGCCTCTATCGCGGGGGCGCAGCGGGCCGCGCTGGTGGTGCGTGACAGCCTGCGCCACCGCCGCGACATCGAGGATGCGTATCTCGAGCTGATCGAGCGCGCGCGCGACGAGATCGTGATCGCGAGTGCGTATTTCTTCCCCGGGCGCCGGTTCCGGCGCGCGCTGGCGGACGCCGCGGCGCGCGGCGTGAAAGTGGTGCTGCTGCTACAGGGACGGGTCGAGTATGCGCTGCTGCACTATGCCTCGCGCGCGCTCTACGGGACGCTGCTCGATGCCGGGATCGAGATCCACGAGTACCACCGCAGCTTCCTGCACGCGAAAGTGGCCGTTTTCGACTGCTGCGCGGCGAGCGTCGGATCCTCCAACATCGATCCCTTCAGCCTGTTGCTGGCCCGCGAGGCGAACCTGTTCGTCGACGATGCGGATTTCGCCGGGGAGCTGCGCGCGAGCCTCGCCGAGGCGCAGCGCGGCGGGGCGCGAGCGATGCCTGCGCGGCAATGGAAGCGTCAGCCCCTGTGGCTTCGCGTGCGCGTCTGGATCGCCTACGGCATTACGCGCCTGTTGATCAGCCTTGCGAGCTACGAGCGCTATCACTGACGGGGCGGCGGCCGAACATGCCCCAGCCTTCCATCGTGAGGACCAGCTCGCCGCGCTGGTTTACCGCCTCGGTACGCGACTTGACCAGGCCCGCGTCGGGACGGCTCTTCGAGGCGCGCGATTCGAGCACGACCCGCCGATACGTGATGGTGTCGCCCGGGCGCACCGGCTTCAGCCAGCGGATGTTGTCCAGCCCCGGCGAACCCAGGCTTACGCTGCGATTGATGTAGCTTTCGCACAGGATGCGCATCCCTACCGAGCAGGTATGCCAGCCGCTCGCAATCAGCCCGCCGAAGAAAGTGTCCTTCGCCGCGACCGGATCGATGTGAAACGGCTGCGGATCGAACTTGCGCGCGAACTCGATCATTTCTTCCTGGTTGAAGGTATGCCGTCCCAGTTCCACGGTTTCCCCCGGTACGAAGTCTTCCCAGTACAGGGGCGCGCCGGAATTCATGATAGCGGCGCCACGCGTTCGTAGCGGCCGATGCGCTCGCGCAGCTCGAGCGGCAGCGGCGCGGAACGCATGGTGCTCGGGTCGGCGTTCACGTAGACCAACTCGGCCGTGATCAGCGGATCGGGCGCGGGATCGGGCTCTTCGCGATAGATCTCGAACAGGAAGGTCATGCTGGTGCGGCCGAGCCTGCCGACGCGGCAGCAGATCGCGAGCACGTCGTCGTAGCGTGCCGAGCCGAGATAGTCGACGCTCGCTTTCCTGAGGTAGACGTCGTTACCGTACTTCGCGACGTAGCCGTCGGGGTAGGGAAGCCCGATCTCGCGCCAGTACTCCGCGATCGCGGTATCGATGTAGGTGAGGTAATGGCCGTTGAACACGATCTTCTGCATGTCCACTTCGGCCCAGCGTACGCGCAGTCGCAGCGCACAAACGAAATCTTGACGGGGCATCCTAGACGGGGGAAATAAATTGCGGCACCATCAGACCGGTACAACCGAAAACAGTCTAATCCAAAGGAGGCTTCCATGCTGCGTAACGTGGTCGTTGCGCTGGCCGCGACCCTCGCCGCGCCCCTGGCGCTGGCTCAGGGCACAGTCAAGATCGCGGTCATCGGCCCGATGTCGTTCGTGCAGGGCGAGAACCACTGGATGGGCGCCGAGCTGGCGCGCGACGACATCAACAAGGCGGGCGGGATCTCGGTCGGCGGCAAGAAGCTGAAGGTGGAGCTGATTCGCGCCGACTCCAACGAGATTCAGTCGGTATCGGACGCGACGAATGCCATGGAGCGCGTCATCACGCGCGACAAGGCGGATTTCATCGTCGGGGGCTTCCGCTCGGAGGCGGTGCTGGCGATGCAGGAAGTCGCGATGGACAACAAGAAGCTGTTCCTCGGCTGCGGCGCGGCGGACGCCAAGCTCGGCGAGAACGTCGAGACGAACTACGACCGCTACAAGTACTGGTTCCGTGTCACACCGACCAAGTCGGCCGACCTGGGGCGCACGCTGTTTGCCGTGCTCGGCAGCATCGCGGGCCAGATCCGCGCAGATCTGAAGAAGGACGCGCCGAAGGTGGCGATTCTCGCCGAAAAGGTGGCCTGGACCCAGGCGATCGTCGGTGCCCTGCAGACCAACCTTCCGAAGATGAAGATGGATGTGGTCGGGCTGTGGCAACCCTCGCCCACGGCGACCGACGCGACGGCCGAGCTCTCCGCGATCGAGCGCGCCGGGGCGGACATCGTCTTCACCGCGGTGTCGGGCCCTGTCGGCATCGTGCTCGGCCGGCAGATGGGCGAGCGCAAGATGAAGGCGATCGCCTTTGGCATCAACGTCGAGGCGCAGAAGGACGGCTTCTGGGAGGCGACCGCCGGCAAGGGCAACTATGTGTCCACGCTGGACACCTACGGCATGGTCGAGGTGACGCCCAAGATGATCCCGTTCGTGAAGGAGTTTGAAGCGCGCTTCCACAAGTCGCCGACCTACAACGCGGCGACCTACGACGCGATCATGCTCCTCAAGGATGCGATCGAGCAGGCCGGCACCACCAATGCGGACAAACTGGTGCCGGTGCTAGAGGGCTTCAAGGATCACGTGGGCACCGCCGCCACGCTCACCTGGGACAAGCGACACGACCCGGTCTGGGCGGTCGGCAAGACCTCGGGCATCGCGGTGCAATGGCAGGACGGCAAGAAAGTGCCGTTCTGGCCGCCGGAGGTGAAGGGCATGAAGCCGTTCAAGCTGCCGTGACACCAGCTGCGACGTTCTGAATTCGGCCGCGCGTCCCTGCGGGCGCGCGGCCTTTTCGCATGCTGCAGGACATCCTCGTCACCGGCCTGGTCAACGGCGGCGTCTATGCGCTGCTGGCGATCGGCTTCTCGCTGATCTTCGGCGTCGCGCGCATCGTCAACATCGCGCACACCGCGTTCTACATGCTCGCGGCCTATTGCTTCTACACCCTGTTGGTGCGTTTCCACCTCCCCGGTGCGCTCGCCGCCGCGGCGTCGGTCGCAGCGGTCACCGCGCTGTCGGTGCTCTGCTACCGGCTCGTGATCGAGCCGGTGCGCGAGCACGAGTCGGCGGTGCTGATCGCGACCATCGCGCTCGCGCTCATCTTCCAGGAGCTGATGCTGTATACCTACGGAGGCAACTTTCTCGGCATACCCTCGGCGGTGGACGGCGTCTTGACCGTGTTCGGCGTGAGCATCCCCTACCAGCGGCTGCTGATCCTGGTCGTCGCGGCCGCGATGCTGGTGGGCACATGGTTCACCCTGTACCGAACGCGCCTCGGCCTCGCGATCCGGGCCACCGCCAACGATCTCGAGGTCGCCAACCTGATGGGCATGAACGTGCACCGCGTGGCAATGGCCACCGTGGCGATCTCTGTGGCGCTCGCCGCGATCGCGGGCGTGGTCGTGGCGCCGGTGTTCGTGGTCGATCCGTTCATGTGGCTCACCCCGCTGGTGACCATGTTGGCGATCGTGGTGCTCGGCGGCCTCGGCAGCCTGAAGGGGAGCCTGGTGGGGGCGCTGATCATCGGCTACGTCGAGGCGATCACCGTGTTCGCTCTGCCGCAGGGGGCATTTCTCAAGGGTGCCGTGGCACTTTCCATCATGGTTGCCGTGCTCCTGGTGCGCCCCGAGGGCCTGTTCGGTGTCGTGTTCGAGGAGGAACGTTGAGCAACCCTATCGCGTTCGCCGCGCGTCGGTCCTGGGTCAACCTGCGCAACGAGGTCCTGGTGCTGCCCTCGCGCTCACTCGCGCTCGCGTGGGTGGCGTTCGTGCTGTTGCTGCCGGTCGCCTACGACGATCCGTATTTCTTGCGCGTCGTGGCCATGACCTGCATCTTCGCCATTTTCGCCGCCAGCTGGGATCTTCTCGCCGGCTACGCCGGCCAGATCAACTTCGGCCACGCGCTGTTCTTCGGTGCTGGCGCCTACTCCTCCGCGATCGTCACGATCAAGCTCGGCTTGCCGCCGTGGCTCGGCGTATGCGTGGGCGCTGCGGTGGCGGCGCTGGCAGGCACTGCGGTGGGGTTCCTGTGCCTGCGCCTGCGCGGCTCCTATCTTTCGCTCGCAACGCTCGCGTTTCCGCTGATCCTGATCGGGGTGCTGTTTGCGTTCCCGGACTATTCGGGCGGCGAGCTGGGTATCGGAGGGGTGCGCTCGATCGCCGTATCGCGCACGGTCAATTACTACATCATCGCGTCACTGATGTTGCTGCTGGTGTTCGGCATGTGGAAGATCGCCGATTCGAAGTTCGGCCTCGTGCTGCACGCGATCCGCGACGATGAAGTCGCGGTGCGCGCTTCGGGCATCAACACGTCGCGCTACAAGCTCGCGGTGTTCGCGATCTCGGCCTTCTCGGCGGGTGTGGCCGGCGCACTTTACGCCCACTTCCTGCGCGTGGCCGGTCCCTCCACGCTGGAAGTGGCGCTCTCGTTCCAGGTCGTGATCTGGGGGATCTTCGGCGGCGTCGCTACGATCTACGGCCCGGTGAGCGCGGTGTTCATCCTCTATCCGCTCACCGAATGGCTCGGCAGCTTCAAGGCCTTCGGCGAGCTGCGGCTGCTGATATTCGCCGTAATCGTTCTGCTGGTGTTGCTTTTCATGCCGCGCGGCCTCACGCCATGGGTGCGCGACAAGATCGAGACCCAGTGCCCCCGTTGCAAGCAAAGGAATGCTTCGTGGCGCTCCGCCTGCCGGCTGTGCGCCGCGCCGCTCGATGCCAAAGGCGCGCGCGCATGATCGAACCGAAGGTCAAAGGCCGGCTGACCATTCGCATTACCGCGGTCCTGATGATGGCGTCGGCGCTGCTCGAGCTGCTGTCGATCAATACCGAAGCGGTGCTTTTCGGGGGCGTACGCGGCGGCGAGGTGATGGTCATCTATCACCTGACCTACGTTTTCGCGTTCCTGTCGGTTGGAATCGGACTATGGACCGCCCGGCGGTGGGGCTACTGGGCGGTCATGGCGACGACCGCCCTCTATACCCTCGACAAAGTCCAGTTCTTGCTCGCGCGTGAAAGCCTCCAGAGTTACGTCGTGCAGATGGTTTCGTCCGTCGACCCGCAACTCTCGGAAGCGGTGCCAATAAGTGAGCTGGTCGGCCTCGTCACGGTGCTGTATTCGAGTTTCATCATCTGCTGGTGGGGATTCGCTCTCTACATTCACCTGCGCCGCAGATACTTTGCGCGCGCCGGGGCGGACTCGCCAGGTCTACAGGCCTAGATAGCCGGCGCGCAGGGTTTCGTCGGCCATCAGTTGCGTCGCGGTGCCCGACGCGATCACGCGTCCCTGGGAAAGCACGTAATTCCGCCCCGCCATCTTGAACACCTGACCGACCTCCTGCTCGACGACGAGCACGGGTACGCCGTCGGCATGAATTTGGGCGATGGCGGCGAACAGTTCCTCACGGATGCGGGGGGCGAGCCCGAGCGAGGGTTCGTCGATGGCGAGGAGCCTTGCCTCGAACATCAGCGCGCGTGCGGTGGCGAGCATCTGCTGCTCGCCGCCCGAGAGCGTGCCGGCGACCTGGTCCTTGCGCTCGGCCAGGCGCGGGAACAGCGCGAAGCACCGTTCGAGGCGGCGGCCGGTCGCGGCCGCGTCGCGCGAAAGATACGCGCCTGCAAGCAGGTTCTCCAGCACCGTGAGCTCGCGGAACGGGCGGCGGCGCTCGGGGCAATGCACCAGCCCACGCCGCCGGATTTCGTGCGCGGGGAGCTGATCGATGCGCTCGCCGCCGAAGCGCACCTCGCCCTCGAGCGAGATCTCGCCGGCAGTGCCGCGCTTCATGCGTTCCTCGAAGCGCACCAGACCCGATATGGCCCGCAGCAGGGTGGATTTGCCCGCGCCATTCGGCCCGACGAGGCCGACGAACTCGTGCTCTCCGATCTCGAGCGATACGCCATTGAGGATGACCGCCTTGTCGTATCGGACCGCGAGCCCGGTTACCTCAAGCAGCGGCATGCTCGGACCCCAGGTAAGCCTCGATCACCTTCGGATTCTTCACCACTTCCGCCGGCGCACCGTCGGCGATGATCGCGCCGTAGTTGACGACGATCACGCGGTCGACGATCGACATCAGTTCCTTGAGCTTGTGCTCGATCATGAGCACCGCCGGACCCTCGGAATGAAGACGCCCGAAGCGCCCGCCCTTATGCAACCTGCGAATCGACTTGGCGAGGAGGTCCGACTCGGCAGGGTTCAGCCCGCCCAGGGGCTCGTCGAGCAGGAGCAGCTCGGGCTCGGTGGCAATCGCGCGCGCCACCTCGAGTCGCTTCAGGTCCCCCTGCGAGAGCGCCGAAGCGGGCTCGAGCGCCATGTCGGAAATGCCCACGAACTCCAGCGCGTCCATTGCCTTGGCCTCGATCTTCTTGACCCATTCGCCGTGCCCCTTCGCCCGCGGCGATAGCAGAGGGACCATGACGTTGGCGATGATCGGCAGGTGGCGGAATGGACGCGTGTTCTGAAATGTGCCGGCGATTCCGCGGTTCACGACGTCCCATGGGCGTAGCGCGCTGATGTCCACGCCGTTGAATACGATGCGTCCGGCGTCCGGGCGCAGGATCTTGGTGATCAGCCGCAGCAGCGTGGTCTTGCCCGCGCCGTTGGGCCCTATCAGTCCGACGATCTGATCGCGACGCAATTCGAAGCCGACGTCGTCGACCGCGGTCAAACCGCCGAAGCGCTTGGTAAGGTGCTCTACCGAGAAGAAAGGTGCCGGCATCGCGAATTCAGTGCGAGGCGCCCTCGTCGCGCAGCTCGCGTCGCGACACCTTGCCGACGTCGGTCTTTGGAAGCTCGCCGCGGAACTCGACGACATGCGGAACCTTGTAATCCGCGAGCTGGCCGCGGCAGTAGGTCTTGATCTCTTCCTCGCTCAGCTTGCCACGCGCGTCGCCCTGCAGGACCACGATTGCCTTGATCAGCTGGCCGACCGACGGATCGGGCACGCCGATCACGCCCGCCGCCTTGACCTGCGGGTGCGCGTAGAGCACGTCCTCGACATCCTTGGCAAATATCGAGTAGCCCTTGTACTTGATCAGGTCCTTGGAGCGGTCGTAGAAGTGGAAATAGCCTTCCTCATCCATGCGTACGATGTCCCCGGTGCGCAGCCAGCGCATGCCCGCGTGCTCGATGAACGCCTGCGCGGTTTCCTCGGGGCGCTGCCAGTACCCCGTCATCACGTTGGGACCGCTCAGCACTAGCTCGCCCGTCTCGCCTTGTGGCACGAATTCCCTCGTATCGGGATTCATCACCGCCGCCATCATGTTCGGCACCGGGCAGCCGAAGGACCCGGTCTTCGGCCGGTGGAGCGGGTTGACGTGGCTGGTGGCGCACGTCTCCGACAGGCCGTAGCCTTCGATGATGCTCGAGCCGGTGCGCCGCGACCAGTCGTTCATGGTCGACTCGTGCAGCGTGTCCGCCCCGGAGAGCACAAGCTTGAGCCGGCGCCAGTTCACCTTGTCGGTGTCCTTGTGATCCTTGAGGTACTCGAACAGCGTCGGCACGCCGTAGAACACCGTGGCTTGGTAGCGTTCCATCGCCGCCAGGATCGCTTCGGTATCGGGATTGGTGAACAGCACCAGCAGGTTTCCCTGGGTGAGTCCGTTGAGCATGATCACGACCTGCCCGTAGATATGGAAGAACGGCAGGAACGCCATGATCACTTCGTTGCCCTGTTCGAACCCGGGAAACGCCGCCTGAGCGCCGGTCTGCGCGGCGATCAGGTTGTGATGCGTCAGCATCACGCCTTTCGGATTGCCGGTGGTACCGCCCGTGTAGGGCAGCGCCGCGACGTCGACGAGCGGATCGATCGCAACGTTCGGCGGCGTGGGTGGATGCCTGGCGAGCAAGTCCTGCAGCCAATGCAGGTTCGCCGCCGGCCGGATGTCGGGGGAGCCCAGGTTGACGTCGGAGAAAAGCTTGGCGAGCGGGCCCTTGCCGAATAGCCGCTTAAGCTTCGGCAGATACTCGCCGACATTGGTGACGACCGTGAAGTCGAGCGACGCGCCGCATTTCTCCACCTTGTCGTACAGGATGTCCTGGCAGATCATGGCACGCGCGCCGCTGTTATCGAGCTGGTATCGCACCTCGTGGCTGGTGTAGACCGGGCTGATTGGCGTCACGGTCGCGCCGCATTTGAGCGCCGCGAAATAAGCGATGATGAACTGTGGGCTATTGAGCAGGTACAGCGCGACCCGATCGCCCTTGCGTACGCCGAGGCTGGACAGCGCGCAGGCGAACCGGTCAGTCGCGTCGCGCAGCTCGCGGTAGCTGATTTCGCGGCCGTAGAACACGACGGCGCGGCGGTCGGGTGCGCGCTCGGTCGCCTTGTCGAACGCGTGCGGGACCGATTCGAGCGGTACGTCGACATTCGCGGAGACGCCCTCCTGGTAATACTTCAGCCAGGGCCTGGCGAGGTACTGTCCGATCGCGTCCATACGCTCCTCCTCGCTCAATTCTATCCGCGATGCCCGGGGCCAAATCGCATGCGTCGCTAAAATGCCGCCGATGGACGAGGCGGTGCTGCGCGGTCTTGCGAAGTGGCCCAACGTGCCGGACGTGTACGGTTGGCTCGCGCTCGATGCGCGCGGCCAATGGCGACTGCGCAACCCCGCGACCGGAGAGTTCGAGCGCATCGGTAATCAGGCGCTGAGGGAATGCATTGCGCGCAACTACACGCACGATGCGCACGGGCGCTGGTATTTCCAGAACGGTCCCCAACGCGTCTACGCAAGGCTGGAATACACCCCTCTCGTATTCAGGCTCGACGGCGACGTCGTCGTCGATCATTGCGGTCGGCGTGCAAGGGCGCCGGGAGGGGCGTGGCTGGATGAGCGGGGCGCGCTGATCCTGCAGACGCCGGACGGTGTCGGGGTGCTCGATGATCGTGATCTGATGGCAGCGAGCGAGCTGATGGCCGACGCACGCGGGGCGCCCGCCGACAGCGCCGCCGAGGCCACGTTTATCGCCTTTTCCGGGGCGCGGATGCCGCTACGGCGACTTGCGCGCAACGAGCTGGCGGCGCGATTTCACTTCGTACCCGACCCACGGCCCTGAGCGAAGGCTGCTTGGTCCCGGAGAATCCTTGACGCTCCCTGAAAAACCCCTTTATAATCCGGCCTCTTTTTTGCACCCTGGGGCGACAGCGGGTGGCTTCCGCAGTCGCCCGGTTCGTTTCTGGAAACGGAAAAACATGCCTACCGTCAATCAGTTAGTCCGTGGCGTGCGCGTTGCTCGGCGCCCGAAATCGAAGGTGCCGGCACTTGCCGGGTCGCCGCAAAAGCGCGGCGTATGCACCCGCGTCTACACCACCACGCCGAAAAAGCCGAACTCGGCGCTGCGCAAGGTGGCCAAGGTGCGTCTCACCAACGGCTTCGAGGTGATCGGCTATATCGGCGGCGAAGGCCACAATTTGCAGGAGCACTCGGTCGTGCTGATACGCGGCGGTCGGGTCAAGGACCTTCCCGGCGTGCGCTACCACATCGTGCGCGGGTCGCTCGACACCCAGGGTGTGAAAGACCGCAAGCAAAGCCGCTCGAAATACGGCGCCAAGCGCGCCAAGCCGGCGGCTTGATAAGGCGAGGAAGAGGAAAACATGCCCCGTCGCAGAGAAGTCCCCAAGCGCGAGATCCTGGCGGATCCGAAGTTCCACAACACAGACGTTGCGAAGTTTGTGAACGTGTTGATGACGCGCGGCAAGAAATCGGTCGCCGAGCGCATCCTGTACGGCGCGTTCGATGTGATCAAGTCGAAGGGCGGCAAGGATCCGGTGGAGGTGTTCACGCAGGCCGTACAGAACGTCAAGCCGCTGGTCGAGGTCAAGAGCCGCAGGGTCGGCGGGGCGAACTATCAGGTTCCCGTAGAGGTCCGCCCGGTACGCCGCGTCGCGCTCGCCATGCGCTGGATCCGCGAGGCGGCCCAGAAGCGCGGGGAGAAGTCGATGACCGTGCGTCTGGCCGGCGAGCTCCAGGAGGCGTCCGAGGGGCGCGGCGGAGCGATGAAGAAGCGCGAGGAAGTGCACCGTATGGCGGAGGCCAACAAGGCCTTCTCGCATTATCGGTTCTAAGGATTGGATTTAACGGTTTCGGCCCCCATATAGGGGACCCCGCAACGACATAGGATGGGCATTGACGTGGCACGCAAGACTCCAATCGAGCGCTATCGCAACATCGGTATCAGCGCGCACATCGACGCGGGCAAGACCACGACCACCGAGCGCATCCTGTTTTACACCGGCGTCAATCACAAGCTCGGCGAGGTGCATGATGGCACCGCGACCATGGACTGGATGGAGCAGGAGCAGGAGCGTGGCATAACGATCACGTCGGCTGCGACCACCTGTTTCTGGAAAGGTATGGACCTCTCCTTCCCAGAGCACCGGATCAACATCATCGATACCCCGGGGCACGTCGACTTCACGATCGAAGTGGAGCGTTCGTTGCGCGTGCTCGACGGCGCGTGCATGGTCTACTGCGCGGTGGGCGGCGTGCAGCCGCAATCGGAGACCGTGTGGCGCCAGGCCAACAAGTACCGCGTGCCGAGGCTCGCGTTCGTAAACAAGATGGACCGCGTTGGCGCCAATTTCTTCAAGGTCTACGACCAGATGAAGGCGCGCCTCAAGGGCAACCCGGTTCCGATCCAGATTCCGGTCGGCGCCGAGGACAAGTTCGAAGGCGTCGTCGACCTGGTCGCCATGCAGGCGATCTACTGGGACGAGGCGTCCCAGGGGATGAAGTTCGAGCGCAAGGCGATCCCGGCGGAGCTTGCGGGGCTGGCCAACGAGTGGCGCGAGAAGCTGGTCGAGGCTGCTGCCGAGGCGAACGAGGAGTTGATGAACAAGTACCTCGAGTCAGGCGAGCTGTCGGTCGAGGAAATCAAGAAGGGAATCCGCATCCGGACGATCAATAACGAGATCGTGCCGATGCTGTGCGGCTCAGCGTTCAAGAACAAGGGCGTGCAGGCGATGCTCGATGCGGTGGTCGAGTATCTTCCGTCGCCGGTCGACATTCCGCCGGTGAAAGGCCAGAAGGAAAACGGCGAGCCCGACGTGCGCAAGGCCGAGGACGCCGAGCCGTTCGCGGGTCTTGCCTTCAAGATCGCGACCGACCCCTACGTCGGTCAGCTGACGTTCATCCGCGTCTACTCCGGCGTGCTGTCCTCCGGAGACACTGTCTACACGTCGAATCGCGGCAAGAAGGAGCGCATCGGGCGCCTGCTGCAGATGCATGCCAACGAGCGCCAGGAAATCAAGGAAGTGCGCGCCGGTGATATCGCTGCGGCGGTGGGAATGAAGGAAGTCACCACCGGCGAGACGATCTGCGACGTCAACAAGGTGATCGTGCTCGAGAAGATGGAGTTTCCCGACCCGGTCATTTCCCAGGCCGTCGAGCCGAAGACCAAGGCCGACCAGGAAAAGATGGGTGTCGCGTTGGGTCGTCTAGCCCAGGAGGATCCGTCGTTCCGCGTGCGCACGGATGAAGAATCGGGACAGACGATCATTTCCGGCATGGGCGAGCTGCATCTCGAGATTCTGGTCGATCGCATGAAGCGCGAGTTCGGCGTCGAGGCATCGGTTGGCAAGCCGCAGGTCGCCTATCGCGAAACGATGAAGAAGTCGATCGAGCAGCAGGGCAAGTTCATCAAGCAATCCGGCGGACGTGGCCAGTACGGTGATGTGTGGCTGCGTCTCGAGCCCCAGCCCGCGGGCAAGGGCTTCGAGTTCGTGGACGCGATCAAGGGCGGGACGGTACCGCGCGAATTCATTCCCGCGGTCCAGAAGGGCGTTCAAGAGGCGCTGCAGGACGGCGTGCTTGCCGGCTATCCGGTCGTGGACGTGAAAGTGACCCTGTTCGACGGTTCGTACCACGAGGTGGACTCGAACGAGAACGCCTTCAAGATGGCGGCGATCTTTGCGTTCAAGGATGGCATGCGCAGTGCCACGCCGACGCTGCTCGAGCCAGTGATGGCAGTCGAGGTAGAGACACCGGAGGAAAAGATGGGCGACGTGATGGGCGACCTCTCGTCCCGACGCGGTGTCATCCAGGGTATGGACGACCTGCCGGGCGGCAAGGCGATCAAGGCCGAAGTGCCGCTGGGCGAGATGTTCGGATACTCGACCACGCTGCGCTCGCTCACGCAGGGCCGCGCGACCTACACGATGGAATTCAAGCACTACGCCGAGGCACCCAAGAGCGTCGCTGAGGCGGTCATCAGCAGCAAGAAGTAGCAATCAAGGACCCAGGGAATAGCGTCATGGCTAAAGGCAAATTTGAGCGGACCAAGCCGCACGTGAACGTTGGCACGATTGGGCATGTGGACCATGGGAAGACGACGTTGACGGCGGCGATGACGAGCATCCTGTCCAAGAAGTATGGGGGGG
>JBAUTZ010000375.1:0-2598 GCA_049582445.1 Burkholderiales bacterium
AGCGCAAGCCACACCACGGCGAGCAGCAGCCCGCCCACGATCGCGTACCAGATCTTCTCCCCCGTCAGCGCATGGCCGAACAAGGCGAGCGGCGGCACGCTCATGCCGTCCGGCCCGCCGGTGTAGCGGTCCTCGTTTGCCGCGACGATGGAGATGATCACGCCGAGCCCGAGCGTCGCCATCGCCAGGTAGTGGCCCTTCAACCGCAGGATCGGGCGGCCGACGAGGTAGGCGAGCAGGGCCACGCCCGCGGTTGCGGCGGCGAGCGCGGCAAGCGGCGGCCAGCCATAGCGCGCCGTCAGGATCGCCGAGCCATAGGCGCCCAGCCCGAAGAAGCCGGCGTGGCCGAGGCTGATCTGTCCCGCGTAGCCGATCAGCAGGTTCAGGCCGACGCACACGATCGCATTCAAACCGACCAGGATCGCGACGTCGTAAAAGTAGTTGTTGACCAGCGCGAGCGGCAGCAGCGCGATCACCGCCGCGAGCGCAAGCATGCCTCCGGTGCGGGCGGTGCGGATTCTCGGCGACATCGCCCGTTCATGTCCCTATACGCGCTCGGCGGAGCGCCGCCCGAGCAGACCACCCGGCATCAGCACCAGTACCGTGAGCATGATGCCGAAGGCGATGACGTCCTTGTAGGCCGAGGACACGTAGCCCGCAGACAGGGCCTCGATCAGGCCGAGCAGCAGGCCGCCGACCACGGCGCCAGGGCCGCTGCCCAGGCCGCCCAGGATCGCCGCCGCGAAGCCCTTCAGGCCCAGCATGACGCCCACGTCCCACGACGTGAAGGTGATCGGCGCCACCAGGATGCCCGCGAGCGCGCCGAGCGCGGCCGACAGGCCGAAGGCGACGAGCAGCACGCGCCGCACGCTGATGCCGACGAGCTGCGCGGCGAGCCGGTTGTGCGAGGTCGCGAGCATGGCTTTGCCGTGCAGGGTGCGGTTGAAGAACCACCACAGCGCGGCAACCACGACGAGCGTGACGCCAAGCACCCAGAGGCTCTGGGGCAGGAGGGTGGCACCGCCGATCGCGATTGGCCGGTCTCCGCTGAACGGCGGCAAGGGATGGATGTTCTTGTCCCACAGGAGGCTCGCGAGCCCGCGCAGCAGGATCGAGGCCCCGATCGTAATGATGATCAGCGTGACCACGGGCGCGCCGCGCGCGCGCTCGACGGCGAATTTCGCCAGCGCCAGACCGATGAGCGTGGTCGCGACGATCGCGAGCGGGGCGGCCAGCGGCAGCGGCAGGCCCGTGCCGATCAGGGACGCGGTCGCCATGCCGCCGATCATCACGAACTCGCCCTGCGCGAAGTTGATGACCTGGCTGGCGTTGTAGATGATCGAAAAGCCCAGGGCGACCAGCGCGTAGATCGCGCCCACGGTCAGACCCGCGAGCAGGTACTGAAGCAGCTGCGCGCTCATCGCCCCGGGCGGCGCCCTATTTCACCAACGTCCAATCGCCGTTCTTGATCTCCAGCATGCGGAACGCGGAGAGGTCGAGCCCCATGTGGTCCTTGGGCGAGAGGTTGAACTCGCCGTCGACGCCCATCCAGCCGTGGATCGATTCGAGCGCGTCGCGCACCTTCTCCTTGTTGGTGCTGTGCGCTTTCTTCATCGCATCGACCAGCAGGAACAGTCCGTCGTAGGCGTGGCCACCGAAGGTGGACACATCCTGATGGTAGCGCGACTCGTAGTCGTGCTCATAGGCCATCACGACCTTCTTTTGCGGATCGTTGAAGGGCAGCGCTTTCGCCACCAGCAGCGCAGCCGCGGGCAGACGCACGCCGTTCGCGGCGTCGCCGGCAAGCTTGATGAACTCCTTGGAGGCGACCCCGTGCGACTGGTACAGCGGCACGGTCATGCCGATCTGGCGGAAGTTCTTGGTCACGATCGCGGGCCCTGCCCCGAAGCCGGCGTTCAGTACTGCCTGGATCTGCGCGTTCTGGCGCATCTTGGTGAGCTGCGCCGTCATGTCGGTGTCCTTGGCGCCGTAGGTCTCGTCGGCGACGATCGCGATGCCGTACTTCCCGGCCACCTCCATGCATTGCTGGCGCATCGACTTGTCGAATCCGCCCGAGCCGGAGATCAAGCCGACCTTGGAAATGCCGCGCGCCTTCATGTCGACGAAGATCTTTTCGCAGGCCATGCGGTCCGTGTGCGGCGTTTTGAACACCCATTTCTTCACCGGCTCGACGATCACCACCGCGCCGGCGAGCGAGATGAACGGCACCTGCGCCTGTTCGACGAGCGGGATCACCGCCATCGTCTCGCCGGTGGTCGAGCCGCCGACGATCGCGTCCACCTTGTCCTCCTCGATCAGGCGCTTGACGAAGGTGCGCGCCTTGTCCGCGTCTCCGGCCGAGTCGTAGGACACGAGCTTCAATTTTCTTCCGAGCACCCCGCCCGCGGCATTGATCTTCTCGACGTACAGTTCGAGCGTCTTCTGCTCCGGGTCGCCGAGGAACGCGGCCGGCCCGGTGACCGAAAGAAACGCGCCGATTTTGATCGGTTCCTGGGCCAGGGCGTGCGTCGCAACGCCGAGCGCGGCGACCGACACGAACCGTCCAAGGACGGCAAGGCAGCTTCGCAAGTTCATGAC
>JBAUTZ010000376.1:0-1522 GCA_049582445.1 Burkholderiales bacterium
CCGCGTCGTTATGGTCGACGTGCACGCCGGGGATGCCGTACGCCGGGGCGCGGTCGCTGTTGCGGCGCACCGCCGTCGCGACGCTCTTCTCGACCGAGATGGCCCACTTGTTGTCCTCGCACACGAATACGACCGGCAGCTTCCACAGCGCCGCGAGGTTGAGCGACTCGTGGAACGAGCCCTGGTTGGCGGCGCCCTCGCCGAAGAAGGCCACCGAGACCCAGTCCTTGCCGAGCTTCTTCGCCGCCAGTGCAAAGCCGCAGGCCTGCGGCATGCTCGCGCCGACGATGCCGCTGCAGCCGAACTTGTGCTCGCCGTCGAACAAGTGCATGTGTCCGCCCTTGCCGTGCCCGAGGCCGGTCTCCTTGCCGAAGATCTCCGCGGTCATGCGATCGAGCGGCACGCCCTTGGCGATGGCGAAGTGGTGCGCGCGGTGCGTACCGACCACCGAATCCTCGCGCTTCAGGTGCGCGCACACGCCGACCGCCACCGGCTCCTGTCCCGCCGAGAGGTGCATCTCGCCGGGCACCGGCCCCGAGCCGATGTCGAATGCGAGGCCCTTCTGAATGTGAGGCGGGAGCTTGCCCTCCAGGTAGACCTTGGCCATGGTCTCCTCGTATTGCCGGATGAGCGACATCTTTTCGTACATCCAGCGCAGGTGTTCCGGGGTGGGTTGCATGGTGACCTCCTTGCGGACGGTTCAGGAATGACGCGCTTGGAGAAACGAACCTAGTCCAGTGACACTGACGCGTGTTGACGGGGATCAAACGGGGCATGCGGTGCAACGCAGCAATCCCTATAATTTCCAGGTAGCGAGCGGCAAGAGGACCGGATCCTGCTGGACACGATCACCATGGACGCTTCCGACGCGCTGCATCTCGCCAGAGCCCAGTTCGGGCTGAACATCGGCTTCCACATCCTGTTCCCGAGCATCACCATCGGGCTCGCGTGGCTGCTGGTGTACTTCCGCGTGCGCTACGCGCGCTCGGGGGACGCGGCCTGGCTCGCGACCTACAAGCTGTGGACCCGCATCTTCGCGCTCACCTTCGCCATGGGCGTGGTCACGGGCATCGTCATGTCGTTCCAGTTCGGCACCAACTGGCCGGGCTTCATGAACCGCGTCGGCAACGTCGCGGGGCCGCTGCTCGCGTTCGAGGTGCTCACCGCGTTCTTTCTCGAGGCAACGTTCCTCGGCGTGATGCTGTTCGGCATGGACCGCGTGCCGGGCTGGGTGCACGTCACCTCCGCGATGCTAGTGGCATTCGGCACCACGGTGTCGGCGTTCTGGATCCTGGCGCTCAACTCCTGGATGCAGACGCCCGCCGGCGAAGCGCACACGCCCGCGGGCGCGCTCGTCGCCGGCGACTGGCTGGCGGTGATCTTCAACCCGTCGTTTCCCTACCGCTTCGTGCACATGCTGCTCGCCTCGGGCCTCACCGCGGCGTTCCTGGTGGCGGGCCTGTCGGCCTGGCGGCTGCTCAAGGCGGGCGGCGACGCCGCGGCGCGCGGCACGCTGCGCACC
>JBAUTZ010000377.1:0-19989 GCA_049582445.1 Burkholderiales bacterium
AGCAGCCCGTCCTTGTCGCGCGCCAGCAGCGGGTCCCAGTACGAGCCCCAGATGAGCTTGATCACGTTCCAGCCGGCGCCGCGGAAATCCGACTCGAGTTCCTGGATGATCTTGCCGTTGCCACGCACCGGGCCGTCGAGCCGCTGCAGGTTGCAGTTGACGATGAAAATGAGGTTGTCGAGCTTTTCGCGCACCGCCATGCCGATCGCGCCCAGCGACTCGGGCTCGTCCATCTCGCCGTCGCCGCAGAAGCACCACACCTTGCGGTTCGCCGTGTCGGCGAGCCCCCGCGCGTGCAGATACTTGAGAAAGCGCGCCATGTAGATGGCCTGGATCGGCCCCAGGCCCATTGAGACGGTCGGGAACTGCCAGAAGTCGGGCATCAGCCACGGGTGCGGGTACGACGAGATGCCCTTGCCCTCGACCTCGCGGCGGAAGTTGAGCAGTTGTTCTTCGCTGAGGCGGCCTTCCATGAAGGCGCGAGCGTAGATGCCAGGCGAGGAGTGGCCCTGGAAATAGATCAAATCGCCGCCGTGACCGGCCGAGGGGGCGTGCCAGAAGTGATTGAAGCCCTGTCCGAACAGGGTGCCAACCGAGGCGAAGCTCGCGATGTGTCCGCCCAGCTCGTCGTCATTCTTGTTGGCGCGCGCGACCATCACCATCGCATTCCAGCGGCAGTACGAGCGGATGCGCTCCTCGAGGGCGTGGTCGCCCGGGGAACGCTCCTCCATATGCGGCGGAATGGTGTTGATGTAGGCCGTGGTGGCCGAGAACGGAATGTACGCGCCCGAGCGGCGCGCCTTGTCGACCAGTTTCTCGAGCAGGTAGTGGGCACGCTCGGGTCCCTCCCGATCGAGCACTGCCTCGAGGGCATCGAGCCACTCCTTGGTCTCGAGCGAATCCGGATCGTTGGCCGCGGGCAATTGCGGGACTGCGGACATGTCTTCCTCCAAGCTTGTGGCTCTTTGCATCGGACGCGCCTTTTGGGCGCGGGTGGATGCGGGACAGCTTAATACGAGCGCGCAGGCGACTCAAAGCGCTGTTTCGCATTATAAAACGCCATCTTGCATCGTGCAATTGCGGCCCGGCGACCCGATGATAGACTGCCCGCCCTCCTGTATCTATCGCCTTCCATGACCGCGAAGATCATCGACGGAAAATCGCTCGCCGCCACGCTGCGCGCCTCGGCGAGACCGGCGATCGAGCGGCTCGCCTCCCGCGGCCATCGGCCGGGCCTCGCCGTAATCCTGGTGGGCGACGACCCCGCCTCGCGCATCTACGTCAGGAACAAGGTACGCGCCTGCGAGGAGACCGGCCTGCGCTGGGAACTGCACGAATATCCGGCGAGCGTCGAGGAAGCAGCGCTCATCGCGCGGCTCGCCGAGCTCGATCGTGATGCGAACGTGCACGGCATACTGGTGCAACTGCCGCTGCCGGCCCACCTGGACGCCTCGCGCGTGCTCACCGCCGTATCACCCGCAAAGGATGTCGACGGCTTTCACACCGAGAGCCTGGGCGCGCTGGTCGCGGGGCGGCCGGGCTTCTTGCCCTGCACTCCGGCCGGAGTCATGTACATGCTGGAGAACGAACGCGTACCGCTCGCCGGGCGTCACGCGGTCGTGGTCGGGCGCTCGACTATCGTAGGCAAGCCGGCCGCGCTGCTGCTCTTGCAAAGGGATGCCACCGTCACCATCTGCCATTCCAAGACGGTCGACCTGGCTGGCGTCACCCGACACGCCGACGTTCTCATTGCGGCGGCGGGCCGCGCACGACTGATCAGTGCCGAGATGGTGAAGCCCGGCGCCTGCGTGATCGACGTCGGCACCAACCGGCTGCCCGACGGCAAGCTCTGCGGCGACGTGGATTTCGACAGCGTGAAAGAAGTCGCGGGCTGGATCACCCCGGTTCCGGGTGGCGTAGGGCCGATGACCGTCGCCATGCTCGTGACCAACACCGTACGCGCCGCACTGGAGCTCACCAAATCAACATGAATCCCCTGCTCGACTTCTCCGGCCTTCCGCGTTTCGCGGACATCAGGCCGGAGCACGTTGCGCCCGCGATCGACCACCTTCTCGCCGAAGGACGCTCAGTGATCGCGCAGGTGACCGCGCCAGGCGTTCCGGACACCTGGGAGTCGTTCATCACGCCCCTCGAGGACGGCAACGAGCGACTGTCGCGCGCCTGGGGCCAGGTCGCTCACCTGCATGCGGTGCTCGACAGCCCACCGTTAAGGGAAGCCTACAACGCGAACCTGCCCAAGCTCACGCAGTACTGGACGGAGCTCGGACATAACGCGAACCTGTTCGAGAAGTACCGGAGGTTGCGCGATTCGGCCGTGTACGGCGAGCTCCCGTCGCCCCGACGCAAACAAGTCGACGATGCGCTGCGCGACTTCCGGCTCGGCGGTGCCGAGCTGCCACCGGAGCAGAAGGCGCGCTTCGCGGCCATACAGGAGGAGCTCGCCCAGCTGGGGGCGAAGTTCTCCGAGAACCTGCTCGATGCCACGAACGCGTTCACGCTGGTCATCGAGGACGAGTCGCGCCTCGCGGGTTTGCACGACGATGCGCTCGAGGCGGCGCGCCAAGCCGCGCAGAAGGATGGCGTTCGGGGTTGGAAGTTCACTTTGCATGCGCCTTCGTACATGCCCGTACTGCAATATGCCGACGACCGTTCGCTGCGTGAAACGATGTACCGTGCGAGCGTGACTCGGGCGTCGGAGTTCGGAAAGCCGGAGTGGGACAACACGCCGCTCATCTCCCGAATCCTCCGGCTGCGCAAGGAAGAGTCGCGTCTTCTCGGGTACGCCAATTTCGCCGAGGTCTCCCTGGTGCCGAAAATGGCCAATTCGCCGGCGCAGGTCATGGCATTCCTGGACGATCTCGCCCGGCGCGCACGCCCCTTTGCGGAGCGCGACGTCGCCGAGCTGCGTGACTTCGCGCGCCGCGAGCTAGGTATCGAAACGCTCGAGGCCTGGGATATCGCGTATGCCTCGGAGAAGCTGCGGGCCAGGCGCTACGATTTCTCGGACAATGAAGTGAAGCAGTATTTCCCCGAAGACGCCGTCATATCGGGGCTGTTCCGGATGGTGGAAACGCTGTACGGCGCGCGCATCGGCCCCGCGTCGGCGCCGGTCTGGCACGAGGACGTGCGCTTCTTCGAGATCCGCAATGCGGGCGGCGCACTCGTCGGCCAGTTCTACATGGACCTGTACGCGCGTGAAACGAAGCGCGGCGGAGCATGGATGGACGACGCCGTCACGCGCCGGCGCAAGCGCACGCTCGTCCAGACGCCGGTCGCTTACCTCAACTGCAATTTCTCCCGGCCGATCGGCGGCAAGCCGGCCCTGTTCACCCACGACGAAGTGACCACGCTGTTCCACGAGTTCGGGCACGGCCTGCACCACCTGCTCACGCAGGTCGACGACCTGGCCGTTGCCGGGATCGGCGGGGTGGAATGGGACGCGGTCGAGCTCCCCAGCCAGTTCATGGAGAATTTCTGCTGGGAGTGGGACGTGCTCGCGCACATGACGCGCCACGTCGACAGCGGCGCACCCCTGCCGCGTGCGTTGTTCGACCGGATGCTCGCTGCCAAGAATTTCCACGCGGGCCTGATGATGCTGCGGCAGATCGAACTCGCGCTGTTCGACATGCGGCTTCATACCGACTTCGACCCCGAAGGCGCACGCAGCGCGCTCGATTTGCTCGACGAGGTGCGCGCGCGCGTCGCGGTTCTCGTGCCTCCAGCCTATAACCGTTTCCCGAACAACTTCTCGCACATCTTCGGCGGCGGCTATGCGGCCGGGTACTACAGCTACAAGTGGGCCGAAGTGCTTTCCGCCGACGCCTACAGCCTGTTCGAGGAAAACGGCGTGCTCGACCCCCTGACCGGCGGTCGGTTCCGTGACGAAGTTCTCGCGGTCGGCGGCAGCAGGCCGGCAGCGGAGTCGTTTCGCGCCTTTCGTGGCCGCGATCCGAAGGTCGACGCGCTGCTGCGTCACAATGGTATGATTTCCGCATGAAGTTCGGCCTTCGCGCGATCGCTTTCATGCTGTCGCTCGCTTGCGGCGCGGCGCATGCCCAGCCGTATCGCTGGACTGACGCCGAAGGCCGCACCCACTACAGCGACACCCCGCCCCCGTCCTCCGCGACCAACGTCACGACGCCCGCGACGCGCGCGAGCGTGACGCAGAGCGAGGCCACTCCCTTCGGGCTGGAGAAGGCGATGAAGGAGTCGCCCGTAACCTTGTACACCGCGCCTTCGTGCAAGGAGGCCTGCGCGCAGGCTCGGGCGGCGCTCAACCGGCGCGGCGTGCCGTTCAAGGAAATCCAGGTCTGGAACGAACAGACCAACGACGAGCTCAAGCGCGTCTCGGGCGGCAACCAGGTTCCGGTGCTGCTGGTCGGCCAGCTGAAGCAGGTCGGCTTCGCGCAGAGCGCATTCGACGACGCCCTCGACATCGCCGGCTACCCCGCGGCAGGCGTGCTGCCGGCGCGCGCTCAGAGCGCGCCGCCCGAAGCCCCGCAAGGCTATGGCCCTTCCGACCAGGCAGGCGCAACGCCCGCGGAAGCGCCGCAGAAGCTCGGACCCTACGCACCCCGCTTCAGCTCCGGATCGTCTAAGTAAGCTGCGCGCGAGAGATGCGCCTCGCGACCTGGAACGTCAACTCGCTCAAGGTGCGCCTGCCGCACCTCACCGAATGGCTCGCGCAGGCAAAGCCGGACGTCATCTGCCTTCAGGAAACCAAGACTGAGGACGCCAAGTTTCCGGGCGCCGAGCTGGAGGCCGCGGGCTATCGTGCCGCGTATGCCGGTCAGAAGACATATAACGGCGTGGCGATCCTGGCGACGCAGCAACCGACCGGGGTTTCGGTCGGCATTCCCGGGCACGACGACGAGCAAAAGCGCGTCCTCGCGGCCACGTTCGGGGACACGCGCGTCATCTGCCTGTACGCGCCGAACGGCCAGGCGGTCGGCTCGGACAAGTACGACTACAAGCTGCGCTGGTACGGAGCGCTGTGCGCGTGGCTGGCCGAAGAGATCAAGCGCCATCCGCGGCTTGCCGTGCTCGGCGACCTGAACGTCGCGCCCGAGGACCGCGACGTGCACGATCCAAAAGCCTGGGAGGGCCAGGTGCACGTGTCGGAGCCGGAGCGGCAGGCTTTTCGCTCGCTGCTCGAAATCGGACTGAAGGACGCCTTCCGTCTGTTCGAACAGCCCGAGAAGCTCTATTCCTGGTGGGACTACCGCATGATGGCGTTCCGCCGCAACGCCGGACTGCGCATCGACCACATCCTGCTATCCGACGCGCTCGCCGCCCGCTGTATCGCCTGCAGCATCGACAAGGCGCCGCGCAAGCTCGAGCGCCCCTCGGACCACGCGCCGGTGCTCGCGGATATCGGCTAGGGCTGCATGCCCTTTTTCACGCCAGGCCGCGCGGCCATCCGTTCGCCCCAGCGCCTGAGCGCGTCCATGCCGCCGGCCTCGTCGAGCATCGCCTTGCGCAGCGCGTAGTTCGGATACAGCGCGAGATCGGCCACCGAGATCTCATCGGCAAGGTATTCCCGCCCCGCGAGACGCTGGTCGACGTTGCGAAAGTACGTGATCAGCCGCTTCTTGAAGAAGTCGACGTTGGCGGCGACTTTTTCGGGCGCAGCGTTTTCCAGCTGGAAGATCGTGCCGCTGGTTCCGGCCACGTCGCTCAAGGCGTGCGTCAGCCACTGGTAGGCCATGGCCCGGCGCGCCGCGTCCTTCGGGATGAACTTGCCGGATTTTTCGCTGGCATAAAGAAGAATCGCGCCAGATTGCGCCAGAGTCAGCGGCTTGCCGCCGGGGCCCTCGGAGTCGACCATCACCGGAATCTGCCCGGCCGGATTCATCTTCAGGAATTCCGGCTTCTTCTGCTCGCCCTTGCTCAGGTCCACCTTGTGGATGCGGTGCTCGAGCCCCGATTCGGCCAGCGCGACGCTGGCGCGCAAGCCGTTTGCGGTGCCCCACATGTACAGTTCGATCATTACGTATCTCCATGAGTCGTTTTGCAGCAGCACGTAGAATACTCGAGAGCACTCCATGGAACCGGCTCGCGGCATCGGCAGGCTGAGCTTCAGACGCTGGTACGAGCGCCAGCTCATAGAGAGCCACCTGTGGCTGGTGTCCTGCATCCTGTGCGCGCTCGGGGCGGCCGCGCTGGCGAATGCCTATCTGAGCTTTCACGCGCTGGGGCTGCGGCTGTTGCTCACGCTGGTGGCGATTTACGTCTTGGGGCTGGTCTGCTGGTACAGCTGGCGGCGCTACCGCATGCTCATGCTCGAGGCGCAACGCGTCGCCGAAGCGGCCACGTGCCGCGCCTGCGGCGCCGAAGGGCAATTCGACGTCGTCGCGCCGGTCAGCACGCCGATGAGCGTGCGCTGCCTCAAGTGCGGCCAGGGTTGGGTCGTACGCTGAAACGGCGCGGCGTGCCTACTCCGGCGCTTCGTTGGTCCAGGCCTCGAGCAGCTTGAAAGCCACGGCGAGCACCACCGGGCCGATGAATATGCCGACGACGCCGTAGGCGAGCAAGCCGCCGATCACCCCAGCGAAGATCAGCAGCAGCGGCAGGTCTGCACCGCGCCGGATGAGCAGCGGGCGCACGATATTGTCCATGGTGCTAACCAGGACGGTCCACACCAGCAGCGCCGTGGCCCAGCCGGAGTCCCCCTGCCAGTAGAGCCAGCCCACTGAAAGCGCCAGCACCGGCAAAGGGCCGATCTGCGCGATCGTCAGCATGAACATCAGCGCCGTGAGCACCGCCGCGAACGGCACGCCCGCGATCGCCACGCCGATGCCGCCCAGAACCGACTGCAGCAGCGCAGTCACGACCACCCCGAGCGCGACGCCGCGGATCGCCTGGCCTGCGAGGATGATCGAGCTCTCGCCGCGCGCCCCCGCGAGGCGGCGCCCGAAACGCAAGGCGCGCCCGGCTGCATACTCCCCTGCCGAATACAGGATCGCGGAGAGGATCACCGTAAGCAGGAGCTGGAGGAACACCGCGCCCGCGCTCCCCGCGTGGCCGACGATCCATCGCCCCAGGTCCTTCGCGTACGGCGCGAGGCGCGCTGCCATCTCGCTATAGCCCTCGACCGCGACCTGCTGCCAGAAAGCGACGATGCGATCGCCCACAAGCGGCAGGCGCGCCACCCAGTCGGGGGGCGGCGGTACGCGCATCGCGGCGAGCGTTTTGACCCAGCCAGTGATCCGGTCCGCGTTCTCCGCGATCGTCACGACCGCCAGGAGGATCGGCACGATGAATACGAGCAGCAACGCGACGGTCATGGCGCTGACCGCCAGGGCTCTTCGTCCCCAGAGGTAGCCTTGCACCTTGATCATCAGCGGCCAGGTCGCGACTACGATCATCACCGCCCAGATGAGTGCGGGCAGGAACGGTTTCAGGATCCAGATCGAAAGGCCGATCAACGCGCCGGTCGAAAGCACGGCGAGCACCGTGCGAGTGAGATCCTGCGTCGGCCTGACGATCGGCGGCGGGTTCATGCTCGCAAGATGCTACCCGCCGCGGCCTGCTCAGTCGATCGACCGATACGCCGGAAGGGTGAGGAATTCGACGTAATCGCCCGTGGTGATCTCGTCGAACAGCTTCGCGGCCTGCTCGTACTTGCCGGCTTTCCAGGCATCCTCGCCCAGGTAGTTCCTGACCTTCGGCAGTTCCTCGGCAAGCAGCTTGCGGAACAGCTCTACCGTCACTTTGCGGCCGTCGTCGAGCTTGCCCTTCTCGCTGCGGATCCACTGCCAGATCTGCGAACGCGAGATCTCCGCCGTGGCGGCGTCTTCCATCAGGTTGAACACGGGAACGCAACCGTTACCCGCGAGCCAGGCACCGAGGTATTGAATGCCAACCGAAATGTTGTTACGCAGGCCGACTTCGGTAATGGGCGTCTCCGGCCGGAAATCGAGCAGATCCTTGCCGGTGACCGTTACATCGGGCCTTTGCTTGCCATACTGATTCGGTTGCGGCATGTGCTTATCGAAGACTTCCTTCGCGATCGGCACCAGCCCGGGATGCGCCACCCAGGTCCCATCGCAGCCGTCGGTGACCTCACGCAGCTTGTCCTGACGTACTTTCTCGAGCGCCGCCTCGTTCGCGGCCGGATCGTTCTTGATCGGGATTTGCGCAGCCATGCCGCCCATCGCCGGTGCCCCACGCCGATGGCAGGTCTTGACGAGCAACAGGGCGTAGGCGCGCAGGAACGGCGCCAGCATCGTCACCTGCGCGCGGTCGGCCAGGCAGAAGTCCTCGTTTGAGCGGAACTTCTTGATGCAGGAGAAAATGTAGTCCCAGCGGCCGATGTTCAGCCCGGCGGAATGGTCCTTGAGTTCCCACAGGATCTCGTCCATCTCGAACGCCGCGAGCACCGTCTCGATCAGCACCGTTGCCTTGATCGAGCCATGCGGCACGCCGAGCTCTTTCTGCGACAACGTAAAGATGTCGTTCCAGAGCCGCGCCTCGAGATGCGACTCCATCTTGGGGAGATAAAAGTAGGGGCCGGAGCCGCGCGCGAGCAGCTCTCTCGCGTTGTGAAAGAACAGCAGCGCGAAATCGAATATGCCGCCCGATACGGGCTTGCCATCGACCTGCACGTGCTTCTCGTCCAGGTGCCAGCCGCGAGGCCGCGGGACCAGCACCGCGGTGCGCTCGTTCAGCCGGTAACTCTTGTCCGCCTGCTGAAAGGTGATCGTGCGGCGCGCCGCGTCGCGAATGTTGATCTGCCCATCGATCATGTTGAACCAGGTCGGGCAGTTGGCATCCTCGAAATCGGCCATGAACGTCGAGGCGCCGGAATTGAGCGCGTTGATCACCATCTTTCGATCGGTCGGCCCGGTGATCTCGACGCGTCGGTCGAGCATGTCTTTCGGCTGCGCGGCGATCGTCCAGTCGGACTCGCGCGCCGCCCTGGTTTCAGGCAGGAAGTCAGGCAGCACGCCGCGATCGAACTCCTTTTGCCTGGCGGCCCGCCTGGCCAGCAGTTGCTGGCGGCGAGGCTCGAAAGCGCGGTGCAGCTTGGCAACGAAGGCCAGTGCCTCAGGGGTCAGGATTTGCGCGAATTCCGGCGTCACGCGGCCGGAGATGGAGACGCCTTGCGGCAGGCTGTAAGGAAGTGGGGTAGACATAAGGAGGGCATTCTATGCACTCAAATGTGGCATCGCAACATGAAAAAGCCAGAGTAACGGAGTAGGCTTTCCCGCGAAATGGGGCTCGATTTCATATCGTGAAATCGAGGTTGCTTCAGGTCATCGCGGAGGTGTCTCGATGCGAACCAATTTCAATGTCTTGATCCTGGGTGCGTCCTACGGCTCATTGCTCGCCACCAAGTTGCTGCTGGCGGGTCACAACGTGAAGCTCGTGTGCCTCCCGGCCGAGGCCGATCTGATCAACAAGGAGGGCACCAGAGTCCGGATCCCCGTAAAGGGCATGAGTTCGCCGCTCGAGATCGACTCGCGCAAACTGCCGGGAAAGCTGTCCGCGGGCGGGCCGACTGCCGTGAGACCAACCGATTACGACCTGGTCGCGCTGGCGATGCAGGAGCCGCAATATGCGTCACCGGGCGTGCGCGATCTGCTCGCCGCGACCGCCAAGGCACGGGTTCCCTGCATGTCGATCATGAACATGCCGCCACTTCCCTACTTGGCGCGCATTCCGGGCATACCGCTCGAGGCATGCAGAGCCTGCTATACGGAGCCGGCCGTGTGGGACGTGTTTGAGCCTTCACTGATGACGCTGTGCAGTCCGGATCCGCAGGCTTCGCGGCCCCCCGACGAGAAAGTCAATGTGCTGCAGGTCCGATTGGCGACCAATTTCAAGGCGGCGCGATTCGAGTCCGACGCGCACACGGCAATCCTGCGCAAGCTGGAGTCGGACATCGAGGCTGCCCGGTTCGACACCGGTTCCGCCAAGCTGGAGCTGCCAGTGAAGCTCAAGGTGCACGAGTCGGTGTTCGTGCCGCTCGCCAAGTGGGCCATGCTGATGGCGGGCAATTATCGCTGCATCACGAAGGACGGCATGCGCTCGATCAAGGACACCGTGCACGGGGACCTGGACAAGTCTCGATCGGTGTACGAATGGGTGGTCGAGCTCTGCAAGTCGCTCGGCGCCGACCCACGTGACCTGGTACCGTTCGAGAAATACGCCGGCGCCGCGCAGGGGCTCACGGGCCCGTCGTCGGCAGCGAGGGCCTTGTTCGGCGGCGCGCCCAACATCGAGCGTGTCGACCGGCTCGTGCAAACGATCGCGGCACACAAGGGCATGAAGTGCGATGCCCTCGACGAGGTCGTCGCCCTGGTCGACGCGAAACTCGACGCCAATCGGCGGGCGGCGCGGAAGTCGGCGTAGCGCCTACTTCTCCCCCTCGGCATGGCCCTCTATGCCGAGTTCCTGGATCTTGCGCGTGATCGTGTTGCGGCCCATGCCGAGCAGCGTCGCGGCCTCGATGCGCCTTCCACCCGTTCGCGCCAAGGCTTTGACGATCAACGAACGCTCGAACTGGCGCCCCAAAGCGTCGAGGATTCCGGTCTCGCCGCGCGCAAGCCGCCGCTCGACTTCGCCTTCGAGCGCAGCGATCCAGTCGGACTCCTTCGCCACCGACGGCGCCTGATCGCGAAACTCGGCGGGCAGGTCCGTAAGGTCGATCACCTGGCCTGGCGCCATCACGGTGAGCCAGTGGCAAAGGTTTTCGAGCTGTCGCACGTTGCCCGGAAAATCGAGCCGTCCGAGCTGCGCCATCACTTCCTCTGAAAGACGCTTGGGCTCGACGCCGAGCTGCTTCGCGCTGCGCGCGAGGAAATGGCGCGCGAGAAGAGGGATATCCTCGCGCCGCTCCCGCAGGGCAGGCATGCGAACGCGGATGACGTTCAGGCGATGGTAGAGGTCCTCACGGAACGTACCTTCGCGCACGCGCGCCTCGAGATTCTGGTGCGTTGCGGCGATCACCCGGACGTTTGCCTTGATCTGCTGGTGCCCGCCGACGCGGTAGTAGCTGCCATCGGACAGCACGCGCAACAAGCGCGTCTGGAGCTCCGCGGGCATGTCGCCGATCTCGTCCAGAAACAGCGTGCCGCCTTCGGCCTGCTCGAAGCGCCCGCGGCGCTGCTGCTGCGCCCCGGTAAAGGAACCGCGCTCATGCCCGAACAGCTCGGACTCCAGAAGATCCTTTGGCATCGCCGCGGTGTTGATGGCGACGAACGGCTTCGCGGCACGCGCGCTGTGGCGGTGCAACGCCCGCGCGACGAGTTCCTTGCCGGATCCGGATTCGCCGGTGATCAGGACCGTCGCGCTGGACTGGGCCAAACGTCCGATGGCGCGGAATACCTCCTGCATCGCCGGCGCCTGGCCGAGGATCTCCGGCGCCTCGACCGGCGGCTCGGCTGCGGCCGCCTCGCGCTGGCTTTCTTCGAGCGCGCGGCGGATGAGATCAACGGCCTGGTCGACGTCGAAGGGCTTGGGCAGGTACTCGTAGGCGCCTCCCTGAAACGCCGCGACCGCCGAGTCCAGGTCCGAGTACGCCGTCATGATGATCACCGGCACGGTCGGATAGCGCTGCTTGACCGTCTGCAGCAGCTCGAGGCCCGAAGGCCCAGGCATGCGAATGTCGGAAATGAGTACCTGTGGAGCGCCGCCCGACAGCGCGTCCAACGCCTCCTGCGCGGAGGCGAACGACACGAATTCGATGCCCTCGCGGCTCAGCGCCTTCTCGAACACCCAACGAATCGAGCGGTCGTCGTCGACGATCCAGACCGGTTTCATCAGTCGCTCGCTAATTCGATCCGGCAAGTGGCAACAGGATGCGGAACATGGTGTGTCCGGGCCGACTTTCGCACTCGATGACGCCGCGGTGGTACTGGACATACGTCTGGGCAAGTGAAAGCCCCAGCCCGCTGCCCCCATCGCGACCGGAAACGAGCGGGTGAAACATGCGCTCGCGGATTTCTTCCGGAATGCCGGGTCCGTTGTCGATCACTTGCAATTCTAGTGCCAGCTTGTAGCGGTGCCGTGCGATGGTCACCTGTCGGACCACGCGCGTCCGGAACGTGATGGTGGCACCGCGACCGCCATCAGCCGTAAGCGCTTGGGCTGCATTGCGCGCGATGTTGAGCACCACTTGAATGAGCTGCTCCTTGTCTCCCCAGACATCGGGCACGCTGGGGTCGTAATCCCGGGCCAGCTCCACTCCGGTCGCAAACTCGGCGAGCAACAGGCTTCGCACCCGCTCCAGTACCTCGTGAATACTCACCGGCGCCAGGCGCGGGGCCCGATGCGGCGTCAAGAGCCGATCCAAGAGCGTCTGCAGACGGTCGGCTTCCTTGATGATCACCTGCGTGTACTCCCTGAGCTGCGGCCGGTCGAGCTCGCGCTCGAGCAGCTGCGCCGAGCCCCGCAGCCCGCCCAGCGGATTCTTGATCTCGTGGGCGAGGTTACGGATCAGCTCGCGATTGGCCTGCTGCTCGGACAGCAGCCGCTCTTCGCGCACCAGCCGAAGCTGCTGCTCGATCGGGCGCAATTCCACCAGCAGCATCGGACCGCCGGCGTCCGCGCGGGTGATCAGGCACGACAGCTCCAGCGGATCGTGCCCGGGGCGCAGGTAGTGCACGATCTGCGCCGAGTAGTCCCAGTGGACCGTGAGCGCTTCGGCGAGCCTCGAGCGCAGCTCGTCGCCTTCGGCAAGAAAACCGAGGAACGGCTGCCCGACAAGGCTCCTGGCACCTGTTTCGAGGAGGTTCTCCGCGGCCGGATTGGCGTAGCGAATGACGAGCGCCTCGTCGAGCGCCACGACCGCGGTGGCAAGCAGCTCAAGGCCGGAGAACGAGGCGGTCATGACCGTCCCGCCGCGTGAACTACTGCTTGTAAAGGTTCGCGATCTCTCGCTTCAGCGCGTCGACGTTCTTTTGGTGCAGGTCCACACGGTCCTTGAAGGGTTGTAACCGCTCCAGCACGCGAGCGTAGTTCCTTTCGTTGCCGGAGCGGACGGCCTCCTGCTCGGCAAGATCCTTCTGCGCCTGGGAGAGCAGCTCCTGCTCCCTTGCCAGCTCTTGCTCCAGCGTCTCGCGCTGCTTTTCCTTGGCCGCAGAGCGCTGCTCGGGGGTCTCGCGAGGATAGGCTCCCGGCGGCGTACCCGGCTTTGACGCCGATGGCCGCGGCTTCTGCCCGGGGACGACATTCACTTCTTGCGATACAGGCTCGCATTTCTTGCCGACCATGTCGGACTTCTCGCTCGTGTAAAGCGGTCGCCCGCTGCTGTCGATGCATTTGTAGATCGGGGTGCCCTGCGCACGCGCGTAGCCCGCCGTGAGGCACAGGATTAGGACCGTGAACAGCGCGTTCCGAGACATGGGAGAGAAGCCGCCTTGACCGAACTCTCGAAGTCTATGCCAGCGAAACGACTGCGTGCAAACCTCCGAAAAAAGAGGGAGGACGGGGGTACCCCGTCCTCCCGTCGATGTCGGAAGAACCCGGACGGATTACGAGCTGTAGTACATGTCGAATTCAACGGGGTGCGTGGTCATGCGGAAGCGCTGCACCTCTTCCATTTTCAGTTCCATGTAAGCGTCGATGAGATCGTCGTCGAACACACCGCCCTTCAACAGGAACGCGCGGTCCTTGTCGAGGTACCCGAGCGCTTCGTCGAGCGACGCGCACACGTTTGGCACCTTCTTGCGTTCTTCCGGCGGCAGGTCGTACAGGTTCTTGTCGATCGGATCGCCGGGATGAATCTTGTTCTGCACGCCGTCGAGCCCGGCCATCAGCATCGCCGCAAAGGCCAAGTACGCGTTCGCGGTCGGATCCGGAAAGCGTACTTCGACGCGCCGCCCCTTCGGGCTCGACACGTGGGGGATGCGGCAGGCCGCAGAGCGGTTGCGCGCCGAGTACGCCAGATTGATCGGCGCCTCGAAGCCGGGCACCAGTCGCTTGTAGGAGTTGGTCCCGGGATTGGTGATGGCGTTCAGTGCACGCGCATGCTTGATGATGCCGCCGATGTAATAGAGGGCGAATTCCGACAGGCCGGCGTATCCATTGCCCGCGAACAGGTTCTGACCGCCCTTCCACACCGACTGGTGAACGTGCATGCCCGAGCCGTTGTCGCCCACGATGGGCTTGGGCATGAAGGTCGCCGTCTTGCCGTACGAGTGGGCGACGTTCCACACGGTGTACTTCAGGATCTGCATCCAGTCGGCGCGTTGCACCAGGGGTGCGAAGCGCGTGCCGATCTCGTTCTGCCCCGCGGCGGCCACCTCGTGGTGGTGCACTTCGACCTCTACTCCCTGCTGCTCGAGCGCGAGGCACATCGCGTTGCGAATGTCCTGCATCGAATCGACCGGCGCGACCGGGAAATAGCCACCCTTCACCGGTGCGCGATGCGCCATGTTGCCCGATTCGTAGTCCGTCCCGGTCGACCAGGGCGCCTCTTCGGACTTGATCTTGACGGATGCTCCAGACATGTCGACCGACCAGGTCACGCCGTCGAAGATGAAAAATTCGGGTTCCGGTCCGAAGTACGCGGTGTCGCCGAGGCCGGTGGACTTGAGATAGGCCTCCGCGCGCTTCGCCACGCCGCGCGGGCAGCGGCTGTAGGGCTTCCCGTCCGACGGTTCGATGACGTCACAGCTGATGTTCAGCACCGCCTCGTCGGTAAACGGGTCGAGGCGCGCGCTCGCAGGATCCGGCATCAACAGCATGTCGGAAGCCTGGATCCCCTTCCAGCCCGCGATGGAGGACCCGTCGAAGGCGTGACCGCTCTCGAACTTGTCCATGTCGAAGAATTTCGTCGGCACCGAAACGTGCTGCTCCTTGCCCTTCGTGTCGGTGAAACGGAGGTCGATGAACTTGACCTCCTTGTCCTTGAGCATCTTCATGACGTCATTCGCCGTCATCGCCATCTTCCGATCTCCTGAGTGGGTGTCTGAAATGAACGCTAGCCGGTTGCCCCGGCTGAACGCGTCGAATTGAGCAGGTTCCGTGCCAAATGTTGCTTCGCGGTATTCGCCCTACCGTTTGCGGAAATGGCCCAATTCTATGCAATCCGGACGCACCGCATCGGTGCAAATTCGAAATTCATGCTCCTTTCTGGTGCGGATGATGCACCAAGGAGCAGGATTCGTCGAGACCTGCCGACCCTATAATGCATAGCAGCAATGGATGATATCGAGGCGATCAAATCGAGGGCCCGCGAGCGCGCCGCTGGCCTGCGACTGCCCTACAGCGGCGCGCTCTTGCCGAAGGAAGCGTTCGCGCTCATGCAGGCCGGGGACGCCCGCATGGTCGATGTGCGCACCCACGCCGAACTGCATTGGGTCGGCCGCATCCCCGGCAGCCTGCCGGTCGAATGGAGCACGTACCCGGGTGGCAAGACCAATCCCGACTTCCTGCCTCAGCTTGCCGAACTGGTCGACCCGGACGAACCGGTAATGTTCATTTGCCGCTCGGGAGGCCGCTCGCACAGCGCCGCGATCGCCGCCACGGAGGCGGGCTACCGCGAGTGCTACAACGTGCTCGAAGGATTCGAAGGCGACAAGGACCCGAACCAGCAGCGCAACCGCATCGGTGGCTGGCGCCTCGCCGGACTGCCCTGGATCCAGAGCTAGCGCGCGCTCCAGTCCACGATGCCGCCGTACGCGGTGGCGAGCACCACGAGACCGAAAGCGATCCGATACCAGGCGAATGGCCGGAAATCGTGGCTCGCGATGTAGCGCAGCAGCCAGCGCACGCACAGGAACGCGAAGACGAACGCCGTGGCCGAGCCGACCGCGAACATCCCCAGGTCCGACGGGTGGAAAAGCGCGCGGTTCTTGTAGAAGTCATAGGCTCCCGCGGCAACCAGCGTCGGCACGGCCAGATAGAACGAAAATTCGGTGGCGGCGCGCCGAGACAGGCCGAACAGCATGCCGCCGATGATCGTCGCGCCCGAGCGCGATACGCCGGGAATCAGGGCGAAGGCCTGGGCGATGCCGACCTTGAGCGCATCGCGCCAGCTCATTTCGTCGGCGCGGTCGACGCGTACGCGATGATCCTTGCGTTCGGCCCACAGGATGACCACGCCTCCGACCATGAACGCGAGCGCCACCGGTACCGGCTTAAACAGCTGCGCCTTGATGGCGGATGCGAAGGCTAGGCCGAGCACCGCAGCGGGCATGAACGCGACTGCGAGATTGCGGTAGAGCCGCAGGTCGATGCGGAAGAAGCGCTCGCGGTATTGCCATAGCACGGCAAGCATCGCCCCCGTCTGGATCACCACTTCGAACACCTTGGCGCGGTCGTCGTTGAACCCGAGCAGATCGCCGGCGAGGATGAGGTGGCCGGTGCTGGAAATCGGCAGGAACTCGGTCAGGCCTTCGACGATCCCAAGAAGGAAAGCATGCAACAGCGTCGCGTCGTGCATATCGGCTAGCGTTCGGAAAGCTTCTGGTTGGCGGCGGTGAGGCGATCGATGAGGATGCGCATGAAAGCCTTGTTGAACTGCACCTGGCAGGCGTCGCTCGCCGCTCGCAGCGACTCGGCCTCGATCTCGAGCACCAGCACCTCGGTGCGCGAGCGGATGCTCGTACTGCGCAGGCTTTCGTCGCCCGAGAAATAGAGCATTTCGCCGAAGCAGTCGCCGGGTCCCAGCGTGTTGAGGTGACGCCCACCGCGCGTCACGTCGACTTCGCCCTCCACCAGGATGTAGAAGCTGTCGCCGCGTTCCCCCTCCTGGATCAGCACGGTGTCCTCGGGCAGTCGCTGCCAGCTCGAGGTCCGCAGCACTTCCCAGATCTCCACCTCGCGGAAATCGCGGAAGAACGACAGATTCCGCAGGCTGTGAAACTTGCGCGTGTCCGAAAACCCTTCCCGCGGCGCTTCGATGTGACGCACCAGGCTGGTGAGGTCCTTGCCGAAATCGATCCAGCTCTGGTAGCGGACCGCCAAGTCCTTTTGCAGCGCTCGTGCCACGATGGCCTCCGCCGCCTCGGGAAGGTCTCGCCGTACCGAGCGCAGCTCGGGCGGCGGATGATTGACGATCTGGTACATGAGGCTCGCGTGCGACGAACCTGTGAACGGCAGGCGTCCGGTCAGCAGCTGGAACATCACCACGCCCAGCGAGTAGATGTCGGTCTGGTGCGTAAGCGGCTGATCGGTCAACTGCTCGGGCGACATGTAGCTGGGCGAACCCACGTTGCGCAGGTCGGTATGGGTCGCGCCCTCGAGCATCGCGACCCCGAAGTCCGACAGTTTCACGTCGAAGGCCGGCGGCACCAGGATGTTGGCCGGCTTGATGTCGCGGTGTATCACGCCCTGGCGGTGCGCATACTCCAGCGCGCGGCTCACCTTGAACACCACTTCCACCACTTTCTCCAACGGCAACAGGGCGTCGGAAGAGGTGTATTGCGCAAGGGTGCCGCCCGCCACATACTCCATGACGATGTAGCTGTAGTCCCGCTCGACCGCCGCATCGAGCAGCGTGACGATGTGCGGATGCTGCAGCTTGCCGACCAGCGCGGCCTCGTTCAGGAACGTGGATCGATGCTGTCCGCCAAGCAGCTCGGGATCGTCGCTGCTGTGCCGGAACACCTTGATCGCCACCTCGCGTCCGGCGAAGGGGTCTCGCGCGAGGTACACGATTGCGGTTGCGCCACGGCCCAGTTCGCGCATCACCGCGTACTTGCCGATACTGCCGGGATGCTCGTTCAGTTTCGGTCCTTCGGGAAAGCAGCGATGCTACCGCATCCGGCCGCGACATTGCCGGGCGTGTAAGTTTCGCCTCGTCATCCCGACGAAAGGTCTGGGGACAGGCGTCTCCGCACATTCTGACAAGCACCAACTGGAGGAATCGATGAATCAGCAGACCATCATCCGCACCGCCATGGCAGGTCTTTTCGCCCTAGGCACCCTGGGCGCTACCGTCGCACACGCCAAGGATCCCGCCGGCATGGAAAGGTGCTTCGGCATCGCGAAAGCCGGCAAGAACGACTGCGGCAGCAACGCCACGGCACACTCCTGCGCCGGGCAGTCGAAGATGGACAACGATCCGAAGGACTTCAAATACGTCAAGACGGGTACCTGCGCCAGCATGGGCGGGAAGAAGCAGCCGAGCTGAGGCCACGGCCGCATGAACGCCCCGCGCGCCGTACGCCGGGCCGCCACGCGGCTCGGCGTCGGCGTCGGACTGCGCACCAAGCATTACGATGAATTCCTCGAGCGCCGGCCGGACGTCGGCTGGCTCGAAGTGCACAGCGAAAACTACTTCGGCGCCGGCGGCTACGATCAGCACGTGCTGAAGCGGCTGCGCGCGGACTATCCGGTCAGCCTGCATGGTGTCGGGCTAGCCCTCGGCTCAGCGGCGCCGGAGGCCGGCGGCCACGTCGCGAAGCTCAAGCGCCTGGTCGAAGCGATCGAGCCGGCGCTCGTTTCCGAGCACCTGTGCTGGGGGCGGGCGCTCGGGCGGCATTTCAACGACCTGCTGCCATTGCCATACACCGAGGAGGCGCTGGCGCTGATGACCGAGCGCGTGTCGCAGCTGCAGGAGGCGCTCGGCCGACGCATTCTCATCGAGAACGTCTCCAGCTACGTCGAATTCCACGCGAGCGCGATTCCCGAGGGCGAGTTCATCGGCTCCCTCGCGCGCCGCAGCGGCTGCGCCGTCCTGCTCGACGTGAACAACCTGTACGTCAACCAGCTGAACCTTGGCAGCGACGCGCTCGCCGCTATGCGCTCGATCCCGGTCGATGCCGTGGCCGAGATCCATCTCGCCGGACATCTGGTCACCGATACCTGCGTGATCGACACGCACGGCGACCGCATCGCCGAGCCGGTATGGCGCCTGTACCAGGCCGCGCTCGAACGCTTCGGCAACGTGCCGACGCTGATCGAATGGGATACCGACATTCCGCCGCTCGACGTGCTGCTCGGCGAAGCGCAGCGCGCACACAGCGCGCAAGAGGAGGCCTCCTGTGTCTGAGCTCAGGGCCCTGCAGCACGCTTTCGGCGCGTCGCTCGGGAGCGTCGACGGCGCGCGCGCCAATGCGTCGATCTTTCGCGGCGCTCCCGAGCGGGTGCTCGCGCGCCTCGCGGTGTACCGCGGTAACGTGGTCGGCGCGGCCGGCAAGGCGCTGGCGGGCGCCTATCCGATCGTCGTCAAGATCGTGGGCGAGGAATTCTTCGAAGGCTTGGCACGCGAGTACTTGCGGGTTCATCCGTCGGTAGGGGGGGACCTGAACGAGTTCGGTGAATCCTTCGCCGAATTCGTGGCGGGGTTTCCGCACACGCAGGACTTGCCATACCTGGCGGACGTGGCGCGCATGGAATGGCTCGCCCACCGCGCGCATTACGCCGCCGACGCCGAGGCACTAGATTTAGGGCGCCTCGGCGCGGTTCCCGAGGAGGCCTATGGACGTCTCCGCCTTTCGCTCGCGCCGGGATGCGCGCTCATGGCGTCGTGCTGGCCGCTGGCGCGCGTCTGGGAAGTGCACCAGGACGATTTCGAGGGCGAGTTTTCCGTCGACCTCGATTCGGGGCCGCAGCGCATCCTGATTTATCGGCCGAACTATCGCGTCCTCGTCGGCGTGCTGGGGGCAGGCGGTTACCGGTTCCTGCAGGCCGTGGCGAGCGGGGCGCCGCTCGCCGGCGCCGTAGACGCGGCGCTCGCAGCGGAGCCGGACTTCGCACTCGGCACCGCGCTCGCGGCCTGGGTCGAAGCGGGCGTGATCGCCGATGCGCGCACAGAGGCCGACACATGAGCGCACTCGCTCGCGCCAATGCCAGTTGGAACAAGCTGCTCGGATGGCTCGGCGTGCTGACGCCGCTCGTCGACCTACTGATCCGCTACGACGTCGCCAGGGCTTTCTTCAGCTCGGGGCTGACCAAGATCGACAGCTGGGACAAGACCGTGTTCCTGTTCCAGGAGGAGTACCACGTGCCGCTGCTGCCGCCCGAGTTGGCCGCGTTTCTCGGCACCTTCGGCGAGCTCTTCTTCCCGCCGCT